>CACWUV010000120.1 GCA_902764185.1 uncultured Eubacteriales bacterium
TGAGAACGGTCTGATTCGGGTCACCAAGCAGCTGGCTCAGCCGAGAAAGAAAGGCGAAGTCTTCCGGTTTGCGACACCGAAGAACAGCAAGCCCCGCACCATCGCTCCCGCTCCTACGGTCTTCCAGGTGCTGAAGAAGCACAAGGAAGAGCAGGAAGCACAGCGGAAAGCGCTGGGGCCGGCATGGAACGATGGCGGCTTCCCCAACCTGGTGTTCACGCATCCGGATGGCAGCCACCTGTCCCAGCCGACCGCATGGAAGATTCTTCACAAGATCCTGGTGGCAGCGGGTATCGACGCGCACCGCTTCCACGATCTGAGACACACTTATGTGGTCAGTTCCATTATGGCGGGGGATGACGTAAAAACGATCCAGCAGAACGCCGGGCATTACTCCTCGGCATTCACACTGGATCGCTACGCACACGTCACCGCCACCATGCAGAAGGAAAGCGCGAACCGCATGGAAAAGTTCATCGCCGGGTTGTAAAACGATGAACAATAATAGAAAATTTCACCCAACCATGTCCCATGGCGTATAGCCCCACCCCAATATCAGGTCCGTTGGGGTGGGGTTGGGGTGGAAGGCCGCCAAAAAGAAGCAGAACCCTTGAAAAATCAAGGGTTCTATGGTGCGGGAAACAGGACTTGAACCTGCAAGCACGTACGTGCACATGAACCTGAATCATGCGCGTCTGCCAATTCCGCCATTCCCGCATGCCGTCTTGCGACTGCGAAATATATATTAGCACAGGGCGGCGAAAAAGTCAAGAGTAAAATTTGAAATAATTGATGGAAATTGAAAAACAGACGGGCGGATTACAGCAGGGAGATCAGCTGGTCCCGCACGCTGTCATAGTGGGGATCGGTGAGGCCGAAATCGCGCACCTTATAGGTCCAGGCGGCGCGGCCGATGCCATGGGCGGCAAAGGCGCTGTGGATGTCGCGGAACCAGCGCAGGGTGGCCTGGGGGTCGGCGCGGTCGATGACGCCGTATTCGCCGCAATAGAGCGGCGCGTTTTGCCGCTCGGCGTAGTCGATGGCGCTGCGGAACAGGGCTTTAAAGTAATCCGGGCCGATGAGACGGGCGTCGGCGGCGCCGGGCTCCGCCTCCCAGATGCCCAGATGGGCCGCGGCCTGGCGATAGGCGTCCAGGGGCGCGGGATAAGCCATGGTGAAATCCGGCGTCATGCCGCGCACCCAGCCGGCGGCCTGATGGGTGAAAACCAGGGGCTCATAGCAATGAAAATTGTACACCACGCGCCCGTCCCGGGGCGGGGCCAGCAGCGGCACGCTGGTGACGCTGTTGTTATATACGCCGCCCACCAGAATCCAGCTGTCCGGAGCCAGAGCGCGCACCGCGTCCATGGCGCGGGCGGCGATGCGGTTCCAGGTCTGGGCCTGGGCGGGATTGGTCACCTCGTTGAGCAGCTCAAAGGCCACGCGGCCGGGCAGGCTGCCATAGCGCCGCGCCAGGGTTTGCCACAGGCGGAGGAAGGCATCCTGCAGGGTGGGATCGGTGAAAAAGGCGTCCGGATCGGGCACCACGGCGGAGTCGAACATGTAGCCGTAGGTCTTGTGCAGATCCAGGATCAGGCGCAGGCCGTGCCGCTCGCACCAGGCCACGCAGTCGTCCACATGGCGCATGCGCTCACCCGGCGCGCCGTCCATGCCCGCAAAGACAACGTCGCAGTCAATGGGCAGGCGCACGTGATCCAGGCCCCAACCGGCGATGCGGGCGATGTCCGCCTCGGTGATGAACGTGTCAAAGTGCGCTTCGTCCATGGATACGCACTGGCTCAGCCAGCCGCCCAGGTTGACGCCCCGCTGATAGCCTTCAAAAACGCGCATGACAATCCCTCCTTTTGTCAGGCTGATATGCCGAAAATGCATCTTTCTGAATTTAGAAACAGGCGTTAATCGCTTCCGCCCACCGTTTCTTCAATTCCGCCGCCACAGCCCGGTCCGCCGGAAGCCAATCCACGGCGTCGATGTCCTTTCTCCCCAGCCACCGGGCGGACTCGTGCTCCTTGAGGGTCAGGCTGCCGGACACCACGGCGCACAGATAGCAGCCCATGGACAGATGGAAGGCGGGGTAATCGTATTCCACCTGAATGAGCTTTTCGCCCACGTCGATCTGGGTGTCCAGCTCCTCCCGGATCTCCCGGATCAGGGCCTGCCGGGGCGTTTCGCCGGGCTCGATCTTGCCGCCGGGAAACTCCCAGCCGTCCTTCTGGGGACCGTAGCCCCGCTGGGTGGCAAAAACGCGGTCGCCGTCCCGGATCACGGCGGCCACGACCTGAATGGTTTTCATCCGTTCCTCCTTCGCAGTGAGAAACCGCCAGCCGGCAGGGATTGCCGATTGGCGGTTTTTGTATTGCGATTGGGTTATTTGGCCTGGATCAGCCGTCCGCCGCACTGGGCCACATACTCCAGCGGCAGCCAGTATTCCAGCGCGCCGTAGCGGTCCGTTTCCAGATACCAGCGCAGCTCGGGATTCTCGCGGAGGTTCTCGGCGGCCTTAAAGCTGCCGTCCTCCTGCTGGAAGTACATCTTTTCATCCCGCAGGCCTTCAAAGGTAGTGCCGGGGGCGGAATCGATGATCCGCACCATCTTGCCGTCCTCGCTCAGACCGACGGCCAGCACTACGTGGCCGCCCACGGGCACAACGGTGAACACCGCGCCCTGCTCCAGCTTGGTTTTGATGTTTTCAGTCTTTTTATACAGATCCTTGTAGGTGGTAAAGTCGAAATCACGGGCGGCCTGGTTGATCAGCATGTCGTTGTCCGCCAAGCCGGACACCAGCAGGGAGGCGTAGCTCTCGGCCAGGTTTTCGGGCAGCATGGAAATGCTGTCATAGCCGATGTATTCCAGGCCCAGGGTCAGGGTAAAGATCACGTCGCCAAAGGTATCCAGCTGCTTGTCCTTCCACCAGCCGTCATACTGGCTGTACATGTCGTACAGCACGCCTTCGGTTTCCGCTTCGCTGACCTCAAAGCCCAGCATCAGGGAGTTGCGGTTGCCCTCCTCGTCCGTCACGGTGACCTTGAGGATGTATTCGCCGGGGGTGCGGGGACGGTAGGCCGCATCAAAGTGATCCGTGGCCGCGGATTCCACCACGTTGCCCTGTTCGTCATACACGGTGTACTGGCACTGATAGTCCGTCCAGGCGGACACGAAGATGTCCATCACGTCGCCCAGCTCGATGGTTTGGGCGGTCATGGACAGATCGATGTCGTGGGCTGGACCGGCGGCGGGGGCTTCGGTGGGTTCAGCGGCGGGAACCTCGGTGGCTTCGACAGTCGGCGCTTCGGTGGCGGGCGCTTCCGTGGGCTCGGCAGCCGGCGTTTCGATGACGGGGATCTCAGTGGGCGGGACCTCCGTGGCCTGGGCGCCGGCGGGCGCCGGGGTGAGCATCATGACCCGGGGCGGCTCCCGCAGCGCTTCGGGCGCGGCGGTGACGGGCACAGGGGTGCCCGTGGGCTCCAGCGTGGCGGTGGGCTCCGGCGTCGCCGTGGGTTCCGGCGTGGCCGTGGGTTCCGGCGTGGGCTCGGGGGTGGGGGTGGGCGGCACGTAGGCCTGGGCCGCAAAGGCGGCATAGCGGGTGTGATAGATCACCTTGCCATTGTTGGCGTCCACCAGCGTGCCGTAGACATACTGGCCGTTTTCGTCCGTGAAGCCGCACTGATACAGGGGCGTGCTTTCGCTGTACACCCGGGTCTGCGCCGTGAGGTGCTGATTGGAAAAGCCTTTGTAGGAGGTTTTCAGCAGAGCGATGGACTTGTTATACGCGGTGGCAGGGCTGATCTTGCCCACGGTGGCGTCGTCCTGCTGGACGCCCAGCAGATGGATGGCGCTCAGGGGCGCATAGCCGCAGCCTTCCTCGGACACCGCCAGGCACTGCTCCTTGGAGATCAGCGTGACGGTGACGGGAGAACCGGGCGTCAAATGGGCCACCACCCGGGAATCCAGGGTCAGATCGCAGGCGGTCACCGTTTCGCCGGGCTCGTTGATCCAGGCGGGCTTGTCCGCCGGCTCCGTAAGCTGATAGGAAAAGTCCTCCACGGCGGCATAGGCGGTCAGGTCGCCCAGGGTGACGGTCATCCAGCCGTCCTCCACAGCCTCCACCGTCACGGCCTCCAGGCTGCCCAGGGGATAGACGGGCTTGGCAGCCGCGTCCGGCTCCTCCCGCAGGAACGCCAGCGCGCCGTCGTTGGCGTACACGGTCTGTCCCACCAAAGAGGAAGGCATGCGCAAAAACCGGGTCATCACATAAGCGGTTCTGTCCTTATAGGTGATGGTGGCCCAGTCGCCCTCCACGGATGTTACCTCCACCTGGGAGTGGTTTTTCAGGGTGCCCAGCACCGTGGCGTTTTTATCGGGCGTCTTGCGCACGTTCAGCGGTCCCTTGGGCGTGACCACCAGCGCGGTTTCCGCCGCGCCCAGCACGGAGGAACACAGCATGGCCGTCATCAGCAGCAGCGACAGCAGAAGCTTCAGTTTCTTCACGGGGAACGACCTCCAATATCGTAAAGTCATGCTTTATTGTATCACAGTGCGCGGGAGATTTCCACAGGAACATTTGTAAAAAAGGTCATGCATATGCGGCAGATCCCCAGGGCTGGAAGCACACGGGATGGGGGGCTTCCGCCGTGAAGCCCGCGTCCGCCAGGCGGCCGGCGCCCCTGTCCAGCCGATAGGCGCGGATCAGGGAATCCCGCTGGCTGCCCACCAGGACATGATCCCCCGCGATCAGGAAATCCCGGGGCTGGGCCACGCAGGGAGAAAGGACGGGGGCGCTGAGCGCACCCTCCGGCGACAGCGCAAAGACGGCAATGCTGTCATGGCCGCGGTTTGAGGCCAGCAGGAAGCGGGCGTCCGGGGTGATATGGATGGCGGCGGCGGTGTTTTCGCCCGCAAAGCCCGCGGGCAGCATGGACAGCGCCTGGTCGATCCGCCAGCCGTCGGCCGTCCGCGTCAGCGCAAAGACCTGGCTGGAGAGCTCGGCGACGCAGTACAGCCGGTCCGGCAGCGCGGGGGAGCCCGCCAGATGCCGGGGGCCGGAGCCCGCCGGGAAAGTAACGCGGCCCACCTCCTTTAATTGCCCGTTTTCACGGATATAGCGGAACACCGCGTCCTGGCCCAGATCGCAGGCCAGGATTTCGCCGCTTTGGGCCATGGAAAAATGCACGTGGGCGCATTCCTGCCGGCTGGGGTTTGGGCCGTGGCCGCTGTGCTGCCGCAGGCCCCAGCGCGCCCGCAGGCTGCCGTCGGCGTTCAGGGCAAAGGCCGCCAGGCTGCCGCTGGTATAATTGGCCGCGTATAAGCATCCGCCGTCCAGCAGCAGATGGCAGGGATCGGCGCCGCCGGAAGGCAATCCGCCCAGATGCCGGGGGCCCTCCGCCGTCATCTCCCAGGCGTGCACCGCGCCCTGGGGCGTCGTTTCCTCCACGGTGTAGAGCACCGGCAGCGACGGATGGAGCAGCGCGAAGCTGGGGTTCAAAAAGCCCGTCCATGCCGCCTCCCGGGTAAAGCCGCCCGCCGGATCAAAGGCAAACCGGCACACGCCGGGCTGGGTTTTATCGGCGTAGCCGCCGGTGAGAAAGCGATACGTCATGCAATATGCCCCCTTTTGCATTATTGTAGCATAAGCGGGCAAAAAAGTACAATGCGCCTTTTGGGCACGGTGTTGACCGTGCTGTTCCCCCATCATGACGCTGATCGAACTCCTCCTGAGCGCCTTCATCCGTCCGATCCGGCAAAAACAGAGCGTTTGATGCCCATTCCTTGCGCCGCTTAAAAAAATTCAAAAAAACACTTGCGTTTTTACAATTTCCGTCCTATAATGATACACGGTTAAGGTTCGGGTCTGTGGTTGAAAGCCGAAGCCAGTCGCAGGCAAAGCGGTCCACGTAAGCTGGAGAAACTTCCAGTGAGCACGGTGCGGTTTAGACGTAAGTCCGGCCGGATACAAAATCCGAGAGAGCGGCGTGGGGGCCCATGTGGCTATGAGCAATGCTCCCGCCGGCGAGTGTGGGGTCAAAAACCAGGTCAGCCAAATCTTAAACCGCATATTCATTATCAGGGGGTTTTCCACCATGTACGAAGACAAGACGCTGGTATGCCGCGACTGTGGGCAGGAATTCGTGTTCACCGCTGGCGAACAGGAATTTTACGCTGAAAAGGGTTTCCAGAATGAGCCCACCCGCTGCAAGGCGTGCCGTCAGGCCCGCAAGGCTAGCCGTCCGGCTCCTGGCGCTCCCCGCGAGACCTACACCACCACGTGTGCAAATTGCGGCGCCGAGACCACTGTTCCCTTCATTCCCAAGAACGACCGCCCCATCTATTGCAGCGAGTGCTTCGCCGCGATGCGCCGGTAATCATATACCGCATAAAAGGTGAGAGCAAACACGCAGGGCCATTTGGTCCTGCGTTTTTTTGTTTTTATCAGGGAACAGTATCAGCCATGTGGAACCATCGATATCCGGCACCGCAAAACATGAGAAAAAAAGGTGTTACGATTTTGTTAACTTGTTGATATTGGCAGAATATTGTGGTAATATTTTTTACAAGATCTCGACAGATAATTTATCCGGGTTTCGGCCTGCGAAAGAGGCTGCCGCGCTGAAAACCGTTGTCTGTTCGGATGAAAAGAACAGGGCTTGAGCAAAGCGAAACGGCAAACACTATACCTGTAAACGCATGTTGAAATTCCAAATACTTAGCAGGACGGAGGGCAAAAAAGATGAAACGGAGTGGATTGGGAAAGCTGATCTTAGGGGTTTTGCTGTTGACGGCAATGCTGGGGATTGCGAATGCTGGCATGGCAGACGATGTTACTACTTTTGATGCATTAAAAACTGCATTAACATCTCCAAGTTCATCGGAACTGACAATCGACATTCAAGATAATATTACAATTGGAAGATGAAATAAAGGTTTCTTCAAGCGTAACGAAATTAGCAATATATCTGAATGGAAATACAATTGATGGAAACGAAATCCATCCATTTTTGCATTTTCAGGGTTCCTGCGACTTAACACTTAAAAATACAAGAGATGATTACGCGGTTTCACATTATCTGGATTCAAATGGAAATTTAGACATTGATCCCAGTAATATGGGCGTAATTCAAAATTGTTTTACCGATGACGAAGGAGCTGTAATAAACTTTGAGGACAAGGATAATGTCAAGATAACTCTTCAAGATATTGCCTTCAAGCATAATGTTTCAGACAATGGTACTGGTGGCGGTGTTGTTTTTGTAAATGGTTCAAATTGTACATTGACAGCAATAGGATGCGTTTTCTCTGAAAACGCAAATAATTGGTTTAATGGCGGTGTTGTTTATCTTAATAATTCTAGCACTTGTAAAATAACCTGCTGTGAATTTTCTGATAACTATGGTGAAGAAAGCGGTGGTGCTTTATACGCTAACCAAGATAACAAGATTACCATTTCTCATTGTGTTTTTGATAATAATGAAGCTGGGTATGACAGCGGTGGCGCAATTATCATCCTCGACGGCAGCACTCTTCAAGTGGATCATTCCATTTTTTTAAACAATAAAGCATATAGCCAGGGAGGTGCGATTTATCAGGGAGATAGTATTTTCCCTGATAAGATTGGAACAGGCATTTTGAAAATAGAGAATTGCACATTTGATTCCAATGCAGCAGTTGATTCCGGCGGAGCTATTCAGACAAAAGACCTCAAAGAAACTGCGATCAACAATTCTGAATTTACAGCAAATGAAAGCGAAGACGGTGGCGCTATTTACATATCTGCTAAAACTAGTCTTTTTAACAATTGCGAATTTGTTAATAATAATGCTGATTCCAACGGAGGTGCGATACATCTCTTAACAACAGATCTATAGTAAACGTCATA
>CACWUV010000121.1 GCA_902764185.1 uncultured Eubacteriales bacterium
ATCGCCCGCGCCCTGGTGAGAAAGCCGGATATTCTGATCCTGGACGACAGCTCCTCCGCCCTGGACTTTGCCACCGACGCGGCCTTGCGACGCGCTCTGCGGGAGCTCAGCTATCATCCCACGGTGTTCCTGGTGTCCCAGCGCACCAGCTCCATCCAGCACGCCGACCAGATCGTGGTGCTGGACGACGGCCATGTGGCGGGGGTGGGCACCCACGAAACGCTGCTGCGGGATTGTCCGGTCTATCAGGAAATCTATGATTCCCAGTTCAGAAAGGAGGCGGCGCAATGAGCAAGCCCAGGCAAAAGGCCGAGCGCGGCACCCTCAAAAAGGTGCTGGTCTATCTGAAACCCTATTGGTCCCTGGTGGCGCTGTCCATCCTCCTTTCCGCCGTCACCGTGGCCCTGACCCTCTATGTGCCCGTGCTCATCGGCCGGGCCATCGATCAGATTGTGGGTCCCGGCCAGGTGGCGCTTCATAGCATCGTGTCGCTGCTCTATAAAATCGCCGTCATCGTGGCCGCCACCGGCGCGGTGCAGTGGATGGTCAATTCCATCAACAACAAAATCACCTTCCAGGTGGTGCGGGACGTGCGGGATCAGGCCTTCCGGCAATTGCAGATCCTGCCCTTATCCTACATCGACAGCCAGCCCGTGGGCGGCATCGTCAGCCGGGTCATCGCCGATGTGGATCAGTTTGCCGACGGCCTGCTGCTGGGCTTCACCCAGCTCTTCACCGGCGTGGTCACCATCCTTGGCACCCTGGGCTTCATGATCTCCATCCGGCCCGGCATCGCCGCCGTGGTGGTGCTGCTGACGCCCCTCAGCTTCCTGGTGGCCCGGTTCATCGCCACCCACACCTACAGCTATTTCCGCCAGCAGAGCGAGACCCGGGGCGAGCAGACTGCCTTCATCGACGAAATGCTGGGCAATCAGAAGGTGGTCAAAGCCTTCGGCCAGGAGGAAAAGAGCCTGGAAAAGTTTGACGAAATCAACGGCCGACTGGAAAAATGCGCTCTGCAGGCCATCTTTTACTCCTCTTTGACCAACCCCTGCACCCGGTTTGTGAACAACGTGGTCTATGCGGGGGTGGCCCTCACCGGCGCGCTGGTGTGCGTGGCCACGGCGGGCACGGCGGCTCCCTTCACCGTGGGCAGCCTGTCGGCGCTTCTGTCCTATGCCAATCAGTACACCAAGCCCTTCAACGAAATCAGCGGCGTGGTGACGGAATTGCAAAACGCCCTGGCCTGCGCCTCCCGCATCTTCCATTTGATCGCGGAAAAACCCCAGATTCCGGATGCTCCCGATGCCCGCGTCCTTTCGGACGTGCGGGGTCAGGTGGACATTGCGGACACTTTCTTCTCCTATACTCCCAATAAGCCCCTGATCGAAGGCCTGAACCTGCGCGTGCGGCCCGGCCAGCGTATCGCCATCGTGGGTCCCACCGGCTGCGGCAAAACCACCCTGATCAACCTGCTCATGCGCTTCTATGACGTGGACAAGGGTGAAATCTGCGTGGAGGGGACGGACATCCGCCGGATCACCCGCCGGAGCCTGCGGGCCAACTATGGCATGGTGCTGCAGGAAACCTGGCTCAAGGCCGGCACCGTGCGGGAAAACCTGACGCTGGGCAAGCCGGACGCCGCCGAGGCGGAGATCATCGCCGCCTGCAAGGCCGCCCACGCCCACGGCTTCATCAAGCGCCTGCCCAATGGCTACGACACCCTGATCGGCGAGGATGGCGGCCAGCTCTCCCAGGGTCAAAAGCAGCTGCTGTGCATCGCCCGCATCATGCTGTGCCTGCCGCCCATGCTGATATTGGACGAGGCCACCTCCTCCATCGACACCCGCACCGAGATCCGCATCCAGAAGGCTTTCGCTCAGATGATGCAGGGCCGCACCACCTTCATCGTGGCCCATCGCCTCAGCACCATCCGGGAGGCCGACGTCATCCTGGTCATGCGGGACGGCCACATCGTGGAGCAGGGCAATCATGAGGAGCTGCTCAAAAAGAACGGCTTCTACGCCAAGCTGTATAACAGCCAGTTCGCGGCGTGACCCCGAGTTTTTTCTTCCCTTCCGGTCATAATAAGCCGGGAGGGATGTTGTTTTGCTCATCATTTTTATCCGCGCCATCCTGCTGTACAGCTTTTCCATCCTGGCCGTGCGCCTCATGGGCAAGCGGCAGATCGGCCAGCTCCAGCCCTACGAGCTGGTGGCGGCCATCCTGATCGCCGATCTGGTGGCGGAGCCCATGAGCGGAGCGGAAACGCCGCTGCTCTACGGCATCGTGCCGGTGTGCGCGCTGGTGCTGATGCACAGCCTCTTTGGGCTTCTGGGCATGAAAAGCCCGGCCTTTCGCCGGCTGCTCAACGGCAGCGCCCGGGTGCTGATCCGGGAAGGAAGCATTCAGTATGCCGAATTAAAGCAGGTGTGCATGCCCGTGTCCGACCTGATGGAGGTGGTGCGCGCCGCGGGCATATTGAACATTGCCGACGTGGAAACGGCGGTACTGGAGACCAACGGCGTGCTCAGCGTGTTTCCCAGGGGGGATCAGCGGCCCGTGACCTTGGGGGATATGGGGCTTTCCGCGCCGGAGGAAGGCTTGCCCCACGTGCTGATTTCCGATGGCGTCTATCGCCAGGACGAGCTGCGCCGGGCCGGGGTCACCCAGGCGGAATTGGACGCCTTTTTAGGCGCGGAGGGTCCGGTGCTGCTGTGCGTGCTGGACAGCCGGGGGACGCTTTTCTGGCAGCGGTCCGGCGAAGGGGAAATCGCCCACCGGGCGGCATTCCGGGAGGTGAAGCCGTGAAGCGCAGCCTGATCGTGAGCGTCGTCATCCTGGTGCTGGTGGCCGCCGTGGGCGGCGGATGCGAGCTGTACACCCACCGCCTGGTGCGATCCTACCAGGAAGCGCTGACGGCCATCGCCGGCCGCTTGGCGCAGGGCCAATGGGAGGAGGCGTCAGCCCGGACGGAGCGATTGTCCCTGCGATGGGAGCAGGCCTGCGCCTGGGTGCAGCTGTGGATCAATCACGCCGATACCGACGCCGTGTCCCACGCGCTGCGGGGACTGCAGGCCTCCCTGAATCAACGGGATCTTTTGTCCAGTATGTTGTATTATGGGGAAAGTGTGGAAAATTTCGCCCATTTACACCACCGGGATGCATTTACATTGAAAAACATATTGTGATATAATATATACGTAGGCTTTTGCCTCAAATGAAAAAAGGAGCTCCTGCGATGTCGGACCCGAAGCGTATTTGGACTATTCCCAACGTGTTGACCATGTTCCGCCTGGCCCTGGTGCCCGTTTACTGGGTGCTGATGATGGGGTACAGGCTAAACTATTGGGCCTTGGGCGTATTTGTACTGGCCGCCTGCACCGATATGCTGGACGGCTTCCTGGCCCGCAAGTATCATCAGATCACGGATTTTGGCAAGCTGATGGATCCTTTGGCCGACAAGCTCATGACCCTGTCCGTCATGGCCACGCTGCTGCTGCGGGGGATCATCCGCTGGGAGCCGCTGGCGCTGCTGGCGCTTAAGGAATTTGTCATGCTCTTGGGCGGCATCGTGCTCTACAACCGCCGCATCGTGGTGCATTCGCTCTTCGTGGGCAAATTCGCCCAGACCTGCCTGTGCCTGGGGCTGTTTCTCAGCTTTTTTGCGGACAAGTTTGAAAACCTCTCCTTCCAGCCCCATACCACCTTCCTGTGGGTGGGCGTGGGCGCGGCATATACCGCCTTGGTGGTCTATGTGCGCTCGGTGATCCGCCAGCTGCGGGGCGTGGAGAACACCTACAATCAGCGTTCAGAATAATTTATTATATACTTTGGAGGAAGACCTATGCCGGACAAGAAGACCTATTACATTACCACCCCCATCTACTATCCCAGCGGCAACATGCACATCGGCCACACCTATACCACCGTGGCCGCTGATACCATGACCCGCTTTAAGAAGATGCAGGGTTATGATACCTATTTCCTCACCGGCCTGGACGAGCACGGCCAGAAGATCGAAAAGAAGGCCCAGGAGGCCGGCGTGACCCCCCAGGAATATGTGGATAAGATCGCCGTGGAAACCAAGGCGCTGTGGAAGCTGATGGACATCGAAAACGATGATTTCATCCGCACCACCGAGGAGCGCCATATGAAGATCGTCCAGAAGATCTTCAAGCAGTTCTATGATCAGGGCGACATCTACAAGAGCGAATACGAGGGCATGTACTGCACCCCCTGCGAAAGCTTCTGGACCCCCACCCAGCTGGTGGACAAGGACGGCGAAAAGGTGTGCCCGGACTGCGGGCGTCCCTGCCAGCCCATGAAGGAGGAAAGCTATTTCTTCCGCATGAGCAAGTATCAGGATTGGCTGATCGACTACATCGAAACCCACCCCGATTTCATCCAGCCCGCCAGCCGCGCCAACGAGATGCTGACCAACTTCCTGCGTCCGGGCCTTCAGGATCTGTGCGTCAGCCGCACCAGCTTCAAATGGGGCGTGCCCGTGGACTTTGACGACAAGCACGTGGTCTACGTGTGGATCGACGCCCTGTCCAACTACATCACCGCCCTGGGCTATGGCACCGATCACGACGAACTGTTCCAGAAGTTTTGGCCCGCCGACGTTCATCTGGTGGGCAAGGAGATCGTGCGCTTCCACACCATCTATTGGCCCATCATGCTGCACGCCCTGGGCCTGCCCCTGCCCAAGCAGGTGTTCGGCCACGGCTGGCTGCTGTTCGGCGCGGACAAGATGAGCAAATCCAAGGGCAACGTGGTCTATCCCGGCCCCATCGTGGAGCGCTATGGCGTAGACACCCTGCGCTATTACCTCATGCGCGAGATGCCCTTTGGCGCCGACGGCAACTACACCAACGAGTCCTTCCTGACCCGGGCCAACGCCGATCTGGCCAACGACCTGGGCAACCTGGTTTCCCGCACCGTGGCTATGATCGAAAAATACTTTGACGGCCTGGTGCCCGCCTGGGACGAAAGCGCCGTGGATCTGGAGCTGGACGCTCCGCTGCATGAACACTGCGCCGCCCTGCCCGCGCTGGTGGAGGAGCAGATGAACAAGCTGCAGTTCTCCCAGGCCTTGATTGAAATCTGGAAGGTCATCGGCGAGTGCAACAAGTACATCGACGCCACCCAGCCCTGGGTGCTGGGCCGCGATCCCGAAAAGCAGGGACGCCTGGGCAACGTGCTGCTGACCCTGGCGGAGTGCATCCGCTTTGTGGCCGTGCTCATCGGTCCCGTGATGCCCCACACCCCCGCCCGCATCTTTGAGCAGCTGGGCGTCAGCGATCCCATGCTCATGACCTGGGAAAGCCTCAGCTCCTTTGGCAAGCTGCCCGCGGGCACCAAGGTGTGCAAGGGTGAAGCGCTGTTCCCGCGCCTGGACGTGAAAAAGGAGCTGGAGGCGCTGGCTCCCAAAAAGGAAGAAAAGAAGCCCGAACCCAAGAAGGAAGAGAAAAAGGAGCCCAAGAAGGTGGAGATCCCCGAGGGCTGCGTCAGCATCGACGAGTTCTTCCGCTGCAAGCTGCGGGTGGCCAAGGTGCTCTCCTGCGAGGCCGTCAAAAAGTCCGACAAGCTGCTCAAATTCGAGCTGGATCTGGGCAACGGCGAGCGCCGCGTCATCCTCAGCGGCAGCCATAAGTTCTATGAGCCCGAGCAGCTGCTGGGCAAAAACCTGGTGATCATCGCCAATCTGCCGCCCCGCAAGATGATGGGCATCGAGAGCAACGGCATGATCCTCTCCGCCGTGGAGGAGAAGGAGGACGGCAGCGAATACCTGCGGGTGCTGACCGTGGACGGCGATATCGCCGCGGGCAGCGAAGTGGGCTGATGGCAAAGACAATGAAAGGTCTTGCGGCGGCGGCGCTGGTTGCCGCCGCGGCCTTTACGCTGCTGTATCGGGCCGGCCTGGCCGTGCTGCCGCTGGCGGTCACCTTTGGCACCGTCGCCTATCATCTGGGTGTCCGGCTGATCATCGGTGCGGCCTATGACGCGGTGATGGGCAACCGGGCGGATTATACCAGGCGCTGGTATCAGCCCAAGGCCTGGGAGGCGAAGCTCTACGACCTCCTGGGGGTACGGCGCTGGAAAAGCAAAATGCCCACCTACGCACCGGAAGCCTTCGATCCCGCCAGGCATTCCTGGCATGAGATCGCCCAGGCCATGTGCCAGTCCGAGCTGGTGCACGAGACCAACGTGATTGCCAGCTTCGTGCCCATTCTCTTTTCCCTGTGGTTCGGGCAGCTGGCGGTGTTCATCGTCACCTCGGTGCTGGCCGCGGCCTTCGATCTGGTTTTCGTCATCGTGCAGCGCTATAACCGCCCCACCGTGATCCGCATCGCGCAGCGGGCGGCCCAAAGACAGAACATCAAAACGGCATGACGCAGGTCATGCCGTTCTGCAAAAGGAGGATATTATGCGCACCATCCATACCGACAAAGCTCCCGCCGCCATCGGTCCCTATTCCCAGGCCATGGCCGTGAACGGCCTCCTCTTCACCTCCGGCCAGATCGCCATCGATCCCGCCACCGGCACTATCGACGCCCAGAGCATCGAGGAGCAGACCCATCAGGCGCTCAAGAATCTGGCTGCCGTGCTGGAGAAAGCGGGAACCGGCCTGGACAGGGTGATCAAAACCACCTGCTTTCTCAGGCATATGTCCGATTTTGCGGCCTTCAATGCCGTCTACGCCCAGTATTTCCCCAATAAGCCCGCCCGCAGCTGCGTGGAGGTGGGCGCGCTGCCCAAGGATGCGCTGGTGGAAGTGGAAGCCGTGGCGGAGCTGTAAAAAGGAGAACCCAAGTGAAGCTGTTTGATTCCCATTGCCATCTGGACGATGAAAAGTTTGACGAGGACCGGGCGGAAACCATCGCCCGGCTGCGGGAAGGCGGCGTGGAAAAGTGCGTCTGCGTGGGCAGCGATCTGCCTTCTTCCCGCCGGTGCATCGCGCTGGCGGAGCAGTACGGTTTCATCTATGCCGCCGCCGGTGTCCATCCCCATGAGGCCAAGGACGCGCCGCCGGATTACATTGACCAATTGAAGGCCCTGCTTTCCCATCCCCGGGTCATGGCCCTGGGGGAGATCGGCCTGGATTACTATTACGATCTGTCCCCCCGGGACGTGCAGAAGCGGGTTTTGCAGGAGCAGCTGGATCTGGCCTGCGATGCCGATATGCCTGTGATCTTCCATATCCGGGACGCCCACGGCGATATGTTCGACATCCTGCGCAGCCGCAGCCGCCTGCCCGCCGGGGTCATCCACTGCTGCTCCGCCAGCGCGGAGATGGTGCGGGAGTACCTCAAAATGGGCTTTTATATCTCCTTCGCCGGGCCCATCACCTTCAAGAACGCCGCCGGGCCGGTGTCCGCCTCCCGGGCGGTGCCGCTGGATCGGCTGCTCATCGAGACGGACAGCCCCTATCTGGCGCCGGTGCCCTTGCGCGGACGCCGCAACGAGCCCGCCAACGTGCGCTACGTGCTGGAAAAGCAGGCCGAAATCCACGGCGTTCCCCCGGAGGAGCTGGCCCAAATCACCTTCCGCAACGCCTGCGCTCTGTATCGCATCCCGGCATAAAGGCATAGGATGGGGCATAAGCTAAACCGCAAGGAGGAAACGCCCATGCGCTGCGAACCCCAAAACCGTGTCTACCAGGCCAAGTTTCCCGCCAAGGGGAGCACCCTTGCCCGTGCCGTGGGCATCGTGCTTATCGCGGCCGGGGTGCTGCTCATCGTGCTGTGCGTGCCGCTGTGGGCCTGGATGGCGCTCATCGGCGCGGCGCTGATCTTCGTGGGCGTGCTTCTGCTGCAAAAATGACGGGAGGTGCGCCCATGGCCATCCGCGTGATATGCGTCAAACTGCCCCGAGGACTGC
>CACWUV010000122.1 GCA_902764185.1 uncultured Eubacteriales bacterium
CGAAGGGCTTTTCAAATAGGTTGTATCACAGAGACGGATAACATATTGCCATGAATGTTGCCACCGGCATCATCCGCAACCCCAAAGCCACCGGGAATTCTCCTATAATTTGGGCCAGGGGAAATGTTATCATTTGGTTATCAGAGCTGACTTTCCGAGGCCGTAAACCCTTGAAAAATAAGGGTTTGCGGCGCTCCGATTCTTACTCCCACTCGATCGTCGCCACGGGCTTGGGAGAGAGATCGTAGAGGACGCGGTTGACGCCGGGGACTTCGTTTACGATGCGGTTGGTAATTTTATGGAGGATGGCATAGGGAATTTCCTCGATGGAGGCGGTAATGGCATCCTGGGTATTGACGGCGCGGATGATGACAGGGCGCTCCCAGCAGCGCTCGTGGTTGCGGACGCCGGTGGAACGGATGTCGGGCACGATGGTGAAATACTGCCAGACGGTTTGATCCAGATGGGCGTTGGCGAATTCCTCGCGCAGAATGGCGTCGCTTTCGCGCACCTGCTCCAGGCGCTCCCGAGTGATGGCGCCCACGCAGCGCACGCCCAGGCCGGGACCGGGGAAGGGCTGGCGGTAAACCATGCTGTGGGGAAGGCCCAGGGCTTCGCCCACGGCGCGGACTTCGTCCTTGAAGAGCTGCTTCAAGGGCTCCACCAATTCAAATTTGAGATCCTCGGGCAGACCGCCCACGTTGTGATGGGATTTGATGTTCTTGGCGGTCTTGGTGCCGCTTTCCAGAATGTCGGGATAGATGGTACCCTGACCCAGGAAGGAAATATCGCTGAGCTTGCGGGCTTCCTCTTCAAACACGCGGATGAACTCCGCGCCGATGATCTTGCGCTTCTTTTCCGGATCGGAGACGCCGGCCAACTTGTCCAGGAAACGGTCCACGGCGTCCACATAGATCAGGTTGGCGCCCAGCTCCTGCTTGAAAACGCGCACCACCTGCTCGGGCTCGCCTTTGCGCAGCAGGCCGTGATTGACGTGCACGCAGGTGAGCTGATCGCCGATGGCCCGCAGCAGCAGCGCGGCGACCACGGAGGAATCCACACCGCCAGACAGCGCCAGCAGCACCTTTTTATCGCCGATCTGGGCGCGCAGAGTGGAAATCTGATCCTCGATGAAGCCTTCCATGCTCCAATTGCGGGTTATTGATGCTTCGTCAATAAAGGAATCGATCATCTCGCGCTCGCGGCCATTCCAGGAAGGCGCGTTGACGCCGGAAACGGTGAAGGGACAGCCCACGGCCATCTTGGGAATATCCCAGGCCAGCACGTCGGGATCGGCGAGAAGCTCCTGTCCCTCATAGGCGCGGTTGGGGCCGCCGTTATAAATCAGACCTTTGAGGCCGGGAATGTTTTTCAGCTCTGCCAAAGTGGAATCATGGGCAATAATTTCGCTGTAAACGCCAGCTTTGCGGACGGCGCGGGCAATACCGCTGTTGTCGCTGCTGCCAAAGTCCAGAATCGCAATCACGTCGCGTGCCATTCAAAACCCTCCCCCTAAATGAGTGTAGCTAAAAAAATACAATATTTTCCGTCATCTGTCAAGGTTTTTCACGAACATTTTTGGCAAAAGCAAAAATTTCATTCGTCGTTCTGTTTGGAGCGCAAAAAAGTATAAATAATTTTAAAAAATATCTTGACAAAAGGGGCTAAAATGTGTATAATGTTTTTCGCAGTGTTGAGCTGCAAGGCATTGGGGAATGGTGTAACGGCAGCACCTACGACTCTGACTCGTATTGTCAAGGTTCAAATCCTTGTTCCCCAGCCATTTGCCTCCGTTGTGTAGTGGCCTAGCACGCGGCCCTCTCAAGGCTGAAACACCGGTTCGAATCCGGTCGGAGGTGCCAACAAAGGAACGCTTGAGATTCAAGCGTTTTTTTGTTTTTTATTTTTCGCGTGACGTTTTCACGCTCTCCCCCGTCTAATGGATGTAAGCTTACGAAGGGGTGAAGCACATGGACAAGGATTTCTTCGTGCGTCAGATCGACGCCCACGCCGGTATGCTGTACCGCGTGGCCTGGTCGATATTGCGCCACGACGACGACTGCAAGGACGCGCTGCAGGAAACGGCTTTGAAGGCCTGGCAGCGGCGATCCGCTCTGCGGGATGAACGGTATTTCCGCACGTGGATCGTCCGGATACTCATCAATACGTGTTATGACACGCAAAGAAAGCGCCGCCGCACCATCTCCATGGAGGAAATCCCGGAACCGGCCTGTCCTCCGCCCGATCCCACGCTGGCCCTTGCCCTGGAAGCCCTGCCGGAGAAGCTGCGGCTGCCGCTGACGCTGTGCTATTCCGAGGGCATGAGCTATGCCGAGATCGCGCGGGCGCTGCATCTCCCCCAGGCCACCGTGCGCGGACGCATCCACCGGGCCAAAGAACAACTGAGAAAGGAGCTGGACGCAGAATGAAGCGCAAGATGGATGAACTGAACCTGCGGGACGCCTTTCGGCCCATGCCGGAGGGTTGCCGCGACGCGCTGATGGACGCTGCCCGCTCCGTCAGGGAGGAAGATAAAATGAAACGCACTGCTTTCCGTACCGTTTTGATCATCGCGTTGATTCTCGCCGCCACCATGGCCGCTGCCGTGGCCTCCAGCCGGATCTTTGGCTGGACGGATTTCTTTGGCGGCAGCTATGGCACGAAGGTGCCCAGGGCTGCCCAGGAGATCATGCAGCATACCGAAAAGCAGGGAAGCAAAACCCTGGGCGGCATCATCTTTACACCCCATGAACTGTATGCGGATAAGAATATCGTCATGGCGGCTGTGGAAGCCCGTCTGCCGGAGGGTGAAAAGGGGCTGGTGTGCGGGGATGATCCCTTCGGCATCATCGGGGCCAACCAGGACAATGGCAAAGCCGTCGCAGAAAAATTGGGCGTTGATCCCATGATCACCTGGGTGGAGGCTGCAAAGCAGCTGAATGTGCCCCTGTATAGTGCGGAAGCACTGCTGGAGGTGCCCTTTGAATACTATGGCAGCGAGATGATGAGCGATCCTATGTTCAATGAAGACGGCAGCCTGACCTATTTTTCCGTGCAGCCCTTGAATGGCAAAGCCAGTGGGGAACGCTTTGACTGCCAGCTTTATCTGCGCGTCGCCAGGATTAATCTGGAAAATGTCGATGAATCGCCCAGTGAAAGCGATTATATGGACATCAGCATTCCGCTGGCCGCGCCCATTGAAAAGAACGTCACCTACAAAGTCAAGGAAGATTACGTGTCCTACGGCATGAAGCTGGACTCCGTCTATGGCGAGCTGACCCCCGCGGGCCTGTATCTCTATGCCGATTTCACCGCCCAGGGCGATATGACCGTGGAGCAGTATTACGAAAAGGGGCAGGTGATGCCCATGTGGTTTGACGAGAACGGTCAGCCGTATCCTTTCGGCATGAACGAGAGCTACATCATGGACACGGAGGAATGGCCGACGCTGCACACCATGGGCATGATCAGCGTGGACAGCATTCCCGATACGCTGGTGATGGCGTTGGAGGACGACAATCCGGGCAGCGGCGAGCCCGCGCCCCGCATCACCCTGACCAAATAAATAAAATCCGCTGAACCCCAGGAAACGCTGATGCTGTTTGGCGATGCGCTGACCAGCGCGCGCAGGAAGCCCATGATAAGCCGCTTTCGGAACGCAGGCTATAAAAAATCCCTCCCGACAGCACGTCGGGAGGGAGAATGATGTTTCTGTTTATTGCACCTGCTGCGTCAGCACCGTGATGCTGGGCAGGGCTTCCCGATGGGTCATCACCATATCCAGGCCCAGATATTCCTTGATGTCCTCCAGCACCTTGCTCACATGCTTGTCCGCACGCTGCACCAGGCTGTCCTCGGGTTCGTTTTCCCGGTCGTCCCGCTGGCACACCATCATGCGGATGTTGCGGGGCGTGAGCACAGCCACCTGATAATACAGGTCCTCATAATAGCGGCCAAAGAAATTGTTGCGCAGGGCCTTTTCCAGCCGCTCGCTGCCGTAATGCCACTGGAAGTTGAGGTACACCTCGCCCTGGGGCAGATCGAACTCGTACACCACGCATTGCTTGGTGAGGGACAGATGGGAGCGCAGCATCTCCAGCCGGCCCCGCAGCACCTTTTCATTGGTGATCTCCCCCGCCAGAAGATCGTGGATCAATTCATCCCGCAGCATGGACATGATGGCTTTTTCATCATAGGCCTCGTCCGAGTAATCGCCGTGCAGGCGGTCCAGCACCTTGCGCATATCGTGCAGGGTGGCAATCTGGGCCTCGGGCGTGCGGCGAATCTCGAAAACAGGCAGGCTGGGACGGATATTGTTGAGATAATTGCTGAGCTTGCGTGCCTCCATGCTTTCGAGCAGATAGGCGACGCAATCCACACGCTTGGTTTCCATGGCATCAATGGCCTGCTGCGCCGTCTCCACGATCATGGGCGGATTAAAGTTCAGGCTGTCCCAGTCCATGGTGCTTCTGACCCGCTCAAGCACAGCCGGTTCATTGGTCACTACCAACAATCGATACATGCGCCATCCTCCAAAAAGAGAAATTTCAGCACTATCCATTATACATAAAAACGCTTTTTTTGCAATCCGTTTAGCAACATTTACATGCAAAAAGGTTATTTTTGTGTCTTTCGTCTCATAGCCTGAAACGAGGTGATGCCCATGGCAAAGCAAACTGCGGAAGCTCTGGCCCAGGCACGGCCCCACGGCCTGACCCTGGAAAACCGAAAAAGCCTGACCCTGACGGGCGTAAAGGAGGTGACCTCCTTTGACGAAAAGCAGCTGGCGCTGCAAACGGAAGGCGGGCCGCTGATCATCGACGGAAGCGACCTGCACGTTACCACGCTGCTCCTGGAGGACGGGCGCGTGGCCATCAGCGGGCAGATCAACGCGCTGACCTACACGGGACGCGGCAAGGGGCGCCGGGGTCTGGGCGCGCTGCTGGGCGGATGACAATGTGGGAAACCGCCTTTCAGGCGGAGGCTTTCGCGGCCTTTGCGGGCGTGGGGCTGATTTCAGCCCTTTTGTACGATCTGGCTTCTCCGGCCTTCGGTTCCTCTTCTGTGGCTGTGCACATAGCCGCGGATTTTCTTTTGAGCGCCGTCACGGGCATCCTGTGCTTTTTCGCCCTGGCCATGACCGGACGGGACGCGCTGCGGCTCTATATGGCGCTGGCGCTGTTTCTGGGCGCTGCGGCCTATCGGCTGGGCATCCATCGCTTGCTGGCTTTATTCACAAAAATATGGAAAAGAGACAGGAAATCGGCTGGAAACGGCGAATAAAAGAAGTTACAAACGTTTAAGGAGGCCTCCATGTCCAAGCGTCTGCCCGGCAATCTGATGGATCGGCTGCTTTCCCTGCGGGTGCGCCCGCTGGTGCTGGTGTGCGCCCTGTTCGTGGTCATCTCCCTGGGCGTCATGACCATCAACCAGGCCCGGGAAAACAACGTCCAGCTGGAAAACAGCGTCATCGATCTGCGCATCGCCCGCGATCAGCAATACAAGGAATACAAACGGATGCGGAACGAGCTGGAGATCGTGGAAACCGACGACTACATCATTGCCAAGGCCCGGCAGCTGCACGGCTATATGATGCCCGGCGAAAAGCTGTTTGTGATCAAGAATCCCGAGGCGCTCTACGGAGAAACCGAAGAGCCCATCCAAATGTACGTGGTGGAGGATACAGACCTGAATGAGTAAGGCTGCCGTCATCGTGATCGGCTCCAACTCCACCCGGTGTGTGGCCGCCGATCTCAGCAACATACAGGCACAGCCCATCCGCAGCCGCGTGGAAACGCGGTTGTTTTTGGGTATGGAAAAGAACATGCTCTCCGGCGCCGCCATGGAGGATACGCTGGCGGGCATCGCGTCCCTGATCCAAGGCGCCGACGCGGAGGTGCTGGGCATCTATGCCACCAGCGCCGTGCGGGACGCCCGGAACGGGGAGCTTCTGGCGCAGGAAACGAAAGCGCGCTTTGGGTTGCCCCTGACCATCCTGTCCGGCGAAGAGGAAGCCGCGGCCTCCTTCTATGGCGCTGTGGGCGATGATGCCGCCGGCATGGTGGATATTGGCGGCGGGTCCACGGAATTGGCCATTGGGAAAAACGGCATGATCCGGGAGGCAATCTCCCTGCAATTGGGGGCTTCCCGGCTGTTCAAGGCCCATCCCATTCAAAAAGAAGAGGACGTCGCGCCCGCGATTGAGGCAGCAAGGAAGCTGCTGGACACGCTGCCCGCGGCGCTGATCCGGCACGAGGGGATCTCCTCCTTCTATTCCGTGGGCGGCACGGGGACGGCCTGCGCCACGCTGGCGATGCGGGCGCAGGTCAAGGCGCTGTGCGAAGGCTATCGGCTGACAAACGATACCCTGCATAAACTTTTGCATCTTGTGGCCGCCACGCCCCGAGAGCAGCGGGCGGCCATCCCCGGCTTTCCCGCAAGCAGGATTGACATATTGCCCACGGGCATGGCTATTCTGGCCGCCGTGATGGAAAAGCTGCGATTGGACCAAATCACCGTGACCCAGCGCTGCAACGCCGACGGCCTGCTGCGCCGGGCTGCTTTGGGCCGGACCTGACAGGTCCGGCTTGTTTTTTTGCGCGTTTTTCGGTATAATAGGAATGTTGTGTTGGAAGGAGGTGGTTCCATGCGCTATCTGCGCCGTTTCGTCTGGTACATCGCGTCCCGGCTGTTCATCGTGCTGATCCTCATCGGCATCCTGACGGTCACCTTTTATTACGCCATGAACGCCACCAACATCTATGTGGTCATCAAGGACGGCATGGCAAGGCGCGCGCAGGTGATCATGATGGACGAGCCCCTTTCCTCCCTGGACCGCTATTTTACCGCCACCTGGATCGAGCGCGATCCGCTGCTGCAAAGCGCGGTGAACGGCGAAGGACCCTATCAAAACGTGAACGTGACGGGCTTTGACCACCGCGTCAGCCTGAACCGCGTGTGGTGCTGGCCTTGGGAAAGCACGGCCTCCGCCACCGTCACCGAGCGCATCCCCTCCATCGACGGCAAGTCCGTCACCGGCAGCGTGCCTGCCTGGGAAGGCGGACGATACACCATGATACTGACCCGCGAAAGCGGCAACTGGAAAATACAGGATATAACCGCGGCGACACGATGAACAAGCAACCGATCATTGCCCTGGCCCCCATGGCGGGCATCAGCGATTGGCCCATGCGCACGCTGTGCGTGGAGCAGGGCTGCAATTATACCACCACGGAAATGGTCAGCGCCCAGGGGTTTCTGACCGCCCCCAGCACGCTGAACATATACAAATATTTGCTGGCCATCGGCCCGGATGAGCCGCCGCCTGTGGTGCAGATCTTTGGCCGCAGGCCGGATTTGATGTCCGATGCGGCAAGGAAGCTTTCGGACACCGGGCTTTTTTCCGGTGTGGACATCAACATGGGCTGCCCGGCCCAGAAGGTGACCGGCGGCGGCGCCGGCAGCGCGCTGATGCGGGATCTGCCGCTGTGCGCCGAAATCATCTCCGCCGTGCGCAAGGCCACGCCGCTGCCTCTTAGCATCAAGATGCGGCTGGGCTGGGACGAAGCGCACATCACCGCGCCGGAATTGGCCCATATTGCCGAGGACTGCGGCGCCGATCTGCTGACGGTGCACGGACGCACCCGCAGCCAGCAATATTCCGGCCACGCGGACTGGGCGCAGATCGCCGCCGTCAAAAACGCCGTGGACATCCCCGTGCTGTGCAACGGCGACGTCAATTCCGCCGAAAGCTGCCTGGATGCTCTGCGGATCACCGGCTGCGACGGCGTGGCCATCGGCCGCGGCGCGCTGGGCAATCCCTTTGTATTCGCCC
>CACWUV010000123.1 GCA_902764185.1 uncultured Eubacteriales bacterium
AAAATGAATGCATTCATTTTCTGGTCTGTCCAGCGGTTTTTCGCTGTGCGCTTCGCGCACAGCACGCCAGCAAAGCTGGCTGCCCGGAAGCGGTGGACTACGATACTCAAATAGCTGCGGGAAGTTGCTTGTTATTGAAGTTCCGCATCATCCGCCGCTGCCGGGTCCAGGGAGGGGCTCCCCTCCCTGGTGGGGTTTGGGGCAAAGCCCCAACGGAACCTCTCCCCGTCAAATTTCTGTTTTTGTGTATTCTTTTAATCGGGTATCAGTATTCATCCATTGGACGCCCGGGACGCTGCATTTTGGATTTATTTCACATAAAAAAAGCCGTCCGATCTTGCGATCAGACGGCATAGTGAACAGGCGATCAGGCTTTGCCGTTGCAGCCCAGCACGTCCACGATCTTGTGCTCCACCATGGCCTGGATGGCGGCGCGGGCGTCGGTGAGGTACTGACGGGGATCGAAGTGATCGGGATGCTCGTCAAAGTGCTTGCGCACGCTGGCGGTGAAGGCCAGGCGCAGGTCGCTGTCGATGTTGATCTTGCACACGGCCATGCCGGCAGCCTTGCGCAGCTGCTCCTCGGGGATGCCGATGGCGTCGGGCATCTTGCCGCCGTGCTCGTTGATGATCTTGACGAATTCCTGGGGAACGGAGGAAGCGCCGTGCAGCACGATGGGGAAGCCGGGCAGCTTCTTGGATACTTCTTCCAGAATGTCAAAGCGCAGGGGCGGGGGCACCAGGATGCCGTCGGCGTTGCGGGTGCACTGGGCGGCGGTGAACTTATAAGCGCCGTGGCTGGTGCCGATGGCGATGGCCAGGCTGTCGCAGCCGGTGGCCTGGGTGAACTCGATCACCTCTTCGGGACGGGTGTAGCTGCTGTCCTCGGCGGAAACCTTCACGTCGTCCTCCACGCCGGCCAGGCTGCCCAGCTCGGCTTCCACGGTGACGTTGTACTTGTGGGCGTATTCCACCACCTTGCGGGTCTCTTCGATATTCTGCTCAAAGGGCAGGCCGCTCTTGTCGATCATGACGCTGGTAAAGCCGCCGTCGATGCAGGCCTTACAGGTTTCAAAATCGGGGCCGTGATCCAAATGCAGAGCGATGGGCAGACCGGTGGTCTTTTCAGCGGCCTCCACCAGCTTGACCAGATAGGTGTGGTTGGCGTAGGCGCGGGCGCCCTTGCTGACCTGCAGGATCAGGGGAGCGTTCTGAGCCTTGGCGGCCTCCACGATGCCCTGAATGATTTCCATGTTGTTGACGTTGAAAGCACCGATGGCGTATCCGCCCTCGTAGGCCTTTTTGAACATATCGCGGGTGTTGACAAGCGGCATATGATTATTCCTCCTTCAAGAAATACGATTTTCGCCTTATTATATCATCTGTTATCGGTTGTTGCAATCAAAATTTACCATTTTCTTGCTTCATCGTATCCCCGTCGTCCCCTCTGGCATAGGAAGCGGACAAGATCTGCTCCATGGCCAGGGCTTTTTCTTTTTTGCTGCGGGCGGTGGCGTGGTAAACCGTGCCGTTTTCGATCCGCGTCACGATGATGTTCATGCGCCGGATGCCCTGATCATCCTGCACGATCACGGCGATCTTCCGCTGGCGCTCCAGGGAATAGCGCAAAAACCGCTCAACCATCGTCCTTCACCACCTGATAAACGCGCATGCCGCCCCACTCGCTTTCAAACACCAGGGGATACAGGGCGTCCAGGGCGTTTTGATCGATTTGCAGGCTGGCCCGCTCGTAATCGCCCACCAGAATGTAATCCACGCCGTATTTTTCCAATATTTCCTGCTGGTTCGCCGGGTCGGCGTAGAACAGGCGGATGTCGTTTTCCCGGCTGCTCAGGTCGTAGCCGTGCCAGTGGAGCCACAGGCTGGGCCCGCATACGATGTTCCGTCCGGCCAGGCCGGAAACCGGGTTGATGTGCTGGGTCCAGGTCATGAAGGTGCTGTGCTCCGGCGTGTTGTTTTCCACATATTCCGCCGTCTCCACCGCTCCGCGGCTGTACATTTCGTAATCGCTCACGCACTCCCGGGCGATGGACAGGGTGCCGGTGGCAAAGCAGCAGACTGCCAGCATGCCCGCCAGCGCATAGCGGGAGCGCAGCCCCCGCAGCCGGTCGAAGATCTCCACGGCGTAGTCCGCCGCCAGCACGGCGCACAGCGCCCACCAAACGTAAAACAGCTTGTTGTTGTCGTAAATGTTTGGCTGAAACTGGATCAGCTCCGCCGCCAGAAAGATCACAAACGCGCCGCAGGCGATCATCCGCCGGCGGGGTTTGCCGTCCAGTAGCGACAGGATCAGCAGCAGCACGGGGATACCGATATTCTTGATGTAGAACCACAGATAGCCGTCGATCAGCCCATTGCCGTCGCTGTTGACCCAATTGAACCGGAATTGCACAAAGCCGCTGTTGCCGGTGGTGTGCTGGAAGGTCCACAGGAACAGCTGCGGCGCGGCCAGGATGCAGGCGATGCCGCCGTAGATCAGCCAGCCGCCCACCCGCCGCCGATCCCGGATCAGATCGTAAATCATCCATCCCGCGCTCATGAGGCCCAAGGCCAGGAAGGAGTGGGTGTGCAGCAGCGGCATGCCGCCGGCCATGATTCCCAGCAGGATCGCCTGCCGCAGACTAATTTTGCCTTTTTCCGCCATGAAGCCGTCAAAGAGCAGATACACGCAGGGCAGCAGGATGCACCAGCCGCCCAGGAAGGTGCGCTGGGGGATCAGCATATCGGCGATGATGTTGCTCCACCGCAGGTTGTAATAGCTGAAATCCGCGTGGTTGGCCGGGGTTTGATACCAGCCGTGCAGGATGGTGTCCAGCCGCTCCAGCCAGGTGCCCGCCTGCAGGGGATTGAGGTCGGCGCTGCCGTTGCTGACGCCCAGGGTGTCTATGCTGTACAGAAAGCCCAGGCCGCCGTTGACGAACACGAACAGCGTGGCCCAGATCACCGTGGACCGCCTGCCTTCGCACAGCCGGTCCGCCAGAATCATATAGCCCGCAAACACCATGCCCATCATGAAGGTGGCCGGCAGGATCACCGCCCATCGCAGGCTCATGCCAAAGAGCATAAAGCTGGTGGAAAAGCTGTCCATCAGGAAGGGATAGACCAGCCTTTCTCCGGGCAAAATGCTGTAATCCGGGGGAAAGGCGGCGCCCCGCAGGCTGCTGACGATGCCCAGATGCAGCGGCAGATCACCGTAGGTGCTCTGGCCCACGTGCAGCGTGCCTTCCACCGGGCGCAGCACATGGGTGTATTGCAGGCAGCCGCCCAGGATCGTCAGCGGCAGCGCCACGGCCAGCATCAGCGTCAGCAGCCGCCGGTCCTCCGCGTCCAAGCCGCGGCGCGGGCCCTTGTCCCGAGCAAAAAAGTGAACGCCCAGCACCGCCGCGCACAGGGGGATCAGCGCCAGCATGTGCGCCTTCACGGAAAAGGTGAAAAAGAAGGCCAACAGCGCGGGCAGCCACATCATCAGCAGGATGCCCAGGGCGCTGCCCAGCCACAGACGGCTCAGGACGCGCTTTCCCGGCAGCAATTCCCGGACGATGCAGACGCCGCCCAACAGATAGACCGCAAAATACAGGATGCCCAGCACGGTTTTTCTCCTTTCAGGGGTTTCATCCATTATAGCCGGAATTGCGCCAAAAGGCAAACAATGCGCGGCATTATTCACAAAACTGTCAAAAACCATTTGACGCGGCCCCTTCGCAGTGCTATGCTACATAGGTACGAAAAAAGGAGGATACCATCATGATTGCCATCGCCAACGATCACGCGGGCCTGCCGCTGAAAGCTGAAATCATCGCGCTCCTGAATGAAATGGGGCTGGAATACAAAAACTTTGGCACCGACACCCCGGACAGCTGCCATTATCCCGTTTTCGCCGCCCGTGCCGCCCGCGCCGTGGCCAGCGGCGAATGCGAGTTTGGCATCCTGCTGTGCGGCACCGGCCTGGGCATCGGCATGGCCGCCAACAAGGTGCGCGGCATCCGCTGCGCCACCTGCTCCGAGCCCATCTCTGCCGCCCTGTCCCGCCGCCACAACAACGCCAACATGCTGTCCATGGGCGCCCGGGTCATCGGTCCCGAGGTGGCCAAGGAGGTGGCCCGCACCTTCCTCACCACGGCCTTTGAGGGCGGACGCCATCAGATCCGCGTGGATATGATTTCCGCCCTGGAAAACGGCGAGGAGATCGAGTAAAGAAGGAGTGCATGCCTTGTGAAGAAGGCCGCCTTGCGGTGCGCCGCGTTTTACGCCCTCTATTACGGCGTCAACGCGATGTACCAGGGATATGTGAGCAAATTCTATCAGCAGCAGGGGATCAGCCAGGGAGCCTTGACCCTGCTGCTCCTTTGTTTTCCCGCCATTTCCATGGTCTCCCTGCCCTTCTGGGGCGCGCGCAGCGATGACAGCGGGCGTCCCCGGCTGGTGCTGCAGGGGATCATCCTGCTGTCCGTCCTGCTCATGCCCGTGCTGGCAAAGGGGCGCCTGCTGCTGGCCTGCGTGGCGCTGGCCTGCTGCTATCCCGCCATTCAGCCTTTGGGGGACAGCCTGATCCTCCACAGCCTCCAGGAAAACCGTCAGCCCTTCGGCCCGGTGCGGCTGGCGGGCAGCATATCCTTTACCCTGGTCAATCTGCTTTTCGGTTACCTGCTGCGGAATGATTACAGCGCCGTGCCCTGGACGGTGGCCGCGGGCCTGCTGGCGCTGCTGGCCGTCACCTTTCTGCTGCCCCGGGAGAAGGAGGACCATCCCGAAAAGGGCAGCTTTCGGGAGGTGCTGCGGGTGCCGCATATGGTGCCGCTGATGCTGCTGGTGATGGTGCTCCAATTGACCCTGGGCATCTATTTCAGCTATTATTCCCTGTATTTCACCGCCCTGCCCGGGTCCGGCAGCGGTTGGCTGGGCCTGGCCTATGCCGTGGCCTCCCTCAGCGAGCTGCCTTTTCTTCTCCTGGGCGACAGGCTGTTTGACTGCTTCGGTCCGGGCCCCTTGCTGCTGACCGCCGCATTTTGCCTGGGCCTGCGCTATCTGCTCATGGGCCTGGCGGCCAGCATGCCGCTGGCGCTGGCGGCCCAGGTGCTCCATGGCGGCGGCTTCATTGTCATTTCCTTTGCCATGGCCCGGTATATCAGCCGCGAAGCCTCGCCCGCCGTGCAGGCCCGGGGCCAGACGCTGCTGGCGGTGGCGGGCTTTGGCTTCTCCCGGGCCTGCGGTGTGCTGCTGGGCGGATTTCTCAGCGCCCGCATGGGGCTGCACGCCGCCTTTTTGCTCATGGCCGCATTGGCCCTTTCCGCGTTTTTCCTCTTTTTGCCCCGGCTGCGGCGCGTCCGGTAGCCCTGCGTTTTTTTGCCACGCATGCCCTGCGGCGCGGGGGTCAAAATAGCAGTGGTGATCGCAATGACCGGAATGAAGCGGCTGATCGGCCTGCCGGTGGTGGTGGACGGCAAACAGATCGGAACGGTGACCCGGGGCGTGGTGCAGCCGGATGGCCGGGCGCTGCTGGGGCTGGTGGTAAGGGAGGGCATCAAGAGCTCCCGCTTCCTGCCTGCCCGGGACATCCGCATGCTGGGCCGTCTGTCCGTCATCGGCAGCCGGAAGCCCGAGCGCATGCCCCGGGAGGCCGGCTATCGGCTCTTTCGGGTGACGGATGCCAACGGCGCGCGGGTGGGTCTGGTGACGGATGTGATGCTGGATGAAAACACCCTGCGCGTCACGGCGCTGGAGATCTCCTCCGGTCCGGTGGACGATCTGATCGACGGGCGCTGGTTCGCCACCGCCTTTCATGTCCGTCCATACGGGGACGTGGGCCACGTGACCATTCCGTGCAGGCAGAGCTGAAAGGAGGATCGCCCATGAAGATGATGAAGTACATGCTGTCCGGGGCGCTGGCGGGCTATGCCATGGGGTGCAAAATGGAAATGCTGCGCCATGGGGCTGCCCGCACCGCCAAGCGCATGAAGCGCATGCTCAGCCGAAAGCTGGGCCTGTGATCATGACGCCGCTTTCGGGAACCGCGCTGCCGCGCCGCCTGCGCCTGATGGGAGCCGCTGCGGCAGCGGCGCTTTTGCTTTTGGTCTTTCTCAGACCCTTATCCCAGCTGCTTTTTCAGACGGTGCTGGCGCTGCTGCTGGCCTGGATGGCCAAGCCCCTGTGCGCGCTGCTGGAGCGGCACCTGCCGCCGGGGTTGGCGGCGCTGCTGGCGCTTTTGACCTTCTTTCTGGGGCTGGCGGGCCTCCTGTGGGGCTTGGTGCCAAAGCTCCTGGAGCAGCTGTCCCTGGTGGCGGAGGCGGTGCCGCAGCTGGTGGATCTGCTGAGGGAGGGGCTGGATCAGCTGTCGGAATCCGCCCTGCTCTCCCGCCTGCAAATCACCGGGGCTTCCCTGGACGAGCTGCTGCAGCGGGCGGGCGCGGCGGCGCTGAATGCTGTGCCCGTGCTGGTGCAGCATATCGCCGCTCTGGGGCAAACCCTGGCCCGGGCCGTGCTGGCCCCGGTGCTGGCCTTCTATTTTCTCCGGGATCGGGAGGCATTCTGCTTTCAGGCGTCCCTGCTCATTCCCTTGAAAGCCCGCAAGCGGCTGCTGACAGCCTTGCGGGAAATGCGCCGGGAGATCGCGGCCTATTTTCGGGGCCAGATGCTGGTGAGCAGCGCCGTGGGGCTTCTTACGGCGCTGGCGCTGCTCATCGTGGGCGTGCCCGCCTGGCTGCTGCTGGGGGCGCTGATGGGCCTGTGCGATCTGATTCCCTATGCCGGTCCCTATATCGGCGCCATCCCCGTGATCCTCTTTTCTCTGCCCCAGGGCTTTTCCACCGCGCTGTGGGCGCTTCTGGCCGTGGCCGCGGTGCAGCAGATCGAGAGCGTTTTTCTGTCGCCGCGCCTCATGAGCGGGGCCACGGGCCTGCATCCCGCCTTCGTGCTGCTGCTGTTGTCCTTTGGCGGCATGGTGGCGGGCCTGGCCGGGATGCTGCTGTCCCTGCCCCTGTTCGTGTGCCTGCGGGGAGCGGCCCGGGCGCTCCGCTGCGCCCGGCAGGAAGAAATGTCCTGATTTCTGACCTTTTGGTATTGCCAATTCGATAGAAACAGGGTATAATAAATCGTTAAGAAAGGGGGTTAACCGTTTTGTCGAACCTGACCGATACCACAAAGCTGCAGCCGATCCGGGATGGACGCAGCACTGCCAAGGGCATTTTGGAGCATGTGTACCGCGCGCTGCAGGCCAAGGGCTATGATCCCATCACGCAAATTACGGGGTTCATCCTGACGGGAGACCCCACCTACATCACCAGCTTCAACGGCGCCCGCAGCATGATCTGCCGCCTGGAGCGGGACGAGATCCTGGAGGAGCTGGTCAACTTTTACCTGACGGAGCATTTTGACAAATGATGCAGGGACGGATCGTGGCGCTGGATGTGGGCGACGTGCGCATCGGCATCGCCGTGTGCGACGAGATGCGGCTCATCGCCACGCCCCACAGCGTCTACAAGCGCGTGGGCTTCGGCCCGGATGTGAAGCACATCAAAGCCTTGTGCGACGAGATGGGCACCCACAGCGTGCTGTGCGGCCTGCCCCGCAACATGGACAGCAGCATCGCAAAGTACGAGCGTGAGCTGGAGAGAGCCGAGCATCCGCTGACCGGCATCGACAAAAAGCTCTACGAGATTGCAGCCAAGCACATGGTCATTGTGCAGGAGCGCGGAGACCTGGAAGCCCGCCACTGCGACAGCGAGGACTTCATTGAGATCCCGGTCTGGGGGCTGGAAGCCGCCCTCAAGGATGCCTACGAGGCAGGACGCAAGAGCAAGTAAAA
>CACWUV010000124.1 GCA_902764185.1 uncultured Eubacteriales bacterium
CCGCCAGCTCCCGGGCGGTGATACCGTAATAGCGGGGAGCGCCGGTCATGTCCAGATAGGATTCATCGATGGAGGCGGGCTCCACGTATTCCGTGTATTCGTGATATATATCGTTGATTTTGCCTGAGATTTGCTGATACAGGTGATGCCGCGGCGGCACGAACACCAGATCCTTGCATTTGCGCTTGGCCTGCCACACGGTATCCGTGGTGCGCACGCCGAATTTCTTGGCGATCTCGTTTTTGGCTACCACCACGCCCAGCCGATCCTCTGGGTCGCCCGCCACGGCCAGCGGCACATCCCGCAGCTCCGGGTGATCCAGGCATTCGCAGGAGGCGAAAAAGTTGTTGCAGTCGCAGTGGAAGATCAGCCGCTGTTTTCTTTCAGTCATGGCTTTGCTCCTTTACGGCCTGGCTGTCCATGTTCATCTGGCAGGCCGCCATCAGCTGCGCCGGTTCGGCGTTCCTCTCCAGCCATTTCATGGCCGTCCCTTCGCTGAAAATGATGGGCATGCGGGGATGGATAAAGGCGATTTCCGGCGCGGCGTCCCGGGTCAGGATGGAAAAGACAGGGAGCCTGCGCTCCGGCTCATAGCGATAAATGGCCGCAAGATAAATCACTTCCTGTCCCTGGGGACGGATGGCGTGCTTGATTTTCTTGGTATGCCTGGATCGGCGGGCGGGGGACAGGCCGGCGTCCTCCACCTGAACGGAGGGGGTTAATTCCGCCGCGGTTTCAAACAGGCTTTGCTGCAAATCCAGGGTTTCCCATTCGTAATACCAGCTGGCGGGGATCAGGCAGCGCCGCTCCTTCATGGAATCGCGGAAAAGGGGAGAGGAGGCGGCGGTTTCGCTGCGGGTGTTGATGATCAGCCCTTTGCCGTCCTTGCGATGAAAGCCCCATTCCATGGGGAACGCCGCGGTCTGCCCGTTTTTGCCGCAGGCCAATGCGGCGACGACCTGGGAGGGAAAGGCCTCGCCCCGAACCACCGTGTTTTCACCGGTCAGGGCCATCTGCCGCCGGCCGGCTTCCGCTATGATGGCTTTCAGCTTTTCGGATGCTTCCACATCCAGATAAAAACGGCTGCACATGGGGCTTCCTCCTTTCCAACTTTATTATAGCATTTCCGCGGAAAACGGGCAAGCGGACGCAGTTTTTTCTTGCGTTTGACCTCTGCCCATGCTATACTGAGAAAAAACAAAACAGGAGGAAAATTTATGGCGTACATCCAGATGAACGTGATGTCCGAAAGCCTGATGCGCACGGTGAATGTGAATGTGATTTTGCCGGCGGACAAGATCTATTTTCCCGGTTCCAAGCCGGTGGATGCACGGCCATTTAAAACTATGTATCTGCTCCACGGCATCTTTGGCAGCCAGTACGATTGGATCAACCGCACCAGCGTGCAGCGCTGGGCGGAGGAAAAGAACCTGGCTGTGGTGATGCCCGCGGGCGAAAACATGTTCTATGTGGATCAGGAGGCGGGTCATAACTATTATGGCGAATTTGTGGGCAAGGAGCTGGTGCGCCTGACCCGCAAAATGTTCCCGCTGTCTGAAAAGCCGGAGGACACCTGCATTGCGGGCCTGTCCATGGGCGGCTACGGCGCCCTGCGCAACGGCCTCAAATATGCCGATACCTTCGGCTATATCGCGGGGCTGTCCTCTGCCACCATCACCGATACGGTGGCGGAGCGCACGGATGATGTGGGTCCCTTCTTCCAAAGCCGCCGCTATGCCGAAGCGGTATTCGGGGATGTGACCAAGGTGAAGGGCAGCGACAAGGATATTTATTTCCTGGCGGAGCGTCTGGCGGCCCTGGGCGGCAAAAAGCCCCGCGTCTATATGGCCTGCGGCGTGGACGACGGCCTGCTGGCGGGCAATCGCAAGCTGGCTGAGTATTTGAAAAAGAAGGATTTCGACGTTACCTATGAGGAAGGTCCCGGCGCCCATGAATGGGATTTCTGGAACCGCCATATCAAGCGCGTTATCGACTGGCTGCCCCTCAGCGGCGAGGATGGCATGAACAGCGGCAATGTGACCCGCCGCTAATGCCATGGCAGGCTCTTTTGAAACAGTTTATGCCTGGGTGAAGCAGATCCCGCCGGGCCGCGTGGCCACCTACGGTCAGATTGCCAGACTTTGCGGCATGCCGCGCGGCGCGCGCATCGTGGGCTATGCCATGGCCTCCTGTCCGGCGGGCAGCGGCGTGCCTTGCCATCGAGTGGTGGATCGGGAAGGACGTACCAAGAAAGCCTTTGACACATTTATGCCCGGTACCCAGCGCATGCTGCTGGAAGAGGAAGGCGTCGCCTTTCTGCCGGATGGCCGGGTGAATCTGGCGGAATGCTTGTGGGAGCCATAATAGTAAAATCGCATATCTGATTACTTCTTCTGGATTAACGAATTGCGACATGAGAAGATGTTCAAGGGTATTTGGATGTACAGTACTGCCATTGTATTAAAGACGATAGAATTGTCTAAAACGTTTCAAATGCTGGCGGTGGCCGATGTGGACGCAAAGGAAGAAATTGAATTATACACGGCTGCTGGTTTTGAACGGTTAGAAGGTCAAAATAGCATTGCCGCCTCCTACTATGTATAATAATCAGGTGCCCATGATAAAATAAAGTGTCAATCTTATTGAAGCGTTTTAGCAAAAAGCAAGCCGTTTTACGACTTGCTTTTTTGCTTTACAGCATTTTCACCATCATATATTCATTGGCGTAGGTGCCGTCTTCATATTTCATGCCGTGGGGCCGGGTGCCGTAGACCTCAAAGCCGTATTTGACGTAGAGGTTCAAGGCTCGGCGGTTGGCGGCCACCACCTCCAGTTCGATCTGCTCAAATTCGGCGTTTTTCGCAAAGGCGATCAGCCGTTCCATCAGTGCCGAGCCGACGCCCAAATGCCAATAATCCTTTCGCACGGACATGCCCAGATTGGAACGGTGCCAGGTGCGGCTTTTGATTCCGTGGGAGCGCACGTCGGCGCTTGCTATGATTTGTCCATCCTTTTCCGCCAGCAGCATCAGGCTGCGGGGATCGTTCATGCGTCCGGCCAGCACGTTGGCTTCGGCTTCCTCGGTGTAATCGAATTCCTCCGGCGTGCGCAGCAGAAAGCGGGTTTCGCCCAGCATGATGTGCACGTATTGCAGCATGCGGGCGGCGTCCTCGGGCCCGGCGGAGCGGATCACGCAGGTACTGCCGGCTTTCAAGGTGACAGTCTCGGCGGGGTAGATCATGGCGTTTCCTCCTTTGTGTTGTAAAGAGGTCCCAGGGGAGCGTATCGGCGGGCGATCCATTTGCAGATGCCGTCCAGACCGGGATAGATCATGCGCTCGGAAATGTTGATGTAGTCCAGCTTATCCCGGATCTCCAGCTTGGCTCGATGGTCGATGACGATGCGGGTAAAATGCTCGCTTTCCGGCAGGTCCAGCAGCGTCACCGCGGGATCGGAAACCACGGAAAACAGGGCGTACTGGTTGGCAATGCGGTTTACGGTGGAGGCGGGCTCAAAGAACAGAGCGAAGGGCCGCTTGGAATAGGCGCGCAGGGTATCGAAATTTTTGGCCACTCCATCCAGAATATCCCGGGTGAAGATCACGCCCTTTTGCTCCTTCAGCTTATTGCGCAGCACGGCGGGCAGATGCGCGTTGACCTCCGTCATGTCGATGCACCAGATCACGCCGTCCCGGTCGTAGGCGGATACGTCCTCCGTGGCAAAGTGGGCGGCCACCAAGGGGGAATAGGTCCAGTCCAGCAGGCGCGTTGGCAGGCCGAACTGCTGTCCCATGGCCACGACCTCCCAAAAGGATTCGCAGTTCTGCAGCTCCGCGTAGCCGTATTTCTGGAAGGAGCGCAATATCATTTTTTCTAGCCCCAGGTCGTGGGGACAGGCCCGGTTGAGGGAGGGCGTCAGCGCCCATTGGGCGTCGCTCATGCCCCGGAAAACCCGGTTGTTGCGATAGCGCAGGATGGCAGGGTCCCATACGTCCTCAAACACGGCGGAATGCAGCTCGTCCCAGCTTTTGATCACAATATCGCGCATAGCGGCCTCCTGATGAATGAATGGACACAGTATAACATATCCCAGCTGTCATTTCAAAGGGAAAACGCAAAAAGTTTGACTTTATCCGGCAAATATTTTATACTTATGAACAGCGATAAACCTATTAAAAGGAGGAAATACACATGAGCAACACCCCCACTCCCCATATTGGCTGCAATCCCGGCGATTTTGCGCCCACCGTGCTGATGCCCGGCGATCCTCTGCGGGCGGAATTCATCGCCAATACCTACCTGAAAAACGCCAAGCTGGTCAACAACGTCCGCGGCGTCCATGGCTATACCGGCGAATACAAGGGCAAGCCCGTTTCCGTCATGGCCAGCGGCATGGGCATTCCCTCCATCGGCATCTATTCCTACGAGCTGTTCAACTTCTACGGCGTGGAAAATATCATCCGCATCGGCTCTGCCGGCATGCTCAGCCAGGACCTGAAGCTGCGCAGCGTGGTGGCGGCCATGAGCGCCTATTCCAACAGCGATTTCGGCGCGCAGTTCGGCTTTAAGGGGAATCTGGCTCCCTGCGCCAGCTGGAAGCTGCTGAAAGCCGCCACGGACAAGGCTGCCCAAATGGGCGTCAATATGCCCGTGGGCCCGGTGTATTCCTCCGATTGCTTCTATGATGAGAGCAAGCCCCTGGGCGCGCTGCAAAAGCTGGGCGTGCTGTGCGTGGAGATGGAGAGCTACGCCCTGTATCTTAACGCCGCTCGTGCGGGCAAGCATGCTCTGGCGCTGCTGACCATCTCTGACAATCCCTTCACCGGCGAAGGACTGGATGCCGAGCAGCGGCAGAATACCTTCACCCAGATGATGGAGATCGCCCTGGAGATCGCCTGACATGCGTATCCTGGTCAGCGCATGCCTGCTGGGGCTTTGCTGCCGGTATGACGGCAAAAGCAAGGCCTGCGTCCCGGTGCTTGCCCTGCGGGATAGGGGTCATGAACTGATCCCCGTTTGCCCCGAGCAGCTGGGCGGATTGCCCACGCCGCGCACCGCCAGCGAAAGAACGGGGGACAGGGTGATGAGCGTGGACGGCCTGGACCGCACGGCGGCCTATGCCTTGGGCGCGGAGCAGGCCGCAAAGCTCTATGAGCTGCTGCGCTGCGATTGCGCCATCCTCAAGGCGCGCAGCCCCATGTGCGGAAAAGGGAGAATATACGACGGCACTTTTTCCGGAAAACTGCGGCCGGGACAAGGCGTTTTGGCAGAACTTCTTCTCAAAAATGGCGTCCCGGTGTATAACGAGGATGAGATTGCGATGATTTGAACCCCATATGACGCAGCCTGTGCGATGTTCGCATAGGCTGCTTTTTTATGCCTTAAAAAGGGAACATAATATTACAAAATGATTAAATTTTGAAAAGGCCGAAAAAAGGGAAAATTTTCAAAAAACCAGCCTTGACATTGACTTTTTTGTATGTTAAACTCTATAATCGCACTTGTATTGGTACAATACGAGATTGCGACCTTTTCGGTGTGCAGGTTTTGTAAAAAATACAAAAAAAGTACAATCCGAAAATGACGACGCTCGCACCACCGGTACACGCTGCAACAGTAAAGGGGTGATTGCTTTTTATGGTGCATGAGGTTCAGATGGGAAAGCATTGCAAGCGCATGAGCTTTTCCCGTATCGACGAAGTGCTGGACATGCCCAACCTGATCGAGGTGCAGAAGAATTCCTACCGCAAGTTCCTGCAGGAAGACCTGCGGGAAGTGCTGGCCGACGTGTCCCCGATCGTGGACTACAGCGGCAACCTGATTTTGGAGTTCGTGGATTATTCGCTGGATTCCCAGCCCAAGAACACCATCGAGCGCTGCCGTGAGCGCGATCTGACGTACGCCGCGCCGCTCAAGGTGTTTGTCCGCCTTAAGAATAAAGAAACCGGCGAGATCAAGGAGACTGAGGTCTTCATGGGCGATTTCCCGCTGATGACCGAGCACGGTACCTTTGTGATCAACGGCGCCGAGCGCGTCATCGTGAGCCAGCTGGTTCGCTCTCCCGGCGCGTATTATTCCATGACGGTGGACAAGTCGGGCAAAAAGCTGTTCGCCTCTCAGATCATCCCCAACCGCGGCGCCTGGCTGGAGTACGAAACCGACTCCAACGACGGCCTGTGGGTGCGCATTGACCGCGCCCGCAAGCTGCCCATCACCGTGCTGCTGCGCGCCCTGGGCTATGGCAGCGACAGCGATATCATCGGTCTGCTGGGCGAGGACGAGCGCCTGCTTGCCACCCTGACCAACAGCGACAGCACCAAGTCTCAGGCCCAGGGCCTCATCGAAATCTACAAGCGCCAGAAGCCCGGCGAGCCGCCCACCGAGGACGGCGCACGCACGCTGCTGAACAACCTGTTCTTCGATCCCAAGCGCTATGACCTCATGCGTGTGGGCCGCTATAAATTTAATAAGAAGCTGGGCGTTGCCGCCCGTATCGGCGGCCAGGTGGCTGCCCAGGACATCATCGACCCCCGCAGCGGCGAGGTGCTGGTGAGGGCTGGCGAAACCATCCGCCGCAGCCAGGCGCTGGACATCCAGAACGCCGGCATTAACGTGGTGCACCTGCAGTGCGAGGATCATGTGGTCCGCGTGCTGGGCAACAACTTTGTGGATGCCCGCGGCTTCCTGCCCTTTGACCCCAAGGAAGCGGGCGTCAATGAGTTTGCCCATCTGCCCACCCTGATGGCTACCATCGAGGGCCTCACCGATCCCGAAGAGATCAAGCGGGCCGTGAAGGAAAACATTCACAACATTGTGCCCAAGCACATCATTGTGGATGACATCACCGCCTCCGTCAGCTATCTGCTGGGCCTGCCTTACGGCGTGGGCGTCACCGACGACATCGACCATCTGGGCAACCGCCGCCTGCGCAGCGTGGGCGAATTGCTGCAAAACCAGGTGCGCATCGGCCTGACCCGCCTGGAGCGCGTGGTGCGCGAGCGCATGGCCATTCAGGACGCCAACGACGTCAAGCCCAACGACCTGATCAACATTCGTCCCGTCAGCGCCGCCATTAAGGAGTTCTTCGGCTCCTCCCAGCTGTCCCAGTTCATGGATCAGCCCAACCCCCTGTCTGAGCTGACCCACAAGCGCCGCCTGGGCGCTCTGGGCCCCGGCGGTCTGAACCGCGACCGTGCCGGCATGGAAGTGCGCGACGTGCACTATTCCCACTATGCCCGTATCTGCCCCATTGAGACCCCTGAAGGTCCCAACATCGGTCTGATCGGCTCTCTGGCCACCTATGCCCGCATCAACGAGTATGGCTTCATCGAAGCGCCCTACCGCAAGGTGGACAAGGAAACCGGCAAGGTGACGGACGAGATCGTCTACATGACCGCCGACGAGGAAGACAACTACAACGTGGGTCAGGCCAAAGAGCCCCTGAACCCCGATAACACCTTCGTAAACGACCGCGTCACCGTGCGCTGGCGCGACGAAATTATGGAAGTGCCCGCCGCCAACGTGGACTACATCGACGTGTCTCCCAAGCAGGTGGTTTCCGTGGCCACTGCCATGATCCCCTTCCTGGAGAACGACGACGCCAACCGCGCGCTGATGGGCTCCAACATGCAGCGTCAGGCCGTGCCGCTGCTGGTGCCGGAAGCTCCCATCGTGGGCACCGGCATGGAATACAAAGCCGCTCACGACAGCGGCGTGGTGCTGCTCAGCAAGCACGCCGGCATCGTGCACAGCGTGGCCGCCGACCAGGTGACCATCAAGGACGACAACGGCGAGCTGCATCAGT
>CACWUV010000125.1 GCA_902764185.1 uncultured Eubacteriales bacterium
CATTGCAAACCTCTCCACGAGCAGCTTCGCAACCGGGATAAACAGCGCAGCTACAATCAAAGAAAACAAGCAAACAACACCTGATTGTTACCGGTTAGCGATTCAAAAAGTGTTGTGTATCAATGCTTTCCGCACTCGCTGCAAACGGGCGACGATGAATGGGTCGTCCCCCGCGAAAACGGCATCCCAACCGGTAACAAAAACCAACAGAAGAATTACAGGAGGAATAATACATGGGTATCAAAAGACGCAAGCGACCGGAGGGCTGGCCCGCGTGGTTCTTCGCCGGAACCATCAATGAAGCAATCTTCTGTCAGGAGTTTCTGGCAGATCACAAATTGGTTTATACCGAAAACGCATTCTTCACACCGCAGGGAAAGATGATCGATGAGTCGCCGCTGCAGGCAGAGATTTACGAGATCATCGAACCCTTTGCGTCCACCAGCGTGACGAAAAAGATCAGCAACATTGTTGGGCTGATGAAAATTTCAGCGCATGTGGATAACCTGCCGCCGGAAACGGATCGCATTCATCTGGCCAACGGCACACTGTCGCTGGACGGAAACTTTTCCATGTCCATGGATCAGATCGTCCGCTGCCGGTTTCCCGTTCGCTACAATCCCAATGCCGGGGAGCCGACAAAGTGGCTGCACTTTCTGAATCAGCTGCTGTACCCGGAGGACATTCCCACCTTTCAGGAGTACGTCGGCTACTGCCTGATTTCCAGCACGGCGGCGCAGAAGATGATGGTGATCAAGGGCAACGGCGGCGAAGGGAAAAGTCAGATCGGCGCGGTGCTGAGCCGGCTGTTCGGCTGCAACGCAAAAGACGGCAGCATCGGCAAAGTATCCGAGAACCGATTCGCCCGGGCAGACCTGGAACACGTGCTGCTGATGATTGACGACGATATGCGGATGGAGGCGCTGAAGCAGACCAATTACATCAAGTCGCTGGTGACGGCCCAGGGCAAAATGGATTTGGAGCGGAAAGGAAAACAAAGCTATCAGGGTTATCTGTATGCCCGACTGCTAGCATTCTCCAACGGCGATCTGCAATCATTATATGACAGAAGCGATGGGTTCTTTCGGCGGCAGCTGATCCTGACGACCCGGGAGAAAAGCGCAAACCGAATAGATGACCCGCACATTGCGGACAAACTGTGCTCCGAATTGGAAGGAATCTTCCTGTGGGCCTTCGCCGGATTGCAGCGGCTGGCGGCCAATAACTTCTGCTTCACGGAGAGCGAACGCGCCAAAGGCAACCGGAAGGCAGTGAAGCAGGACGCCAACAATCTGATCGCTTTCCTGGAATCCAAGGATTACATTCGCTTCGATCCGGAAGTGTCCGTCAGTTCAGAGGAGCTGTATAAGATCTATTGCGTCTGGTGCAAGGAGAACGGATTAACGCCGCTGAAGCAACGCAGCGTGAGCGACTATCTGATTGATAAGCAGGCCATGTACAACATTGAATACAGCAACAACATTCTGAACTATGCCCATCGCCGGGTGCGGGGCTTTCGCGGCATCGAAGCCCTGATCCATCCGTCGGTGGATGAGCTGAAAGGCTTCACCCAGGTTTGGCCGAAGGATAATCCCTTTGAGGAGAAAACACACCAGGAGAGTTTTTCCATGTAAAATCGCGTACGTGCGTACCGGCGTACGCTGTACGCACGTACAGCAAAATCACAAGATAAACTCGCCTGAGCCTGTATTGCAGGAAGGGAAGCAGCCATCTGCCGCGCTTCCCTTTTGGATTGTGTTGAAAAGGAGAAAACCATCAATGATGAATCTTTGCCTCAACCAGAATGAAATGAATGAACCAAACCATAGCCATCCTTCGCTGACACTGACCGTGCCGCAGATGGCAAAGGAGCTGAACATCTCCCGCAACACCGCCTATGAGCTGACGAAACAGAAGGGATTCCCCTGCTTTCGCGTGGGGAAACGTGTCCTGATCAATCGGGATATGCTGCAAGCCTGGCTTGACGAGCAGTGCGGCAGGACGGCATAAGAATTTTAACACTTTAAATCGTTGACATGCCTGGCCAGGTTGAATAGAATAGGAAGCGAAGCCTGACAACTTCAACCTGACCAGTGCCATTGTCAACTCCAGGAACCAGGAGAAAGGAGTTACAATGACAGAAATGAAAAACAGCGTTCGTCAGCGGGCCAACGGAACCTGGGAAGGACGCTACTACGGAGCGGATGGCAAGCAGCATTCCGTATACGGCAGCACCAAGAATGCCGTCAAGGATAAGCTGGCCGCCAAACGCACGGAGATCAGCCAGGGCGTTGCCATCACGGAAACCGATCTAACGGTGGAGCAATGGGGCCGGGAGTGGCTGGACAATTTCAAGGCGAACCGCGTGAAGCATTCGACCATGGATAACTACAACACCTACTTCCGGCTTCATATCGTACCCTACATCGGTCACATCAAAGTGAAGGATCTGACCACACTGACCGTCCAGCGCCTGTACAATCAGCTGGAAAGGAAGGGCCTGTCGCCCAAGAGCATTCACGACATCCACGGCATGCTGCACGGGATGCTGGACAAGGCGGTCAAGATGGAGCTGCTTCGCCGGAACGTGAGCTGCAACTGCGAGCTGCCCCGGGTGGTCAAGCATGAAATGTATCCGCTGAGCAAGGAAGAGGTGGGACAGTTCATGGAGCTGGCGAAGAACGATCTGTATTATCTGATGATGCGTCTCGATTTCTTCACCGGTCTTCGGGAAAGCGAGCTGATCGGCCTCAGCTGGGACTGCGTGGATTTTGACAAACACACCCTGCGGGTGTACCGTCAATTTGTCCGCATCGCCTCCGGCCCGGACAAGGGAAAGATGATGTACATGCCCCTGAAAAACGGCAAGGAGCGCACGATTACGCTGACCACCTCCGCCCTGAACGTGCTGAAGGAAGCGAAGCGCAAGCAGAGTGAAATGCGGCTCCGCGCCGGCAGCAGCTGGGAGAACGAGCACAACATGATTTTCACCCGGGAGAATGGGCGCTTCGTGCGATTCAAAACGCTGTACGTCCATTTCAAGGCCATCGTGAAGAAAATGGGCCGCCCCGAGGTACGCTTCCATGACATCCGCCACACCTTCGCGACCCTGTCCCTGCAGAGCCATGTCGATCCCAAGACGCTCTCTGAAGCCCTGGGACATGCCACGGTTGCCTTCACGCTGGATGTATACGGCCATTCCAACGAGGACATGAAGCAGCAAGCCGCCGACCAGCTGGAGCAGCTGATCTGCCAATATTGAATAGCGGGAACATAAAAATACAGCTTCCGAGCCGGTTCTGGTCGCCGAATCGAAAGCCGTCTGAAATCCAATAATGGTACTAACGATGGTACTAAGCACCCCAAAACAAGGAAAAACCCTTGATAAATCAAGGGTTTTCGATGGTGGAGCATAGGAGATTCGAACTCCTGACCCCAACACTGCCAGTGTTGTGCGCTACCAACTGCGCTAATGCCCCATCGGCGAGGATTATAATAGCACAAATTGCGAAGTTTGTAAAGGGGTAAAATAAAAAAATTTTCACAGATGGCGAAAAATGTGATCTGGAGGCGGAGGATGCGGTGGGATGGGCAGGAAAGGCGGGGGCGGGCGCAGAATATAGGGAGCGGAGAGCAAGGAGGCGTTTTATGATCGCGCTGCGCAGATTGCCCGACGCGCTGACCGTGTGCCAGGTGGCGTCGATGGGGAATTTTAATTCGGATTTTTATTTTGCGGGCAGGACGGAGGAGGAGCTTTCTCTGGTGTGCCGCACGGCGGAGACGCCGGAAAACACCCTGCGCCGGGAGGACGGCTGGCGGGGATTTCGGGTGGTTGGAAGCATGGAATTTGGGCTGGTGGGCATCCTGGCAGGCATTTCCGGCGCGCTGGCCGCGGCGGGCTATGAGGTGCTGCCATGAGCCGGGGACGCAGGCTGCTGACCCTGTTTTTCAGCATGCTCACCATCAGCGCTTTCACCTTTGGCGGCGGCTTTGTGATCGTCACGCTGATGAAACGAAAGTTTGTGGACGAGCTGGGCTGGCTGGACGAAAACGAAATGCTGGATATGACCGCTATGGCGCAGTCTGCGCCGGGCGCCATCGCCGTCAACGCCGCCATCCTGGTGGGCTGGAAGGTGGCGGGCCTGCCCGGCATGCTGGCCGCCGTGACGGGCACGGTGATCCCGCCGCTGGTGATATTGAGCGTCCTGTCGGCCTTTTATCGGCTGTTTGCCGATAATCGCTACGTGGCGCTGGTGCTGCGGGGCATGCAGTGCGGCGTGGCCGCTGTGATTCTGGATGTGGCCTTGAGCCTGGGGCTCAAGGCGGCGGAGGGCAAGGACGCGCTGCGCCTCATCGTGATGGCCGCGGCCTTTGCCGCCACTTTTTTCTTCAAAATCAATGTGATTTTCATCATCCTGGGGGCTGCCGCCGTGGGCATCGCGGCGGCGCTGCTCCGGCGGAAGGGAGGGGAAAGGCCGTGATCCTGTGGCAGCTGTTTTTGAGCTTCGCGCAGATCGGTCTGTTCTCCATCGGCGGCGGCTATGCGGCCATCCCGCTGATCCAGAGCCAGGCGGTGGAGATCCACGGCTGGCTGACGGCGGAGCAATTTCTGGATCTGGCCACCATTGCCGAGATGACCCCCGGGCCCATCGCCCTCAACGCCGCCTCCTTCGTGGGCATCCAGGTGGCCGGGATTGCCGGAGCCGTCATTGCCACCCTGGGCTGCGTTTTGCCGTCGCTGGTGATCGTGTCGGCGCTTTCCTGGGTCTATGGGCGCTATCGCCGCCTGCCGCTGCTGCAAAGCGTGCTGGATTTTTTGCGGCCCGCCGTGGTGGCGCTCATCGCCGCCGCCGGCATCAACATGCTGCTGCAGGTGGCCTGTGGCGGACGCGCGCTGAACGGTTTTCGGCCCGTGCCCGCCCTGCTTTTTGCGGCGGCTTTCCTGGCGCTGCGGCGATTCAAGTGCAGCCCCATCCTGGTGATGCTGCTGTGCGGAGCCGCGGGCCTGGTCCTGGGACTGGCAGTGGATGGCGGGATGTGATGTTTCGGGCCGTACCGCGAGGGAACCCGTCAAATTTCCGTTTATCCAATCGCCCTTCTTATTCCCAACGCAGGCTTTCCAGTTTTTTGGCCACGGCCTCGGCAGTGGGCGGGCAGCCCATCACGCAGTTTGCCGCGCCGCGGCAGCAGGCGCCAATGCCCAGGCCGTCCAGGTCTTTTCCCTTCCAGCCCTGGCCGATGTAGATCTCCTGGTCCTGGCCGCAGCGGGTGGCATACAGCGCCCGCACCAGGCTGGCAAAGCAGGCGGAGCAGGCCTGATTTTCGTGGACGTTCCGGGTCAGGCTGGCCACGGTGCCGCTGGGCTTCGGATAGGTGGCTCCGTCGCTGGGCTTGTTGAGCTCCACCAGGTCGCCGGGGTTTATTTTTGTGCTGCCGCCGCCGTACTGCTCGGCCAGCTCGATGTAGGGCACCTCCTCGGGGCTCAGGCCCATGAGGGTGCGGCCGTAAGCGTCCAGCTGCACGGCGTCGGTGCCCAGATACATGCGGTTGGTCTGCACCGGGGTGCCGCCCTCCTCAAAATCCAGGTCGCCGCAGATGCTGTCCACCACGATGAGCCGGGGCTTCAAGGCCGCGCCCAGGGCGGCGATGGGCTTTTGCAGGCCCAGGGCGTGAAAGCGGCGCTTTTCCTTGTCCGGCAGGCAGCCCTTGAGGTTTTTAAGGGCGCAGGTCATGACGGTCTGGCAGTGGCCTTTCAGCACCGGCAGATCCACCAGCAGCCCCGCGTCCAGCGCCCGGCAGCACACGTCAATGCTGCCAATGGCGCTCTTGACAGGCCGGGTCTTATCCTTTTTCAGGTCGTAGAAGGGCACGCCGTACTTTTCGCACACCTTGTCATAGCCTGCCCGGCGCATGGCGCGCATGGTCTCGTCTCCCACCCAGCTGCCTTCGATGATGCTGATGTCCTGCACGCCGTGCGCCCGGAAGTATTCGATGCAGCCGCTGAGCACCCCGCCGTGGGTGGTGCTGCCGCTCTCCGGCGTGCCCGCGATGACCAGGTTGGGCTTGAGCGCCACGCTGCCGCCATCAGGCACCAGGCGGATAGCCTCCGCCGCCTCCAGCAGCCGCAGGGTCATATCGTGGGCGTCCTGGCCGTATATCTGATAAATCTTGCTCATACGCTTCTCCTGTTTCGTTTTTTTCATCATATCACGGAGCGCGGAAAAAGTAAAGGAAAGGGCGTTGGGCGGGCGTATCGCGTTGTTCTTTGCCGCATCGTCACCTTTCCCATATCCCGAAAATATGCTATAATACCCGCGGAAACGGAAACAAGGAGGTCGGGTATGGGCAATTTGTTTGATTATGTGGCGTGGCGGGGAGATTTGAGCCTGGCCGCGGTGCCGCTGAACGATATTGACGCGCTGCTTTTTGCGCGGCTGAGCTATATTCCCTTCGAGGGCGTGGTGCCCGCGGGGGTTGAGGGGGGCAAGCCGCTGCCCGAGGTGGCGCGGCAGGTGCTGGCCAAGGGCGTGCTGGATGCCGAGGGCGGCCAGAACGCGGAGGACAAGCAGCTTTTGACCCTGCTGACGGAGGCTCCGCGCTACGAGCATCTGACGCTGTGCGGGTTTGAGAGCACGCTGAACAAGGAGACGGAGGAGCAGTTTGCCGCCGTCGCCATCCGCCTGCCTCTGGGCGCCTGCATAGCCTATCGCGGCACGGACGGCACCCTGGTGGGCTGGAAGGAGGACTTCAACATGTCCTTCTCCGGCGTGGTGCCCGCCCAGGAGCACGCGGTGGATTATCTTGCCCGGGCCGCCGTGCTGCCCGGCACCCTGCGGCTGTGCGGCCACAGCAAGGGCGGCAACCTGGCGGTGTATGCCGCCGCCTTCTGCCCGGAGAGCATCCAGGGGCGCATCGTGGCCGTGCGCAATTTTGACGGCCCAGGCTTCCAGGCCGAGGTGACGGCCCGGCCTGCCTTCCAGCGCATTGTGGGCCGCACCCGCACTTTCCTGCCCCGCTCCTCCGTGGTGGGCATGCTGCTGGAGCACGAGGAGCCCTACACCGTGGTGGAGAGCCAGGGAAGCGGCATCTATCAGCACAACCTGTATCTGTGGGAGGTGGGCCGCAGCGGCTTCGCCGAGGTGCAGCAGGTGTCTGACGGCAGCCAAATCATCGATAAAACGGTGAAGGACTGGCTGGCCAGCATGGAGCCCGACCAGCGGGAGCAGGTGGTCAACGGCGTGTATGCCGCCCTGGAGGCCACCCAGGCGGATACCGTGCGCGAGGTGCGGGAAAAGGGCAAAATGGCCGCTCTGCGCGCCCTGCTGGAAATGGACGAAAATACCCGCAAGCTCACAATGTCCGCCCTGCGGCTGTTCTATCAGTCCTTCATGCGCGCCCTGCCCGAAAACCCGCTGCGCGGCCTGGAGGAAAGGCTGGGCGGGCTGCTGCAGATCGGGAAGGACGAAAACAAGGATAAGGCAAAAGAGGAGAGCACTTCGTAATGCGGTTCTTCCAATAGCTTTGGATATACAAACAGAAATTGGCAGGTGTGGGGAACGTTGGGCGCTCCGCGCGCCCAAACCCACGCCAGGGCCCGCTTGGGCCCTGGACCCATCCTGGCGAACAAGGTTGAAAGCACGATCAAGCAGTTTCCGCCAGTTTAGCTTATGAGGTGGCAGCAAAGAGCCGTCTGGGGCAATGA
>CACWUV010000126.1 GCA_902764185.1 uncultured Eubacteriales bacterium
CTGGACGGCAGGGGCTTTATGGAGGTCGAGACTCCTATGCTGGTCACGAATGCAGGCGGCGCGGCGGCCCGGCCCTTCGTCACCCATCACAACACTCTGGATATCGACATGTATCTGCGCATTGCCCTGGAGCTGCACCTGAAGCGCTTGATCGTGGGCGGCTTCCCGCGGGTGTACGAGATTGGCCGCGTGTTCCGCAACGAGGGAATGGATACCAAGCACAATCCCGAATTCACCATGCTGGAGCTCTATCAGGCTTACACCGATTTCCACGGCATGATGGACATCACGGAGGATATGTTCCGTTATGTCGCCCGCGCCGTCAACGGCACCGCCATAGTCGAGTATGGCGATGTGACCATCGATCTGGAAAAGCCCTTCGCCCGCTTGAGCATGGTGGAAGCCGTCAAAAAGTACTCCGGCGTGGACTTTGACCAGATCCACACCCTGGAGGAAGCCCGCGCCGTGGCTGACGAGCGCAAGATCCACTATGAAAAGCGTCACCAGAAAGGCGATATTCTCAATATGTTCTTCGACGAATATGTGGAAGAGCATCTGATCCAGCCCACCTTCATCTACGGCCATCCTGTGGAAATTTCTCCCTTGGCCAAGAAGATGCCGGAAAATCCCGCCTATACCGAGCGCTTCGAGGTGTTCATCCTGGGCCGCGAGCACGGCAACGCCTTCTCCGAGCTCAATGATCCCATCGACCAGCGCCAGCGCTTTGAGGCGCAGGCTGCCTTGAAGGCCCAGGGCGATGAAGAAGCCCAGGGGGTGGACGAGGACTTCCTGAACGCGCTGGAGATCGGCATGCCGCCCACCGGCGGTCTGGGCGTGGGCGTGGATCGCCTGGTGATGCTCCTTACCGCCGCGCCTTCCATCCGCGATGTGCTGCTGTTCCCGACCATGAAGCCCCGCGACTGATACGCCTATGAAGATCAAAACGCCCATTAACCGCAAAAAAATCCGCACCCACATCACCTACAACTTCTGGAAGTATATCCTGGTGATTGCGGCGGCGGTTTTCGGCTGGGATCTGCTGTATTCCATGACGGCTTATAAATCCCCCGAGGACAAGCGGATCGATCTGTATATCCAGAGCCCGCTGGTGACGGAGCAGCGTGCGGAAGCCTTCTTCCAGCCCATCTGGGAGGAGCGCGTGCCCGATATGGAAGTGGTGGACGCCGTGATGCTGACCTCCTCCACCCAGGATTATTACGGCAGCATGCAGCTGACCGTATATATCATGGCCCAGGAAGGGGACATCTACATGCTGTCCTCCTCCGATTTCAAGTCCTTTGCCTCCCAGGGCGTGTTCCTGGATTTGCAGCCCGCCATTGACGAAGGCAAGCTGCACACGGAGGGCTTGGATCTGTCCGCCGGCTATGTGGCGCTGATCGACGACAACGGTTTGCCCACGGGCGAAAGACAGCTGTTTGGCATTCCCGCCGCATCCCTTGGCGGTCTTGCGGAGGGCCTGGGGCTGGACAACCGGGATATGGTGCTTTCCGTCACCGCTTTCAGCGGAAACGAGGAAAACGTGATCCGCTTCCTGGACGGCCTGATCGCCGCCGGAAAGGTGCAATGAGCAAAACCAATAAACCGCGTCCGCTGGTGCAGGCGCGGCATTTTTAACAGAAGGATGAAAACATGGTGCAATTTGACGCTGTTATTTTTGATTTGGACGGCACGCTGACCAATTCGGAGCGCGGCATCGTGGCCTGCGTCCGCTATGCTTTGGAAAAGATGAACCGGCCTGTGCCCGATGCCGATACCTTGCGCAAATTCATCGGCCCGCCGCTGTCGGATTCTTTTCGGATTTATTGCGGGATGGACGAAAGGGAGACCGCGGAAGCTGTGCGTGCCTATCGGGAGCGCTATCTGCCCATTGGATGGGCGGAAAACGAGGTGTATCCGGGCATTCGGGCGCTGCTGAAAACGCTGCATGATCAGGGCTCGGATGTCTATGTGGCCACCGGCAAGCCTCAGACGCCCAGCGAAAGGATATTGCGCCATTTCGAATTGATGCCCTACATCAAAGGCGTGGCCGGGCCCACGGATGATGATCCCAGGGCGGATAAAGATGTGCTGATCCGCCGGGTGCTGGATGGCAAGTCCTATCGCCGTCCCGTGATGATCGGAGATCGGCGGTCCGACGTGACCGGCGCGCAGGCGGCGGGCATTGAAGGAATCGGCGTCATGTACGGCTTCGGTGAACCGGATGAATTTAACGAGGCAGGTTGTCCTGTGGCCCAGGACGTGCGGCAGCTTTCGGTGCTGCTGCTGGGTGAAGAACCTAAGCAAAAGGGGTATTTTATTTCCATGGAGGGTCTGGACGGCTGCGGAAAGACCACCCAGGCCAACGCTGTGGAAAAGGCGCTGCGGGAATGTGGCTTTACCGTGCGCAGGAGCAGAGAACCCGGTGGCTGTCCCATCTCCGAAAAGATTCGCGGTTTGCTGCTGGACGTCAACAACAAGGGCATGTCCGATATTGCGGAAGCCCTGCTTTATGCTGCCTCCCGCGCCCAGCACGTGCATGAGGTGATCCTGCCCGCCATGGCAAGAGGCGAAATCGTGCTGTGCGACCGTTTTGTGGATTCCAGCGTGGCTTTCCAGGGCGGCGGACGCCAATTGGGCGTGCCTCTGATCCAGCAGATCAACGCCCCGGCCATCGAGGGCTGCAAGCCGGATACCACGATCTTTTTGCAGCTGGACCATGAAACCGCCCTGCGACGCAGGGAAAACGCCTCCGCCTTGGATCGAATGGAGAGCGAAAAGGCCGCCTTCCATGCCCGGGTGGAGGAAGCCTATGCGCTGCTGGTACGGCAGGAGCCGGAGCGGTTCATCACCGTGGACGCCCGGCAATCGCCCGAAGAAATCACACAAAAAATTCTTCCGATGCTCTTTGAGCGCATGAAAGAAGCGGGGGTCATGTGATGCGGATCGTGGTTGGCATGTCCGGCGGCGTGGATTCCGCCGTTTCGGCGCTGCTGCTGAAAAAAGCGGGATACGACGTGCTGGGCGTCTTTATGAAAAACTGGGAGGAAAAGGACGAGGAAGGCGTCTGCACGTCGGAGGGCGACTGGAAGGACGTGCAGCACGTGTGCGAGCTCATCGACATCCCGTATTACGCCGTCAATTTTACGAAGGAATACTGGGATCGGGTGTTCACCTTGTTTTTGAATGAGTACAAGGCGGGCAGGACGCCCAATCCCGACGTACTGTGCAACCGGGAAATCAAATTCAAGGCCTTCCTGGATTTTGCCATGCAGCTCGGCGCGGAAAAGATCGCCACCGGCCACTTTGTGCAAACGGACGACGCGGGCCATCTGATCAAGGGCGTCGATCCCAACAAGGAGCAGAGCTATTTTCTCTATATGCTCCATCAGGAACAGCTGAAAAAGGCTGTTTTCCCCGTGGGCGGCATGACCAAGGCGGAGGTGCGGCAGATCGCCCAGGACGCGGGCTTGCCCGTGGCAAAAAAGAAGGACTCCACCGGCATCTGCTTTATCGGAGAACGCCAGTTCAAGCCCTTCCTCAAGCAATATCTGCCTGCGCAGCCCGGAGATATGGTGACGCCCGAAGGCGAAGTGGTGGGCCGTCACGACGGCCTGATGTATTATACCCTGGGTCAGCGCCGGGGTCTGGGCATTGGCGGCCATGGGGACGGCAGAAGCTATTTTGTGGTGGATAAGGATCTGAAAAACAACCGCCTCATCGTGGCCCAGGGTGAGGATCATCCGCTGCTGTACAGCCGTGGCGCCGTGATCGAGCAGCTAACCTGGATCAGCGATCCTGCCATGGTCGACAGGCAGTACGGTGTCAAAACCCGTTACCGTCAGCCGGACCAGGGCGCAGCCATCGAAAAGATGGACGAGAATGAGGCTGTCGTTGCTTTTGATGAACCCCAGCGGGCCGTTACGCCGGGTCAAAGCCTGGTGATCTATGATGGAGAAATATGTCTGGGCGGCGGCATCATCCGGGAGGCGATCCGCTGAAAAAGCTCCTTCGCAAAAGCGCGAAGGAGCTTGATTCATTATTGGAGCCTGTTTCTAAATTCGGAAAGATGCATTTTCGGCGTCTCGGCATGCATTTCAGCGTTGCTTTTCCTCGATTTAGCCTTCGGCTCCGGGACCTGCCGGCCCGCTCTCGCTAAAAATGATCCACAGGATCATTTTTCAGGCGCTGCGAGCCCAGTAAACCGTCGTCAAAGCGCCTTGAACTGCAAGCCGATCCGCTTGAAACTGCACATTCCTCATTTTAGAAACAGACTCTAGAACATGGACCGCAGATAATCCACGGCTTTCCGGATATCGGCGGTGGGATCGTCGCCCACCTCGCGCTCGATGGTCAAAAAGCCATTGTAGCCGATCTCCCGCAAAGCCTCCAGATAAGGCTTGAAGGGCACGTCGCCTTCGCCCAGCGGCAACTCGATAAAGGATTCATCCACCACAGGGTCTTTGGGCGCCACCACGCGATAGATGATTTCGGGATCGCGGTCAAAGAGCTTGCGGCCATCCTTGGCATGGGTGTGGACGATGTATTTTTTCAGGGTATGCACGGCCTTGACGGGGTCGTCGCCTGTGACCATCACCAGATTGGCGGGGTCCAGATTCACCGAAACGCCGGTGGAATGCAGGCTGTCCAGAAAGCCGCACAGGGTAGCGGCGGTTTCCGGTCCGGTTTCCACGGCAAAGTGCGCACCCATGCTGTCCGCATAGCGTGCCAGCTCGCCGCAGGCATCCTGCATGATGCGGTAGCGGGGGTGATTGGGGTCGGAAGGCACCACACCGATGTGGGTGGTGACAATATCGGTGCCCAGCTCCTTGCCCAGATCCACAAAACGCTTGGATTTTTCAATCAGCTCTGGGTTCCAATCGGGATTGCCAAAGCCTTTGCCCAGATCGCCGCACAGGGCGCTGAGCACCAGACCGTTATCGGCAAGCCTGTCCTTGAACTCCTTTTGATTTTCCTTGGTGATACCCATTGCGTAGGCCTGGATACCCTGCGCGCCCAGCTCCCGGGCAATGCGCAGCGATTCGGCCATGGGCTTGCGGAAGGATTCCAGCATGACGCCGATGGGGAAAACAGACATAAACGTATCATCTCCTTTTCTATTCATTTCGACGGCAATGGCCGCTTTCCTGCTCTATTGACAGAAATATAGTTTGACGATATAATATTAAACGGCTAATAAATAAACGCTTATGTATTTGTGAGGCTGTCATGGAAACGGATAAAATCCTGGAACTGACCAAAAAGCTGATGCACCTGCGGCTGGGCATGATCCGTCTGGCGCTGAACCGGTATGGCCTCCATCCCGGCCAGCCGGAGCTGCTGCGCTATATCCAGCTGCATCCAGGCTGCTCCCAGCGGCAGATGGCGGAGGATGCCGGCGTCACCGCCGCCTCCATCGCCGCTTCCTTCAAGCGCATGGAAAACGCCGGTTTTATCCGCCGCCGGGCCGATACGGCGGATCTGCGCTGCAACCGCGTATATCTGACGGAACGCGGAGAACGGGAGCTGGCCGACTGCATGGGGGAATTGGAGCAGATCAATCGGTGCATGCTCGGCGTGTTGAGCGCGGATGAGCTGCGCTGTATGGAAGAATGTCTGGAAAAAATGACCGATTGCTTGACAAATGCGGTGAATGAGCGTATAAACCAAGCTTGAACATGAAAGAAAGGAAACCGAAACCCGATGCGGAAAATTTTCGTTTTTATGCTTGCCGTCCTGCTGGCCTTGACCATGACCGCCCATGCGGAAGCGGCAAAGGTGATGACCTCTTTTTATCCCATGTATATCTTTGCGATGAATGTTTTTAACGGCATTGACGGGATCGAAATCGACTGCATGACTGCACCGGAGACGGGCTGTCTGCATGATTATCAGCTGCTGGTGGGGGATATGATGAAGCTGTCCGACGCCGCTGCTCTGATCGTTTGCGGCGCCGGGATGGAAAGCTATCTGCCGGACGTGCAGCAGCAATTTCCAGAGCTGGCTGTCATCGATTGCTCCCAGGGCATTGCGCTGCTGGCGGAGGAAAGCGACGAGGAAGAGGCGGAATTGAACGCCCACACCTGGCTGGACGCGCAAAACGCCATCAAAATCGTGAACACCATCGCGGAGAACGCCGTTCTGCTTTTCCCTGAATATGCCCAGCAGATCGCCTCCAACGCGCTGGCTTATACGGATAAGCTGGAAGCATTGGACATGCAGCTCAAGGACCAGCTGTCGCCTGTGCAGGGGAAGGCCATCGTCACCTTCCACGATGCGTTTCCTTATTTCGCCAATGCCTACGGCCTGCAAATTGCGGCGGTGATCAGCGAGGAGCACGAGGAAACCCTGTCACCTGCCCAGCTTTCCCAGGTGATAGAGACGGTGCGGGAGGCTGGCAATCCGCCGCTGTTTACCGAACCTCAATACAGCGCGGCGGCCGCTTACGCTGTGTCCGCCGAAACTGGCGCGCCCATCTTCACCCTGGACCCACTGGTGAGCGGAGATTTTGAAAAGGACGCCTATGAAGCGGGCATGCAAAGGAACGCCGAAGCCTTGCTGGAAGCCTTTGCGCAATAAAACCGCATAATATCGCCGCGGCGCGTTATGCTGATACCATCAGCTTTCCGGGAGGAAAAGATGCGCGTCGCGGCGGTTTTTTTGTATGCGTTTCTGATGATGCCAGTGGCGGTGGACATCCGCTTCTATACGGATGATCACACGCTGATCGGCGGCGCTGTCCGTCTGTCGTTTTATGGCATATCCCTTCGCGCGCCTTTTCAGGTCGAAAAGCATGATGGGGTCTATCTGCAGATTGGGAGAAAGATCAATTTCAAGCTGCAGTTTCAAGCAAATAAACAGAGAAAGGCGCCGACGCTTCAAGGCCTGAAATGCTGGTCTCGCAATCTTCTTGTCTTTCTTGATTTGCAAATGGGCATAGGCGACGCCTGCTCCACCGCGCTGTGCTGCGGCGCTTTGCAGGCGTTTTTTGCCTGCGTTCCTCGCGTCGTATTCTCAATCAGGCCGCAATATGGCAGCGTTGGATACCGCCTGCAAGTTCACTGTATAGCTGTTTTCCGCCTGGGAAAGCTATTTTTAACAGCGGCCAGGATGGCGTTTCGTCGGATCGCCGCAAAAAGCGCAGGAGGCAGGGCAAATGGAAATCACCCAGAACAAGCAAATCAGCTCCGTCATGCAGACGGCCCTTGAAAACATCAAGGATATGATCGACGTGAATACCGTGATCGGGGAAGCGGTGATCGCAGGCAACGGAAACACAGTGATCCCGGTGTCGAAGGTGAGCTTCGGCTTTGTGGCGGGTGGCGGCGAATATGGCAAAGCGCCTGATCCCACCCAGCCTTTTGCCGGCGGTACCGGAGCGGGCGTCTCCCTCCAGCCTGTGGGATTTCTGGTGCTGGGTCCGGACGGCGTGCATATGCTGCCCGCCCAGAATCTGCTGCCTTGGGAACACACCATCGCCATGCTGCCGCGGCTGATCAGCGATATGAAGGCGATTTTTGCCGCCGAAAAAGAAGCGTCCGCGGAGGAAAAGCAATGAAAAGAATACT
>CACWUV010000127.1 GCA_902764185.1 uncultured Eubacteriales bacterium
CTCAGGATGACATCGATAGGTGGTTTTTCTCTTGTTTATTGCGATTTTTGCTGCAATTTCATCAATAAACAAAGATAATCGCTCCTTCCAATGTCATCCTGAGCGGAGCGAAGCGAAGTCGAAGGATCTTGTTGACTAACTTGCCAATTTCTGTTTATCCGTACACAATGAAAAACCCTCCCGCTAATCGGTATTTCCGATCAGCGGGGGGTATCGCTCAGTTGAACAGCCCCTTCATCTTATCCAGGAAGGTTTTGCGTTCTTTATACTCTTTGCCCGTGCTGCTTTCGTCAAACTGGCGAAGCAGCTCTTTTTGCTTTTCGGTCAGGCGGGTGGGCACCTCCACGCGCACGCGGACGATGAGGTCGCCGGTGAAGCTGCTGCGCACCTGGGGCACGCCTTTGCCGCGCAGGCGGAATTCGGTGCCGTTTTGGGTGCCTTCGGGCACGGTATATTTGACGGTGCCCTTCAGGGTGGGGATGTCGATCTCGCCGCCCAGGGCCGCGATGGGGAAGCTGATGGGCATATCCAGGTACAGGTTGGTGCCGTCCCGGCGGAAGAGCTTGTGGGGCTTAACGGTGATCACGATGTACAGATCGCCGTTGGGGCCGCCGTTGACGCCGGGCTCGCCCTGGCCGTTCATCACGATGGTCTGGCCGTTATCAATGCCCGCGGGCACCTTGACGGTGGCGGTGCGCTTGCGCTTCACTCGGCCGGTGCCGCCGCACTTGGGGCAGCGGTCCTTGATCACCCGGCCGCTGCCGCCGCAGGTCTGGCAGGTGCGGATGGTGGTCATGAAGCCGCCCTGCACACGCACCTGGCCCGCGCCCTTGCAGGTGGGGCAGGTGGTGGGGCTGGTGCCGGGCTTGGCGCCGCTGCCGTGGCAGTCGTCGCACAGCTCGCTGCGGTAGACATCAAAGGATTTTTCGCAGCCGAACACGGCCTCCTCAAAGCTGATGCGCAGATCGTAGCGCAGGTCGTTGCCCTGCTGGGGCGCGTTGGCCCTGCGGCTTGATCCCATCCCCGCCCCGCCAAAGAGCTGGTCGAAGATGCTGCTGAAGCCGCCCATATCCCCGAAGCCGCCAAAGCCGCTGGTGTCGAAGCCTCCGCCGCCGTTCATGGGGTCGTTGAAGCCAAACTGGTCGTAGCGGGCCCGCTTGTCGGGGTCGCTGAGCACCTCGTTGGCCTCGTTGAGCTCCCGGAACCGGGCCTCGGCCTCTTTATCGTTGGGGTGCAGGTCGGGATGGCATTCCTTGGCCTTTTTGCGGTAGGCCTTTTTGATGTCGTCCTGGCTGGCGTTCTTGTCTACGCCCAGCACCTCATAATAATCGCGTTTGTTTGTCGTTACCATTCTATCATCACCTAATCATTGGAGATGGATGCACTCCGCGGCGGCGGCCTGGGTGCTCAGATGCTCCAGGGTGTCCACCCAGGAAAGCTTCATGCGGCTGTAGGCCGCCTTGCTCATGCCCTCGGGGGGATTTGCCAGCGCCCGTTCCGTGGCCAGCAGCTGGTAGGTATAGCCCTGCCCGGCCTCCTCCCGCCACACAAAGACGGGAATGTAGCCCGGCGCGTGCACGGTCACCTGACCCCGGGCGTCCTTTTTCAGCGTGAATTCAAAGATGATGCCGCAATTCTGGTATTCTCCCTGCTGGTTGCTGAGAAAATTGCCCAGGGAATAGCAGCACAGCACGGGCTCGGCCTCGCTTTTGAGCCAGTAAATGCGCTGGATCACGTGGGGATGTCCGCCCACGATGACGTCCACCCCGGCGCGCACCAGGCGGGAGGCCAAAATCTGCTCCTCCTCGTCCGCCATGCGCTGGTACTCCTCGCCCCAGTGCATGAAGGCCACGATGCACTCCGCGCCCGCGTCCCGAAGGGCTTGGGCGTCCTGTTCAAAATCGCTTTTGAAGGCAAAATTCAGGCCAAACTGGGCCGCTTCCGGCGGACAGGCCGCCTCCCGGCCGTTGGCGTGGGTGGTGTAATTGAGGAAGCCCACCCGGATGCCATTGATTTCCCGGATCTGGGGCGTATCGTGCTCCTGCTGGGTGCGGGAAGCGCCGATATAATCCATGCCGCGGGCATCGCAGGCGTCCATCTGGGCCAAGAGGCCCTCCCAGCCGCAGTCCAGGGCGTGGTTGTTGCTCATGGTCAGCATATCCACGCCGCAGTCCACCAGGGCATCCAGCAGCGCCACGGGAGTGGAAAACCGGGGATAGCCGGAATACACGTCGCTCGCGCCCATGACGCCGTCCACATTGGCCACGGTGTAATCCGCGTCCCCCAGGAGGTCAGCCACGGGAGCGAGCATATCGTGAAAGTCAACGCCGCCGTCCGCTGTCCGGGCCGCGTCGATCACCGGCATGTGGAGGACGAAATCCCCCACGCAGCGGAAGGTGACCGCCCTCTCCTCCGCCCTTGCCGGGGCTGCCCCGGCAAGGGAGAGAAGGGCCAGGACCAGCGCACAGGCGGTCCATCTGCGAAGCATTACTGTACGCTGCCGTCAGCGTTGAAGCTGCCGTCGTCGTTCTGGGTACCGGGCTGGGCGCCCATATCGGGAGCCGCGCCGCCCATGTCAGGCGCGCCGCCCTGCTGCTGATAGAGCTTGCCGAAGATCGCGTACACCTTCTGGGTCATGGTCTCCATGGCAGTCTTGATCTCGTCCACGTTGTTGCGCTCGCGAACGGCCTTGAAGTCAGCGATCTCCTTTTCCACGGTGGCCTTGTCCTCGGCGGAGAGCTTGTCGCCGTTGTCCTTCAGCTGCTTTTCCATCTCATAGGTCAGGCTGTCGGCGCGGTTCAGGGTTTCCACCTCTTCCTTGCGCTTCTTGTCGGCCTCGGCGTACTGCTCAGCTTCCTTGACGCGCTGCTGGATCTCTTCCTCGCTCATGTTGGTGGAGGAGGTGATGGTGATGTTCTGCTCGTTGCCGGTGCCCTTGTCCTTGGCGGACACGGAGACGATGCCGTTCTTGTCGATGCGGAAGGTCACCTCGATCTGAGGCACGCCGCGGGGCGCGGCGGGAATGCCGGTCAGCTGGAAGCGGCCCAGGGTCTTGTTGTCGTAGGCCATGGGGCGTTCGCCCTGCAGCACGTGGATTTCCACGGTGGTCTGGCCGTCGGCGGCGGTGGAGAACACCTGGCTCTTTTCGGTGGGGATGGTGGTGTTGCGGTCGATCAGGCGGGTGAAGATGTGACCCTCGGTTTCCAGACCCAGAGACAGGGGGGTGACATCCAGCAGCAGCACGTCCTTGACCTCGCCGCCCAGCACGCCGGCCTGGATGGCCGCGCCGATGGCGACGCACTCGTCGGGGTTGATGCCCTTGAAGGGCTCCTTGCCGGTGATCTTCTTGACCGCTTCCTGCACGGCGGGGATACGGGTGGAGCCGCCCACCAGGATGACCTTGTCGATCTGCGCGGCGGTGAGGCCGGCGTCACGCAGGGCGTTCTGCATGGGGGTAATGGTCTTTTCCACCAGATCGGCGGTCAGCTCGTTGAACTTGGCCCGGGTGAGGGTCATATCCAGGTGCTTGGGGCCGGTGGCATCAGCGGTGATGAAGGGCAGATTGATGTTGGCGCTCATGACGCCGGACAGCTCGATCTTGGCCTTTTCGGCGGCTTCCTTCAGGCGCTGATAGGCCATGCGGTCCTTTTTCAGGTCGATGCCGGTTTCCTTCTGGAAGGTTTCGGCCACGTAGTCGATGATGCGGTTGTCGAAGTCGTCGCCGCCCAGGCGGGTGTCGCCGTTGGTGGCCAGCACTTCAAACACGCCGTCGCCGATCTCCAGCAGGCTTACGTCGAAGGTGCCGCCGCCCAGGTCGTACACCAGGATCTTGTGGGCCTCTTCCTTGTCCAGGCCATAGGCCAGGGACGCGGCGGTGGGCTCGTTGATGATGCGCAGCACTTCCAGACCGGCGATGCGGCCGGCGTCCTTGGTGGCCTGGCGCTGGCTGTCGGAGAAGTAGGCAGGCACGGTGATGACGGCCTGGGTCACGGTTTCGCCCAGATAGCTTTCGGCGTCGGCCTTGAGCTTCTGCAGCACCATGGCGCTGATCTCCTGGGGATTGTAGTTCTTGCCGTCGATGGACACATGGTAGTTGGTGCCCATCTGGCGCTTGATGGAAGCGATGGTGCGGTCGGGGTTGGTGATGGCCTGACGCTTGGCGATCTGACCCACCAGGCGCTCGCCGTCCTTGGTGAAGGCGACCACAGAAGGCGTGGTGCGCGCGCCCTCAGAGTTGGCGATGACGACAGGTTCGCCGCCCTCCATGACGGCCACGCAGCTGTTGGTAGTACCCAGGTCGATACCGATGATCTTAGACATAATCAATTCCTCCAATTCATTTCAGCAGTTTATTTATGGAAACACACGATGTGTGAATTGCGCGCTTGTTATTTTTCTTTTCCAGCGGTCCGTTATTCGGCCACCACCTTGACCATGGCGTGCCGCAGCACAAAGTCGCCCATCTGATAGCCCTTTTGCAGCACGGCGCACACGGTGCCGGGCTCGCCTTCCTCCGCGGTGCCCTGCATCACGGCGTTTTCCAGGTTGGGGTCAAACTTTTCCCCCGTCCGGTCGATGACGGTGACGCCGCGCTTTTCCAGGCAATCGCTCAGCTGGCGGTACACCATGCTGACGCCTTCCTTGAGCGCCGCGTCGCTGCTCTCGGCGGCCAGCGCCCGTTCCAGGTTGTCCATCACGGGCAGGATGGTTTGGATGAAGGCCCGCGCGCCCTCCTCAAAGCTGTCCGCCCGGGCGGCGTTGTTGCGGCGGCGAAAGTTTTCAAAATCCGCCTGCACCCGCTGGGCCATGTTCAGGTATTCCTCGCTCTGCTTCTGGGCGGCTTCCAGCTGGCTTTGCAGCTCCTCCAGGCTGACTTCCTGGGCGTCCACCGCGCCGTCTTCCTCGGGGACCTGCTCATTCTCCTGCGTTTCCTCGGGCGGCAATTGTTTCTTCTTGCTCATGATTTCCTCCATTTATTCTTTCACGGACAAGGCCGCAGTCATTTCCTGGCTGAACATGCGCATCATGTCCAGCATCCGGGCGTAGGGCATCCGGGTGGGACCGATGATGCCGATGACGCCGGTGTGGCCGCGTCCGATGCGATAGGGCGCTGTGATCACCGAGCAGTCGCTGAACTCCGGGATGCCGGTTTCCGTGCCGATGCGCACGGAAAGCTGATCCTCGCCCTGCCGCAGCATGGCGATCAGGCTGTCCTTGCGCTCCAGGGCGTCCATAAAGGCCCGCGCCCGGCAAACGTCGGCGTACTCGGGATAGTACAGGATGCTGTGGGCGCCGCCCACCATCACCCGGTCGCTGCCCGTCTGCTTTTCCACCTGGGCGGCCAGATCGGCAATGCCGCTGAGCACCCGGGCGTCGGCGTCGCTGCTGGCGGCGTAGCCATACAGCATTTCGCGCACTTCCCGCAGGGTCAAGCCCCGCATGCGCTCGGTGAGCATCTGGCCGATGGTGTAGAGCGCCTGGGCGTCGAGACGGCTGGATACCCGGATGCTGGTGTCCCGGATGACGCCGCTGTCGGTGACGATCACCAGCAGCGCCCGTTCCCTGCCCACCGGCACCAGATGCAGGCTGCGCACGGTCAGATCGCTCTGCCGGGGCGTGAGCACCAGGGCGGTGTAGTGGGTCAGATCGCTGATGGCGGCCGCGCCCTGGCTGACGAGGCTTTCCATATCGCGAACCCGGCTGGTGAAGGCCCGGCGCGCGCTGGTCAATTCCTCCTCGTGCATGCCCTGGGGCAAAAGCTGGGTGACGTAGAGCCGATAGGCTTTGGCGCTGGGCACCCGGCCCGCCGACACATGGGGCTGGATCAGATAGCCCATCTCGGTCAGGTCCGCCATCTCGTTGCGGATGGTGGCGCTGGATACCCCCAGCCCGCTGGTTTTGCTCAGCGTCCGGCTGCCCACGGGGGTGTTGCTCAGGATGTAATCCTCCACAATAGCCTGCAATATCCGCAGCTTGCGGGCATCCACATCCATTGCGCTCACCTCCGTTTCGGTTTGTTAGCACTCGCAAGCATCGAGTGCTAACAACTGTGATAAGAATAGCACGGCCCGCAGGGTTTGTCAATAGGGGGACGAAAGAAATTTGAAATATTTTTTGAAGGAAAGAGGGTTTTGATTATGAAGTGGGAGGTAAACAGAAATTTGATAGTGTTGCGCTGAGATCCTTCGACTGCGCTGCGCTTCGCTCAGGATGACAATGTAAGGTGGATTTTCTTTTATTTTGTGACTTAATTTGCTGCAAAAAGCCAACAAACAAGGGAAAAATAACCTATCACTGTCATCCTGAGCGGAGCGAAGCGCAGTCGCTCGCTTTGCGCTGGCCCTCGGCCAGCAGGATCTTATTGACTAACTTACCATTTTCTGTTTGTATAGTTTTTGATTGGCATTGGTCTGAATAATCAATTCATCCGCTGACAAATATCCGTTTCCCTTCCCCAAAATAAACCCCGCCCCTCCCAACACATGGCCGGGAGGGGCGGGACATTGATTCAAAATTCCGGATCAGATCATCTTGAGGTAGCTGGTCATCACATAGCCCACATGGCCGTTATAGTTGACCTTGCACCAGGTTTTGCCGTTCTCCAGCACGGTGACATAGGCGTTCTGGGGAATGATATAGGTGCGGGCGTAGCCGGTGCCGGCTCCCTTGCGCAGGTTCAGGCCGCCCTTGGCCGTGGTGACCTGGGCATACTTGCTGGCGCCGGAGACAGGCACGGTGGGCGTGACGGCGGCGGGCTTGGGGGTGGCGGTGGCGCCAGCCACGCCGGTGTTCTTATTCACGCCGCTGCCCAGGTATAGATAGCTGGTCATCACGTAGCCCGTGGAGCCCTGATAGCGGGCATAGCACCAGGTCTTGCCATAGGTGAGGATGTCGATGATGGCGCCGTTCTCGATAAGGCGGACACGGCTGGAGGCGGTATCGGGCTCCTTGCGCAGGTTCAGCTTGCCGCCGTTCTTGGTGACCACCTGGGCCACGCTGCCGGTGAGGGGCGCGGGGCTGGGGGTCACGGGGGTGGCGGGCTTGGGCGTGCCGCCGGTGGGCAGGCTGGTGGAGCCAGCGGTGGCCACAAACTTGGTCATCACATAGCCATAGGTGCCCTTATACCAGGCATAGCACCAGGTGGTGCCGGGGGTGATCACGGTGAAGGAGGCCCGCTCCGGAATGGTGCGCAGCACGGTGCCGTTGGGGCTCTTGCGCATGTTCAGGCTGCCCTTTTCGGTATTGACGAAGGCCACGGTGCCGGTGGGCGAATCGGGGGCCAGGGTCACGACGGGCACGGGAGTGGCCGTGGTGCCGGGCTGCAGGGTGGGGGGCACGGGCAGCTTGTCAAAGCGCACGTACTGGGTCATCACGTAGCCGTACTGGCCGCGGACGGTCTCATCACCCTTGAACATGTCGCGCAGACCGTAGCTCCGGTATTCGTATTCCGTATCGAAGATATAGGGGACGCCGTCAAACTCAATCTC
>CACWUV010000128.1 GCA_902764185.1 uncultured Eubacteriales bacterium
ATGCGGCTGGCAAATTATTCGTAGCATCTTAAGATGCGTGCCAGTAAAAGGCCCTTATAGGGCCTAATCAAGCCACCGGCTTAGCCGGTGGTCATGACTTATGCGTCGTCGTGCCGCAGATAAATCTCCGGCAACAGAATGGGCGTCTCCTCTGTTTCATCTTTGCCCTGCCAGTACACGACAAACCGTACGGCGGCGCGATGGACGTGATACCCCTTCCGAATGAGCCCGGCAAGGCGGGCCTGGCACGATTGCGACAGCCGCGCCACACAGTGTTTCAGCGTCCCATCGGCATAGAGGGCGTTGTCCCGGTAGAAAAGGGGGTCTCCGCTTTGCATGGCCAGAATCCGATTACCGCGGGACTTGAAATAATCCAGAAAGACGTCCCTGTGGGACAACTGCAGCAATATTTCCTCGGGCTCGCGGTAGTCCGTTCTGTCGTTGTAGCGCACAGCGGCAGGGATGGGCAGGTCGTCAAAGTAATCGCTGTCGGTGTGAATGTGAAGGGTGTCCCGCGCCCGGGTCATCCCCACGTAGACGGCTCGCTTAGCTGCGTCTGTGGCAAAGCTATACCCCGCCAGCAGCAGGTAAACATGGTCAAACTCCCTGCCCTTGGCCTTGTGGATCGTGGATACCAGCACCGTGTGTTGGTCTGCGGTGATAAAATCCTCGATATTGGATTCTCTGAGAAATTCCTCCAGGTCAGAGCGATACTTCTTCTCGTTGACGGCGGCAAAGGTTTCCAGGATGCGGCGGCACAGGGGGAGGCAGCCGCTGCGGGAGAAGGCGTCCTCCATCCGCGCCGCAGCGCGGTGCCAGAGATCGTCGTCAATGATGGGGGAGAGGGCGGCATCACCGATTTGCGCCAGGAAAAACCGCAGCTCCGCCAGATGCGTTAAGTCAAAGCCGTCGTTGGACTGAATGAGCTTCGCGGGTATTTCCCGCATGGTCAGCAATCCCATCACGCGCAGCGCCTCGTCGTTGGTGGCGGTGAGCACGCAACGCGTTCCCGCGTCCTGCCGGAAAGCCAGCTGCGTCACCAGCGGCACCTCCAGGTTCCGGGAGCCGTATTTTGCGATGGTCACCTGCCCCTCGGCTTCGCGCACGGCGGCAATAGGCTGCGATTTTATGCGGTGGCGTATGGTGTTGGCAAACGCATTGGCGGTCTCCACGATGGCCTTGCCGCTGCGGTAGTTGTCCAGCAGCGCGTATTGTGTGGCGCCGTAGGCGGTAATCAGCGTGCGCAGGTGCTGGGAGTCAGAGCCCCGGAATTCATAGATATTCTGGTCGTCGTCACCCACGGCGATGACCCGCATATCCTCGTTTTGCCGCATCAGGGCTTCCACCAGCGCAAACTCGCTGCTGTCCATGTCCTGTGCTTCATCAATCACCAGCACCGTTTTCGTGATGCGCTCCGTTTCCACCTCGCCCCGGCGAATCAGATCCGCCGCCTGCTGCACCACGTTGGCGGCGTCCTCCAGATTCCCGATTTTTCCCATGAGGTCGAAGGAGTAGGAGTGAAACGTCTTGATGTCCACGAAGTGAGCGGCGTTACCAATCAAATCCATCAGCCGCCGCTTAAACTCCGTGGCGGCAGCGCGGGAGAACGTCAGCATCAGCAACTGCTCGTGCTTCACGTCCTCCAGCATCAGCAGCGAGGCCAGCTTGTGCACCAGAAGCTTCGTTTTTCCGCTGCCCGGCCCGGCGGCAACCACGATGTGACGGGAGCTGTCGTCGTCCATAATGCCGCGCTGGGCGTCAGACAGGGAGGCAATCAGCTTTTCGTATTTCTCCGGGGTGATGTTGCGGTTGATTTCACCCATCCGCGTTCCCTTGAAATACTTCCGCAGGAAAAGATGGTAATCCATCTGAAAATAATCGCTGACGAATTGCAGCGCATCCTCGTAGTCCCGCACCATCAGATGGGCATATTCGCCCACGATGTGGATTTGCTGCATCCGCTGGCGGTAAAACTGCTCCAGCTGCTTGTAGTCCTCCTGCTTATACTTGATGTGGTTATCCGTCACCAGCCGTTTAAGCTGCATGGAGTTATAGGACACCAAAAAGCCGCCGTCAATGGACAGCGCCTGGATTTTCGACAGATAGAGCAGCGCCTTTTGCATCTCTTCGGAGGTGGCGGCAGGGGAGGCGCCGCTTTTGTTGAAGGCGTTTTCCACCTCCATGATGGAGAAGCCCACCACATTTTTTTCGCCGCTATCCTGACCGCCCGGTGCAAAAGAGGCGGATTTTTCAAAGAGATAGTTGACAATAAATCCTGACAGCGCCGCACGCCGCTGGAATTGCGCCCGCTGCTGGGCCGCATCCGCCACCCGCTCCAGATACACCCGCTCGTCGTCCGGGTTGTGGCTCTTGGCCAGATAGCCGCACAGCGTCCAGTAAAATACGATGGTCTTGATGTCCTTTACCGTGGCGGTTTTGACGCCCTGGCGAATCGCCAGGTCATTCAGCTCCCGGTAATTGATTCTCTCGCCATTGGGCAGGTTGTCGATGAGAAAGTCCTCCAGGCGGATAAACCTCCGCAGCAGCATGGCGGAGCGATTTTGCGTATCGTTGCGGCGGATGTGTACGGTGAGATCCATGTGGTCGGCCAGGATGCCGTCCTCGCGCATCAGCATGATGGCGTCCACCACGTCCTGCTTGGGGATGCCGGTTCTGTCCGCCAGATAATCCACCCGGGATTCGGCGGTGTCCGACGTGGTGGCGTGGGTGCTGCGCCGCGAGATGAGATATTTCACCACCTGCTTGGCCACGTTGCGCTGCTGCGGCGAAAACCGGCGGGAGCTGTCGATACGCTCGGCGGCCTCCGCCATATTGGAGACCAGTATGCTGTCAGCATATATATGGGGCACATTCTGCCCGCGCACCAGATACCCGGCGTTTTCCAGAGCGGATACGGCAGTGGTTACCCGCGTCTCCACGTCGCTGACGGTGTCGTCCCATCCTGCCTGCCGGGCCAATTCCAGCGCCGAACAGCTCAGAATGCCGTCATGCCTGGCCAGGTCCTTCACCGAGCGCCACACCTGCTGTATCTCGCTGATGCTGAGCTTCGTCTGGTTCAGCAGAATAAAATGCTTGTCCAAATCCCCATCGTTAAACAGGACGTAGCAGTCGGCGTCAAGGGAGGTGTCGCGCCCTGCGCGGCCGGACTCCTGCACGTAGTTTTCCAGCGAATCGGAGATATTGTAGTGTATGACGAGTCCCACGTCCTTTTTATCCACGCCCATGCCGAAGGCCGACGTCGCCACGATAATCTGGGTATCGCCCCGGATAAAATCATTCTGGATCCGGATTTTTTCCGTGCTGTCCATTTTGCCGTTGTAAGGCTGGGCGGAGAACCCGTCCGCCTGCAGTCTCCGGGCCAGGTCATAGGTGTGCTTGACCCGGGAGACGTAGACGATGGTGGGGCAGTTTTTGGCCTGAATCAGATTGCGGGTCTCCGCGTATTTTTCAGCGTCGTTTTCTTTAAACAGCACGGCGTAATGCAGGTTGCGGCGGGTGGCCCGGGTGGTGAAGAGCTGCAGCTCCAGCCCCAGCTTTTGCCGGAAATACGCCTGAATATCGCTGATGACCTTCTGCTTTGCCGTGGCGGTAAAGCAGGACACGGGGATATCGTGGTTCAGATTCTTCTGCTTTTGCAGCATCCGGATGAAGTCGCCGATATACAGATAGTCCACCCGGAAATCCTGCCCCCAGGCGGAGAAACAATGGGCCTCATCAATGACAAAGCGCACCACGTTTCTCGACAGCAGCAGATTTTCAATGGTGGCTGAGCGCAGAGACTCGGGGGAGATGTAGAGAAGGGAGGCGGTGCCGTTGGCCACGCGGTCAATGGCCGCCTTGCGCTCGATGGGATCCAGCAGCCCATTGATGGTGACGGCGTCCACGATGCCCCGCTGCTCCAGGTTGTCCACCTGATCCTTCATCAGCGACTGCAGCGGCGAGATGACCACGGTAAGCCCCCGGGAGGTCTCTCCGGCCATGAGTGCGGGCAGCTGAAATGTAATGGATTTGCCGCCGCCGGTAGGGAACACCGCCAGCAGCGACTTCCCGTCCACCGCCGCCTGGGCCGCCTGCTCCTGCAGCGGCTCGCCGTCATAGGTGCGAAAGCCGTCATAGCCGAAATATTCCTTCAGCCGCGTGCGTACATTCAGCCGCTGCTTGCAGTACGGACAGCCCTGGGAGCACGGCGTGGCTCGCAGCAGCTTCATCACGTTGTCCATCCGCGGATAGTGACGCATCACCCACGGCGGCGTGATGGAATGCTTGTCGTCGGCATAGATCAGCGCCAGGGTGTAGGCCAGCTCCACAGGCGTCTTGCGCGCCAGCAGCGCCAGATCGGCGTTGGCGCAGATGCGGCCGGCCCAGGCACGGCGGATTTCCCCCACAATATCACCGCCGGGATTTCTGCGCAGATAGGTGAAAAAGCCGGAAAACTCCGGCGTTTTCCCCAGCAGGCCGCAGTAGACGTTCTGCAGGGCGGGAGGCAGCGCCTCAAAGGCGTTCAGCTCGTCATAAAACAGCTCCGCGGCCTTGATGGCGTCGTTGAGAGGGTTGTTCAGCTCGTCCACCTGCAGCTTGTCGTTTTTCAGCAGCTTATGATAGGGCTTCGTGGGAAACAGCAGCGGGGACAGGCACAGCGTATCAATGGGGATATAGCCGGGGCAGGCGTCCTGTATCAGATTGCCCACATATTTGAGGTCGTGAGCCAGAATGTTGTGCCCGCAGAAGAAGCGGCTGCCCCGGATGAATGTGGCAAAAGCGGGCAGGCTCTTGGTGTGGAGCCGGACGCCACTGCTGCGGATGGCGCCGATATCCAGCACCTTACCGGTTTCACCGTGGATTTCCGTGTCAAAGAACATCACATCCGCTTTCACGCCAAAGCCCCCTTTTATGCCGTCTGTTTTCCATAATTATAAAAGGAGCGGCGGGAGATTACAAGACGCATTTCGCTCCGGAATACCCTATCTACCCTTTACGCCCCCGTGAAAATACGCTATAATCCCCATAGTGAAGAATCCATTACGCCAAATGGGTGATTGTATGATACTCCTCCGCTACGGCAACACCAATACCTTTTACTTCCCCACCGAAACCGGCGGCCTGCTGCTGGACACCGACTGGGCCGGTACGCTGCCGGCGTTCTTCCGGGCGTTGAAGCAGAGCGGCCTGACGCTGGACGCCATTTCCCACCTGCTGCTGACCCACTGCCACGGCGACCACATGGGCCTGGCGGGGGAACTGCAGCGCCGGGGCGTGACGCTGCTGGTGACGCAGGAGCAGCTGCCCCACCTCCATGACCCCGACCCCATCTTCGCCCGTGACAGCCGCCTTGCTTACGTCCCGGCGGACGAGACGGCGGCGGAGGTCATCCCCTGGGCCGACAGCCGGGCCCGCCTCGCCGCCCTGGGCATCGCCGGGGAGATCATCCCCACCCCCAGCCACAGCGCCGACAGCCTCTCCCTGGTGCTGGATGACGGCGACTGCTTCGTGGGTGACCTGGAGCCGCTATCCTACCTGGCGGCCTACGAGGACAATCCCGCCCTGGCCGCCGACTGGCAGCGTATTCTCGCCCGCCATCCCCGCACCGTCTACCACGCCCACGCCAACGCCAAAACGCTGTAAGGAGGCACCTATGGAAAAGCAAAAAATCTACATCGCCGCGCCCCTGTTCTCTGAGGGCGAGCGGGCCTTCAACCTGCGCATTGACGAAATTCTCCGCCAATGCGGCCACGAGACCTTCCTGCCCCAGCGGGACGGCGGCTGCGTGGCGGACCTGCCCGACACCATTGACGGCCTGCCCAAGCGGAACTATTTATTCAAGCTGGACTGCGCCCACATGGATTGGTGCGACACGGTGCTGTTCCTCTTCGACGGCCGGGTGCCCGACGAGGGGGCCTGCTTCGAGCTGGGCTACTGCTACGCCAAAGGCAAGCGCTGCATCGGATACAAGACCGACGTGCGCAGCTTCATCGACGGCTTCGACAACGTGATGCTCCACGGCGCGCCGGAGATTGTGCTGCGCAATGAGGACGAGCTCCGGGCCTTTTCGGCTGAAGAGAGAAAGGAAGGATTACCATGGATAAAAAAGAGATGCAGGAATCCCCGGAAAAGCGGGAGAAAAACGAGGATAAAAAGGGCGGCTCCGGCCTGGCGCTGGGCCTGGCGCTGGGCCTGGCCATTGGCGCCGCCATCGGAGCCGCCACCGACAACATTGGCCTGTGGCTGCCGGTGGGCATGTGCCTGGGCATGAGCTTTGGCCTGCTGTTTCGCAGCGGCGAGGACGAGGAGGAAGAAAACGATTCGGAGGACGAAGTCAAGTCCGACGCTGCCCCGGAGGACAAGGTGGAATGACCGCCTTTTATCACCTCCCCGGTCTCTTTGAATTCTACGACCTCTACCGGGCCTTTCTGCCCCTGTACCGGCAGCACCGTGACTGGTTTTACCCCTGGTGCGCCATCGGCTCCCTCTACGGCGCCCCCGCCGACTGCCTGTGGGGCGGCGGCCGGGTGGGCTATGGGGAAAACCGGCCCCAAGAGGTGGCTGCCCTGCTGGCAGAATACGGCGTCTCCGCCCGGCTGACCTTCAGCAACTCCCTGCTGCGGGAGGAGCATCTCCATGACCCCCGGTGCAACGCCCTGTGCGAGGCGTTTGCCGGGAGCGGCGTCGAAACTGGCGTCATCCTCACCTCGGATTTGCTGCTGTCCTATCTCCGGGAGCGATACCCCGCCTTTTACTTCGTCTCCTCCACCACCAAGGTGCTGACGGACTTCGCCCAATTGGAAGAAGAACTGCGCCGGGAGGACTTCCGCTTCGTGGTGCCGGATTTCCGGCTGAATAAGGATTTTGCCCACTTAAACGCCCTCCCCGATGCCCTGAAGCAAAAGGTGGAATTTCTCTGCAATGAGTGCTGCCACCCGGAGTGTACCCGGCGCCGGGCCTGCTACGAAGCCGTCAGCCGCCAAAGCCTGGGGGAGAACGCCGCCCACACCTGCCCCTGGGCAGGGGAGGGGGGCTACCGCTTCTCCGCCGCCATGGAGCGCCCCACCTTCATCGGCATCCGGGACATCCAGAACGTGTACCTGCCCGCGGGCTTCCGCCACTTCAAAATCGAGGGCCGCAGCTTGGGCAGCGCGGTGGTGCTGGAATTCCTGCTGTACTACCTGACCCGGCCGGAATACCAGTTAAAGGTGCGGGAAGCGATCTACCTGGACAGTTCACTGGATCTGTTCTAAGCAAAATCGGCCACTGCCGTTTCTAACGTAGGGGCGCTTCAAGAAGCGCCCGCGACCCGGCACCGACCACCGCCAAGGCCGGATGAATGGTACACGGCGACAATCCTCACCGTAGGGGCCGACGC
>CACWUV010000129.1 GCA_902764185.1 uncultured Eubacteriales bacterium
CGTCCAGGTCAAAAATCACCGCGTCAAATTTCATTTGTTCGCCTCCTCAATACCGCAGATATTCCTTGCCGCAGAAGGGGTCCACGGGGCTCTTGCCCTGGAACGCGCTCCTGCCCACCAGCTTTTCCACCACGGTGTCAATCATTATATCATGATTTGAGTACGCATTGATATAGGTTTTTACCATGGGAACGTCCAAAAGATGATAGGGATTCTGCAAAGAGATGAACAGGGTGGGCACGATCTCCACAAACCAGGGGATGTTGTTGCCCGCGCCGTAGGGAGCGTGCCAGTTGAGGCGGGCGGTGGTCTTGTTGGAGGCATTCTCCACGTTGCCGATGTAAACCACCAGGTCGTACTTGCTCCGGAATTCCTCCACGGTCTCAAAGCGCATGGGCTTGGAGAAATCAAAGACTTCTTCTTCGTATGGAATCATCTCGAAGCCCTCTTTTTCCATGTCGGCGATGAACCGCGCCGCCACCCGCTGCTCGCTGGGGCACTTGCCCAGAATCTCGAACAGGACCCGGTGATGCCGCTTGGGATCGATGGGCAGCAGATGCTGGGTATCCTTGACCAGGGTCACGGCCTTGTCGGCGCATTCCTTGGCCCAGGCTTGGTGCTGTTCGCAGGCGATGACGCCCAGGCCTTCCTTGCTGGGCGCCAGGGTGCCGTTCTGCTGCTTTTCATGGAGTTTCAAGGCCGCCTTGGCGGCCAGGATGCGGGTGATGGCCTCGTCCAGGCGCTGCTCGCTGAGGATGCCCTGCTCGTAGCCCTGGCGCATGTAATTTAGATCTTCCTCGTAATCCTTGTTGAACAGCAGCATATCGCAGCCGGCCTCGATGCAATAGGGCACGGACTGGCGGCGATCCATAGCGCACAGGAAGCCCACCATGGGACTGGCGTCGCTGATGATCATGCCGTTGAAGCCCAGCTGCTCCCGCAGCAGGTTCTTGAGCAGCTCCGGCGACAGGGTGGCAGGCATCAGCTTGTCGGGATGATTGGGGTTGAACTTTTTCTGATAAGCGGGCATGGCGATATGGCCCACCATGACGGTCAGCGCGCCGTTCTCGATGAGGGTCTTATAGATGTCGCCGTAGGTCCTGTCCCATTCCTCGCAGGACAGGGAATTTACGCTGGTCAGGATATGCTGATCGCACTCGTCCACGCCGTCGCCGGGGAAATGCTTGATGGATACGGCGCTGCCGCATTCCTTGGCGCCCTTCATATAGGCCAGGCCGCAGGCCTTCACCATCTCGGGATCGCTGCCGTAGGTGCGCACGTTGGTGATGGGATTATGGAAGTTATTGTCAATATCAATGACCGGAGCAAAGGCGTAATTGCAGCCCACCGCCTGACCTTCCGCGCAGGCGATCTTGCCCAGCCGATAAGCCTGCTCGGGATCGCCTGTGGCCGCCGCCTGCATCTGCTTGCCGAAGGCTGTGCCCTCCTCCACGATGCCGTCGCCGCCGGCCTCCAGGTTGGCCGCCAGGAACATGGGGATCTTGGTATGGTTTTGCAGATAGGAATAGGCGCTGAACACCTCCTCCGTCTTGCCGGTGCGGAACATGACGCCGCCGGGATGACGATTCAGCAGTTCATATTGCAGATAGCCTTCATTGGAGGAATAGCCGATGGGGAAAAACAGCTGCTGCAGCTTTTCCTCCAGGGTCATGGACGCCTTAGTCTCCTCCACCCAGGCGATGTCCTTGTCATTCAGAAAAAAGGGATTGCCTTTCAGATCGATCATGGTTTTATCCTCCTCATCATGCTTTCAATGTAAAGAGCCGACGGGTGCCTTCCTGCACCATCTGGGGATTGAAGCCCCGGAAGAACAGGAATTGCAAATCGCGCAGCTTCATGGTCAAAAACTCCGCGTCGTGGGTCTCAATCAGCGCATAGGCCGCCGGGAAATCCGCTTGCAGGACAGCCACCGCTTCGGGGTCGTCCTGCATTTCCTCCAGACGGCTTTCCAGGGTGTATTTCAGCCGGTAATCAATGGACGGCCGATAAGTCTTTTCAAAAACGCCTGCAGCCAGCTCTACGGTTTCCTCCGTCCCAGGCAGCACAGCTTCGGCGGTGCAGCCAAAGGGCACCTGGAAGCGAACCGTCAGAGTGCCGTCGCCATTGATACGCCAGAAGGAGGCGTACTCACCCTGGATGGAATCATAGGCGCAGGTCATTTCTCCCGCCCGCCACGTAGGATGGGGGGCGAAGCGCACCCGGGCAAAAGCGGGCGCAAGGGACTGAATGCCCGCCAGATCCCGGAACACATACTCCATGACGGAACCATAGGAATAATGGTTGAGGGAATTCATGCCCGTGCCGCTGATGGTCCCATCGTCCAGCACGCTGTTCCAGCGCTCCCAGATGGTGGTGGCACCCAGGTTGACGCAATGCAGCCAGCCGGGGAAACCCTCCTGGAACAGAAAATGCGCCGCCAGATCCTCCATGCCGTTCTCGGCCAGCACCCGGCACATCATGGTGGCCCCCACAAAACCGCCCTTGATCTTGTAGCAGTCCTTCTGAAAACGGGTTTTGAGGCCCGCGATCAGACGATCCTTATCCACATAGACGCCGAAGTTCAGGCACAGCAAATAGGCCGTCTGGGTATCCACGCACAGCCGCCCATTGGGGCTGAAATACTCCCGGAGAATGGCTGCGCAGACATCCTCGGCCAGCTGGCCGTATCGCTTCGCGTCCTCCGCTTTTTCCAGGATCTTCGCCGCCCGTTCCACCTTGCGGGCGGAGGCGTAATAATACATGCTGGCCACGAAGAAATCGTCGGTGCCGCCCTTCATGCTCTGGGGCGTCACGCCGTCCTGGGCCAGCCAGTCGCCAAAGTGGAAGCCGAAATTCCACAGCCTGTGGCCGCCGTTCTTTTCGTCCTGGCGATAGATCCAATCCACCCAATCCCGCATCAGCGGATAGGCGGCCCGCAGGTCTTCCCGATCGCCATAATAATCATAGAGCGTGATGGGCAGGAAGGTAGCAACGTCGCCCCATACGCTGCTGCCGCCGGGCATATCACTGAAATTGGGCAGATAATTGGCCACGACGCCATCGTGCTTGCGCTGGTCGATCCGCAGGTCCGTGAGGAACTTGTGGTAGAAGGCGCGGGTATCCATCTGGAAGCAGGCCGTAGGCGAAAACACCTGCGCGTCCCCCGTCCACCCCAGGCGCTCGTCCCGCTGGGGGCAATCGGTGGGCATATCCAGGAAGTTGCTGCGCTGTCCCCAGAAGGCGTTCTGCGCCAGGCGGTTCAGCTTGTCATTGCCGCTGGAAAAGCGGATGGAGGTATCCAGATCGGAATAGACCACCCGACCCATGAAATCCTCCTTTTTAATCTCCCCTGGCCAGCCGGTCACGCGGACATACCGGAAGCCGAAGAAGGTGAAGTGCGCCCGCACTGTTTCCCGGCATCCGCCCGATACATAGACCATCTGCGCTTTGGCGGTACGATAATTATCGTTATAAAAGTTTCCCCCTTGCAGGATCTCGCCATGATCCAGGATGATCCGCGTGCCGGCTGGAAAATCCGCCGCATACTCCAGGTAACCGGTGAAATTCTGGCCCATGTCCAGCACCGTTTCTCCAGCGGGCGTATGGATGATCTCCCGGACGGGCAGACTGTCCTTGACGATCACCGGCAGGCTGTAACGGTCGCACAGCTTCTTTTCAGGCAGAAGCGCAACAGGCTTGGCCGGGTTTTCTTGTCCTTGCCACAGCAGACGGTTCAGGCACTCGCCGTCATAAATATCCGACCATTCAAAATCGCTGCCCCGATACCGCCAGCTTTCATCGGTGCCGATCAAATGCTCCGATCCATCGGCCAGCGTCACGCGCAGCTCGGCAATCACCTGGAAGCGATCCCCGAAGATCGCCTTTTTTCCTTCATATCCCAGACGGCCTTTATACAAGCCGTTGCCGGTGAGGATCTCCAGCCGGTTTTCGCCGTTTCGGAGCTGGGCCGTTACGTCATAGGTCTGCGCCTGCACCTGCTCGTTATAATCATTGCAGAAGGGGGCCAGCAGGTCATCGCCCGCCTTTTCGCCATTGAGGAACGCCTCATACAGACCCAGACCGGTGATATAAAGCCGGGCGGAAGCGATCTCGCCAGGCAAAGCGAAATCCCGGAAAAACACAGGATGGAAGGTATCCTCCGCCACCGTGCCGATCCATTGCGCCTGCCAGGGCTCCTCCATTTTGCCGGTCTCAAACCAGGAAGTCCCAGCAGCCTGATCGCCGGTGTCTCCCGCTGCCTCGACCCGCAGATAATAGCGGATACGCGGCTGCAAAGCAATCGGGATCACCTCGCCGATTGAAGCCAGCCTGTCCCCTTCCTTTTCATAGAGCACCCGCGCGAAATCAGGGTCCGATGCTAAGGTGATCTTTTCATGAACGGGCAGTTTGGAAGCAGTCTCCTTTACCTTCCAGGATACGGACACATGCGGCAGAGAAAAGCCCAGCGGCTCCCGGATGCCGTTGACACGAATATCAGTGATTTTCATGGCGTTCCTTTCAAAAAAGACGGGCGCGGGTCTGTGCCCTCGCCCGCCCAATGGTGGATTGAAGTACGGTATTTATGCTTTGACCGGCTGATGAGTGGCAAACAGCTTGCCAAACAGCTTTTTGATGTTGCCGCCCTGACCGGCCACCAGGTTGACCAGGAAGACGAACAAGCCCATCATGGCGGTGGAGATGGCGCCGCCCAGCTCGGCCTTGAACACGGTGGTCAGACCGGTCTTCATCATACAGATGGCCAAAGAGCCCATGATGATGCCAATGGTATCGCCGCAGAACACGCCGATGTAGAGGCCCACGAACACGGGCAGGATGTTGCTGAACAGCTCACCCACCGTGCTCAGGGAGGAGAAGCTGGCGTCATGCTTGCCGATGGAGGCCCAGATGATGGTGGCAAAGCCGAAGATCAGGCCGCTGTACACATAGCTCAGAATGACGTTCTTGTTCTCGTTAACGCCGATGTTCACGGCTGCCTGCTGGTTTTTGGCCAGCAGCAGGCTCTGCTTGCCCGTGGTGGCCAGATAGTTATATATGGCGTACACAGCCACAGCGCAGGCAAAGGGAATCAGCACCGTGGGATAGGCGGAAAGCTGCTTGATGAATTTGACGGACACCAGGTTGATGCCGCCGCCGCCAAAGACCAGCGGGGTGATGGATTCATAGAGCAGCGCCATGCCGATGGTGGCGATCATGATGGGCAGACGGCCATAGACGTACACCAAGGCCACGCCCACGCTGAGCAGCACGCACATGGCCACCGCGATGACGCAGAACAGCATGGGGCTGCCGGTTCCGGCGTCGCGGGCGATGCTGCCGGCCACGATGGCGGACAGCAGCATGATGGCGCCGCCTGAAAAGTCAAAGCGTCCGTTTTTGAACTGGAGGCCGATGCCCATGGCGCAGGCCACCGACACGGCGACGTTGGGGATCATCACCTTCCACATGGCCATGTTTTCCAGGAATTTCTTGCCGTTGGCATGGCACAGGAGCTTCATGATCACAAACATGATCACGGGCAGCATCAGCGTACCCGCAACGCGCTTGAGGATGTCCAATGCTTTCTTCATGGGTTCTGCCTCCAAATAGAGTGTGGGGCGCTCGCCCGGGAGCAGGTTCTCCCGGGCGGGCAATCAATGGGATAATTACTTCATGTAGCCTTCCACGGCGAAGCTCTGGCAGTATTCGGTCAGCGCCTGATAGGAAGCGTCGGGGTTCACGCTGGTGAAGTAGTCCTTCATATCATCCCAGCTGGCCAGCGCCTTGCCCAGACGGTCGGCGTCGTTGGTGGCGCCCATGGGGCTGTTGTTGATGACGGCTTCAAACTTCTCGGTGCTGTTGATATTCATTTTGCCGGAATCCAGCCGCTCCACGCCGGGATAATCCTTGTACATGCTGCCGGAAACGGCGGCGTCCATCAGGGCCATGGGCCAGATGATGCTCTCGAAAGCGGCGGTGGTCAGGCGCACGATGTTCTTGTCGTCGCCGCAGTCGGCCATCAGGTCGGGGTCGTTGTCAAAGCCGCCGGTGATGATCTGCATGTCGTCCTTGCAGATGCCCATGGACTTGGCTTCCACCACGGTGGGATAAATGAAGGTGGTGCCGGCGCAGAAGCCCACGATGCAATCCAGATCGTCGTGGCCGTCCTCGAAGAAGTAGTTGGTCTCCAGGGGGCTGAAGTTCAGCACGGTGGCGTCGCCCACGATTTCAATGGGTTCAGCCGCGGTTTCATTGTGCTTTTCAATATAGGCACGGAACGCCTGGTCGCAAACGGTGTGCTTCGGATAGGCATAGACAGGGAAGATGCAGGTAGAAACCTTCTTGTAGCCGCGGGCAATGACTTCCTCCGCATAGGCTTCGCCAAGATCAACGCCGCTGATGTAGTTGTCGCCCATCAGGCCCAGGAAATGATCCTTCTGCAGGATGCCTTCGCTGGTGCCGCCGGCATTGAACACGTTGTCATAGTCAGAGAAGAAGCCCACCACCCACAGGTCGGGATATTCTTCCATGATGTTGATCAGGCCGCCGTCCATGCAGGAGATCAGGCCCACCACGTCGGAGGTGTAGGAGTTCTTGACAGCCTTCAGGTTGCCGGCGGGATCGTTGAACATATCGCCGTAGACGATCTCCACGGTGTAGCCCAGTTCCTTGGCCATCATGTTCAGATAAGCGACATAGAATTCATACTGCGCGCCGCTGTTGAGGTTGGACAGATACAGGATCTTGCCTTTGCCTTCGGCGGAGGCGGGCATGGCCGCGATGCCGAGCAGCATGACGAGGGTCAGAACGATTGCGATCAGCTTTTTCATGGATAAACTTCCTCCTTTTATATTCACAGGCCGAAAGCCTGCGCAAAACGAATTTACCGGGGCAGCACGCCGTTCTTCTGGCGGCAGGTGATGAGCACCACAATCAGGAAGATGGCGGCTTTGATAAGGAAGGTGAGGCGGGTGGGCACGCCGATAATGGGCAGACCCACAGCCAGCAGAGAGTAGGTGAGGGAACCGATGATGGCGCAGGAAACGCGGGACTTCATGCCGCCTTTCAGGGGCATGCCGCCCAGAATCAGGGACACCATGACGTTCATTTCAAAGCCCGTGCCCGTGGCGTCGCTGGCCGCGCCGGTATAGCCCATCTGGAACAGGGAGGCCGTCACCAGGCACACCGCCAGAAAGATGTAGGGGATCACGCGGTATTTGATGATGTTGACGCCGCTCTGGGAGGTGGCGGTCTGGTTGGCGCCGATGG
>CACWUV010000130.1 GCA_902764185.1 uncultured Eubacteriales bacterium
TGATTGTTTGTAGTTGTTTTCAAGCCGGTTCGCCGGGATGGGTCCAGGGCCCAAGCGGGCCCTGGCGCGGGTTTTAGGGCCGCGGAGGCCCTAACGTTCCCCTTGCCAATTTCTGTTTTCCAGTGTCTTGTTTTATTCAGGAAATAGCATTAAAAAATCCTGCCAGCCTATCGGCCAGCAGGATCTCAGCGCTGCGTTCTCCTTTGTTTGTTACTGTGGCAGCTTCACCGTGACGCCTGGCACAAAGTCGTCCGGGGCCAGGCAGGGATTGGCGCGGAGCACCTGGGCCACGGACAGGCGGTAGCGATGGGCCAGGGATTCCAGGTTTTCGCCTTCCCCCACCACGGCGCTGCCGGGCAGGGCGCAGGGCAGATTGACCGGCGGCACGCACACGGTATCCCCCTCCTTCAAGTTGTCCAGGTCCAGCTTGGGATTGGCCGTCTCCAGGGTGTGCAGGCTTTTGTTGTGCTTGAGCTGGATGTCCGTCACCGTTTCCTGGGCGGCCACCTTATGCCGGCGCTCCGCGGGGCAGGCGGCGGGGTCCTGGGCGGGCTGATCCGGCTCCTGAGCCGGGGTATCGGCGCAGGAGGGAATGCACAGCACATCCCCCACCATAAGCCGGGAGGGTGGGATGTCCGCGTTGGCGTTCATCAGGTCCCGCAGGGGGACGCCCAGCCGCCGGGCGATGAGATAGAAGCTGTCGCCCCGTTTGACGGTATAGGTGTAGGCGCAGGCGGTGGTCACGGTATTGTCCGACATAAAAACACCTCCGAATAGGATGGATCGGTCTATCCTATGCGGCAGGCGGCGCAAAAAGAAGGGAACGAGGCAACGGAAAAAAGGCGGGAGAGCATCCTCCGCTCAACGGAATCTCTCTATATTTTGCCACGCAAAACATTGACAGCCTCCCATCCTTTCTATTATAATAAACGATTGTGAACCGATCACCGTAAAGGAGAGAGCCTATGCTGAAAGACGAGGTCGCCCGCAGGCGGACATTTGCCATCATCAGCCACCCGGACGCCGGTAAAACCACCCTGACGGAGAAGCTGCTGCTCTATGGCGGCGCCATTCGGCAGGCCGGCAGCGTCAAGGCACGCAAGGCCGAGCGCCATGCCACCAGCGACTGGATGGAGATCGAAAAGCAGCGCGGCATCAGCGTGACCAGCAGCGCCATGCAGTTCTCCTTCAACGGCTTTGACATCAACATTCTGGACACCCCGGGCCACCAGGATTTCAGCGAGGACACCTATCGCGTGCTGGTGGCGGCAGACAGCGCCGTGATGCTCATCGACGCGGCCAAGGGCGTGGAGGCCCAGACCATCAAGCTGTTCAAGGTGTGCCGCATGCGGGGCATCCCCATCTTCACCTTTGTCAACAAGATGGACCGGGCGGCCAAGGACCCCTTTGCCATGATGGACGAATTGGAGGACGTGCTGGGCATCCATGCATGCCCCATCAACTGGCCCATCGGCGTGGACGGCGATTTTCAGGGCGTGTACCACCGGGACAAAAAGGAGATCGAGCTCTATTTCGGCGGCGACCACGGCAAGCGCAAGGCGGAAAAGACCACGGTGGCGCTGGACGATCCGGCACTGGACGGCATGCTGGAAAAGCACTACATCAACCGTCTGAACGAGGAAATCGAGCTATTGGACGAGGCGGGCGAGGGCTTTGATCTGGAGGCCGTGCGCCGGGGCGAGCTGACCCCCATGTTCTTTGGCAGCGCGGTGACCAACTTTGGCGTGGAGCCCTTCCTGGAGCGGTTTTTGCAGTACACGCCGCCGCCCCTGCCCCGGGAGAGCAACGAGGGCCTGGTGGAGCCGGACGACGACCGGTTCTCGGGCTTCATCTTCAAGATCCAGGCCAACATGAACCCGGCACACCGGGACCGCCTGGCCTTCCTGCGCGTGGTCAGCGGCGAATTCCACAAGGGCATGACCGTGTGGCACTCCGGCACCGGCAAGGAGGTCCAGGTGAAGCAGCCCCAGCAGTTCATGGCGGACGAACGCGAAGGCATCGAGGTGGCCTATCCCGGCGACATCATCGGATTGTTCGACCCGGGGATATACCATCTGGGCGACACGCTGTGCGTGGGCCGCAAGATCAAGTTTGAAAAAATCCCCGTGTTCGCCCCCGAGCACTTTGCCCGGGTGCGGCCCCTGGACAGCATGAAGCGCAAGCAGTTTGTCAAGGGTATCTTGCAGCTCAGCGAGGAAGGCGCCATCCAGACCTTCATCCGCGACGAGACCGGCCGGGAGGATTTTCTGGTCGGCGTGGTGGGCGTATTGCAGTTTGACGTGCTCACCTATCGCCTAAAGAGCGAGTACGGCGTGGATCTGGTGCTGGAGCAATTGCCCTTCGGCTATGTGCGCTGGGTCATCGAGACCCCCAAGCCCGTGGCGGACCTGAAGCTCACCTCCACCTCCGCCCGCGCCCGGGACGCCGAAAACCGCGACGTGCTGCTCTTTGAAAACGAATGGAGCATCCGCCTGGCCCAGGAAAACAACAAGGGCCTCGAATTGGCCGAGCTGGCGCCCAGGGAAGTTTTCTAAGGGGACGTTAAGGGCCGGCCCTTAATATCCTGCGCTGCCCGGAAGCGGCTAACCCAGATATAGTTTCAGCGGAAAACCGCGGCATTTTTACACAGCCAAGCAGCAACCGCCCTATGGCGGGATCTGGGGTGGGACACCCACCCCAGTGGGGTTTGGGGCAAAGCCCCAACGTCTCCCCCACGAAAGGAAGATATTTTATGATTCGCAACGATATCCGCAACATCGCCATCATCGCCCACGTGGACCACGGCAAGACCAGCCTGGTGAACGAAATGCTCAAGCAGGGCGGCGTTTTCCGGCAGAATCAGGAAGTGGCTGACCGCGTGATGGACTCCAACGACCTGGAGCGCGAGCGCGGCATCACCATCCTGTCCAAAAACACCGCCGTGCACTATCACGACGCCAAGATCAACATTGTGGACACCCCAGGCCATGCCGACTTTGGCGGCGAGGTGGAGCGCGTGCTCAAAATGGTGGACGGCGTGCTGCTGCTGGTGGACAGCTTTGAAGGGCCCATGCCCCAGACCCGCTTTGTGCTCAGCAAGGCGCTGGAGCTCAGCCTGCCGGTGCTGATCTGCATCAACAAGATCGACCGTCCCGACGCCCGCTGCGCCGAGGTGGTGGACGAAATTCTGGATCTGCTGATCGAATTGGACGCCGACCCGGAGACCCTGGAGCGGCCCATCCTGTACGCCTCCGCCCGCAAGGGTACCTGCACCCTGGATCTGGAGCAGGAAGGCACCGATCTGCGCCCGCTGTTTGACGCCATCATGAAGTACATCCCGGCTCCCCAGGGCGACATGGAGGGCCCCGCCCAGGTGCTGATCTCCACCATCGACTACAACGACTATGTGGGCCGCATCGGCATTGGCCGCATCAGCCGCGGCGTGCTGAAGGCGGGCCAGATGGTGGTGCGCTGCAATTATCTGGAGGAGGGCAAGGTCAGCCAGCCTTGGCGCCTCACCGGCCTCTTTACCCACGACGGCCTCAAGCGCCTGCCCGCCGAAGAGGTGAGCATGGGCGACATCGTGGCGCTGACGGGCCTGGAGGACATCTCCATCGGCGATACCGTGTGCGCGCCCGAGACCCCCGAGCCCCTGCCCTTCGTGCACATCAGCGAGCCCACGGTGAGCATGACCTTCTCCGTCAACGACAGCCCCTTCGCGGGCAAGGAAGGCCAGTATGTGACCAGCCGTCACCTGCGCGCCCGCCTGTACCGCGAGCTGCAGACCGACATGAGCCTGCGGGTCACTGACGGCGACACCACCGAGAGCTTCAACGTGTGCGGACGGGGCGAGCTGCACCTGTCCATCCTCATTGAGACCATGCGCCGCCAGGGATACGAATTCCAGGTGTCCAAGCCCGAGGTGATCCTCAAAGAAATCGACGGCGTCACCTGCGAGCCCATCGAGCGCATGGTGGCCGACGTGCCCCAGGCCTACGCCGGCGCCGTCATCGAAAAGATGGGCCGCCGCCGCGGCGTGCTGGAAAAGATGGACGGCAGCGACCGGGTGCGCCTGGAATTCCTGGTGCCCAGCCGCGGCCTCTTCGGCTATCGCAGCGAGTTCCTGACCGACACCCGCGGCGAGGGTATCATGAGCAGCGTGTTTGAGCGCTACGAGCCCTTCCGGGGCGATATCCCCCACCGCAGCGTGGGCGCGCTGGTGGTCTACGAGACCGGCGAAACCACGACCTACGGCCTGTTCTACACCCAGGAGCGCGGCACCCTGTTCGTGGGCAGCCAGGTGCCGGTGTACGCCGGTCAGATCTGCGGCGAAAACAGCCGTCCCGGCGACATCGTGTGCAACGTGTGCCGCAAAAAGCACGTGACCAACACCCGCAACAGCGGCGCGGCCGAGGAAAGCATGCGCCTGGTCAGCGTACATCCGCTGACCCTGGAGGAGTGCATGGAGTTCATCGACGACGACGAACTGCTGGAGATCACCCCCAAATCCCTGCGCATGCGCAAGCGCACATTGAGTCACGAGCTGCGGGCCAAGGCTGCCAGCAGAGGCTTGAAAATCTAAAATACAAGGCGAAGCCGGGATGGCTTCGCCTTTTTTTATAATGAAACAGGTGGGTACCTTGATAAACAGAAATTTGATGGCGTCTGCATTAGATCCTTCGACTGCGCTGCGCTCCGCTCAGGATGACATCATTAGGTGATTTTGCTCTTGTTTATTGGCGACTTTTGCTGCGATTTCAGTCAATAAACAAGGATAGATCCCCTTCCAATGTCATCCTGAGCAGAGCGCAGCGCAGTCGAAGGATCTCGTCCTCCGTTGCCATCAACATTTCCAACAGATCCACCGCAAGGAGGTTTCCCATGACCTATATCATCTGCCTTGCCTTCGCGTTCATGTGCATCTTCTACCTGATGTTCCAGCGCATGAAGGGCACGCCCATGAACAACCGCGGGCTGCACATTGCCGTCAAGTGCGCGGCCACGGCCATGGCGGTGCTGGTGGCGCTGCTGGGGTGTCTCAAAAGCGGCACCACGGCCCACTGGATACTGCTGGCGGGGCTGGTGGCCTGCGCCATTGCGGACGGCGTGCTGTGCGTGCATTTTCTGGCGGGCGGGGCCATTTTCGCCCTGGGCCATGTGCTGTATATGGCGTCCTTCGTCATCATGCGCCGGCCCAATTGGTTCAGCCTACTGCTGTTCCTGGCCCTCATGGGCCTGGCCACCGCCGCCTTTACCCGCTTCCGCAGCCGCATCGGCCGCCGGTATCCCTTCTTTTACGCCTACGCCACCATCCTCAGTGTCATGGTAGCCCTGGCCGCCGCCCAGTATCCGCTGTATTTTGCCGGCGCGCTGCTGTTCGCCTTTTCCGACGGCCTGCTGGGCTATCTGCTGGTGGACCGCAACCACATCAAGCTGGATTACGTCAGCCTGGGCGCTTATTATCTGGGCCAGTTTTTGCTGGGGCTGGCGGTCTATGTTTTTTGAGGCGGGCGCATCCTGATCAATTACCGTTTGCAACAAGCCCCGTTCTATGATAACATCATAGAATAAGGCTTGTCAGTCTGTGCAGGGGGTACGCGGAATGATCTATTTTCAGCAGTTTTATCTGGACCGGGAAAAGGACATGGCGGTGGAGCTCTATATGGAGGGACCGCGGCTTCACTATGTGATCCGCACGCCCAACCACCACACGGGCAACCTGATCACCAACCTGGCCCGCCTCTGCCAGCTGGAAACGACGCTGGATGAAAACGGCCTCAAGGTGATCCGGGGCGAGATTCCCTGCTATCTGGACGGGGATAACCGTCGGGTGTACATCCTGCGGCTGGGCAACACCAAGATCGCCAACATCTACCCCGACGGGCGGGTGGAACTGAAGGCCAGCATCCCGGCCATCTCCAAAACGCTGATGAGCCAGACCAAGGATTACCGGCTGGGCATCGAAAAGACCATCGTTAAGACCTACATCCGCAGCGAATGCAAATTCCGCACCGATCTGCACACCCACATGAACGGCAACCTGCCCCCGGATTGCCTCATCGCCCTGGGCATCGTGCACCAGATCCGCTATCCCTATTATTACATCAAAAAGCTGGGGCTGCGCTGCTCGGAGGATCAGCAGCGCAGGCTGGAGTCCGCCCGCCTGGCAGCGGAAAAAGCCCTTTCGGACAGCCCGCTGACAGGCCGCCACCGGGAGCGCCGCATCGACGATTTTACCTTCATCAATTTTGCCGATCTGATATTGGGCAACCTGAAGGACGCCGCGTCCAACATTGAAAAAATCCGCAACTCCCTCACCATCCCCAAGGACGGCCAGGCGGTGTTTGCGGACCTGGAAAAGGTGTATCTGTACCGCTATGTGTTCACCAAGGGCGTGGCCGCGGCGGAGCAGTACAGCGGCATGAACATCGAGGGCATCCCCGACCGGGAGGTGGCCGCCTATGCCCGGCGCATGCGCCAGGACCGGGAGGACGACCGGTACCGCCGCAACACCCTCTATCAGGATCTGCTGCTGTGGATCGCCCGGGAATACCAGCGCCACGGCATCGAATACGCCGAAATATCGGACACATCGCTGCTGAACCGGGCGGATTTCCCGGGGAAGCTGCGGCAGATTCACGAGATCATGCCCACGGTGACCCGGGAGACCGGCGTGGTGCTGCGGTTCCTGGCGGGCATCCGCCGCATTCCGCTGACCATCATCCGCGACCGGGTGACGCCCAACGACTATCTGGCGGAAAACCTGCGGTGCCTGCGCGCCATCGCGGGAGATCCCTATGTGGCGGGCAGCGACATCATCGGCGAAGAAATCAACGATATATTGGAGCTGCGCACGGTGCTGCGGGAGCTGGTGGAGATCGCGGGAGATCATCCGGGCTTCGTTATCCGCATTCACGCGGGCGAAAACGACAGCCTGCGGGACAACGTGGCCAACAGCATCCGCTGCGCGGCGGAAGCCCTGCGCCCCGGCCAGGAGATGCCCCATCTGCGCATCGGCCACGGCCTGTACACCTGCGATCTGCGCAGCGTCAAGGGGAAAAAGCTGTTGGAGGACATGCGCAGATACAACGTGACGCTGGAATTTCAGATCACCTCCAACGTGCGCCTCAACAACCTGAGCCATCTGGACCG
>CACWUV010000131.1 GCA_902764185.1 uncultured Eubacteriales bacterium
ATCGGCACCTGCTATGACGGCTATCCCATGACCCGCAACGGCCAGGCGGCCAAGGCATTGTCCATCGGCATCACGGGCTCCTTCATCGGCACGGTGGTGTCCATCATCGTGGCCATGCTGTGCTCCGGCGCCATCGCCGACGTCGCCCTGAGCCTGGGCCCCTGGGAATACTTCTCCCTGTGCCTGATGGCCATCACCATGGTGGTGGGCCTGAGCAACGGCTCCATCTACAAGGGCCTGCTGGCAGCCTTCATCGGCTTCTTCCTGGCCATGATCGGCACCGACAAGGTGACCAACCAGATGCGCTTCACCTTTGGCAACACCAACCTGTACAGCGGCATCAACATGATCTGCCTGCTGATGGGCACCTTCGCCTTGCAGCAGGTGGCCACGGCCTACGCCAAGGGACAGCAGGAGATGCCCCCTGTGGACACCAAGAGCCTGAAGGGCTTTGGCCTCACCCTGCATGACTTCACCTCCAACCTGAAGACCATCATCGTCTCCCTGGTCATCGGCCTGTTCATCGGCTTCCTGCCGGGCATGGGCAGCGGCATCAGCAACCTGATCGCCTACGGCCAGGCCAAGAAGATGGACAAGCATCCCGAGAAGTTCGGCACCGGCTATGATCCCGGCATCTGGGCCGCCGAGGTTTCCAACAACGCCGGCGTGGGCGGCGCGCTGATCCCCATGATCTCCCTGGGTATCCCCGGCGACGCCACCACCGTGCTGCTGCTGTCCGCCATGACCATCAAGGGCCTGACGGCCGGCCCCATGTTCATTAAGACCAACCCCGTGGTGGCCGCCCTGATCTTCCTGATCGTGCTGGTATCCGCCATCCTGATCTTCTTCACCGAACTGGGCACCAAGCGCTGGTTCCCCTACCTGCTCAAAGCGCCCTATCATTACCTGTTCAGCGCCATCCTGATGATCTGCTTCATGGGCGCGTTCACGGCCAACACCAGCATGTTCAGCGTGTACCTGATGATCGGCTTTGGCCTCTTGGGCGTGGTGATGGATATGTTCGGCATGCCCATGACGCCGCTCATGCTGGCCTTCATCCTGGGACCCAAGATCGAGGAATATTTCCGCACCGGCGTTTCCTACGCCCGCGGCGATTACACCCGCTTCCTCACCCGTCCCATCTCGCTGATCTTCATCCTCATCGCTGTGTACAGCGTGGTGGGCCCGGTTATCACCAAGGCCATCAAGAATCGCCGCGCTGCTAAGAAGCAGGAAAAATTGCAGGATTCTTAAAAAGACAGCCAACTGAATTACAATGTTTCAATACGGTGCAACACATTTCAAACTGTTGCATCGTATTTCTTTATATTTTGTATTTTCTGATTGCAAACAATGAACCCTCCTGCTATAATGGTGCCATAAAGGTACTTTGATACCAAAAAACACAGGAGGGAAACCAAAATGAAGAAATTTGTCCTCGTTCTCCTGGCCGTCATGATGGCCCTGACCTCCGTTGCTTCCGCCGCCGGTCTTCCCAAGAAGATCGAAGTGCAGCTGCCCGCCTCTGCCGGCGGCGGCACCGACGTGGCCGGCCGTCAGCTGGTGGAATGGATCAACAAGAATTCCGATTCCAACCTGATCATCAAGAACAACACCGACGGCGGCGGCGTGGTCGCCTATGAAACCGTGCGCACTGCCAAGAAAGACGGCAGCAAGATCCTGTTTTTCCACAGCACCATGCTGATCAAGCATGCCACCGGCATCTATGCCCAGAGCCCCAAGGATGAATTCAAGGTCGCCGGCGTGGGCCTGCCCGTGGAAAAGGGCGGCTACGTGCTGGTCGTGCCCGCCACCAGCGGCATCACCAACGTGGACGAGTTCATCGCCAAGGCCAAGGAAGCCGAGCTGCGCATCGGCGTTGAGACCGGCGGCTCCTCCCACATCATGAGCGGCATCCTGACCAAAGAGCTGGGCATCACCCTGCGCACCGTGGAATCCGGTCCCGACACCGAAAAGCTGACCAACCTGGTGGGCGGCTCCATCGACTGCGCGCTGGTCAACGCCAACCAGGCCCGCCAGTATGTTGAAGGCGAAAAGGTCGTCGCGCTGGCTTGCTTCTCCGCCACCGAGGAAGGCGGCCGCAACAGCGTGCTGCCCGACGTTCCCTCCTTCAAGGAGCTGGGCTACAACTGCGTGTTCGGCACCTATTTCTTCGTCCTGCTGCCCAAGACTGCCAGCGACGAGACCGCCGAAGCCCTGCATGATCTGTTTGCCGCCGCCGCCTCTGATCCCGAAGTCAGCGAGATCCTGGGCAAGTCCGGCTTTGGCATGGAGTTCGCCCCCTACGCCGACGGCGCCGCTCTGGTGGCCGCGCAGCAGGAAACCCTGGTGTCCGTGTGCCAGGAGCTGGGCCTTGCCAAGTAAGGCAAGCGCGCTTCCCAAAGGGTAAGCAATCTACCATCAAGGGCGCCTTACCCGTTATGCCTCGGGTAAGGCGCTTTTAATTCCATCCTGTAAGGGGGATTCACTGTGAAAGTTAAGCGCGACCAAATCACCGGCCTGGTGCTGGTTGTGCTGGGGATCATCTTCTTTGTGCTGATCAGCCAGTTCAACAAACCCCTGACCGCGGAATATCCCGGCCCCAAGCTCATGCCCGGCATCGCTGCCCTGGGCCTGGTAATCTGCGGACTGGGCGTCTTTTTCAACGGCTGCCGCCAGAAGGAGCCGGACAAGGCCATCATGTCCAAGGCGGGCCTGCTGCGCATGCTCGTCTCCTTTGCGGCGCTGTGGCTCTATATCCTGGGCCTCAAATACCTGGGCTTCCTCATCGTCACGCCCTTCCTGGTCTATGGCCTCACCACCTATTTCGCCGTGCAGAGCAAGGCGCAGACCAAACTGTGGGTGCGCATCGTGTTCGCCATCGGCGTCACGCTGGTCATCTGGTTCATGTATGTGCAGCTCTTCGATATGGAGCTGCCCATCGGCGAACTGTTTGAGTAAGGGAGGGGAAAAGACATGTTATCGTATCTTCCGTATATCTTTTCCCAGCTGATCCAGCCGCTGAACCTGCTGCTGATGGTGGCAGGCACCGCAGTTGGTATCATCTTTGGCGCCATTCCGGGCCTTTCCGGCACCATGGCGGTCATGCTGTTCATGCCGCTGACCTACACCATGGAGTCCAGCACCGCGGTCATCTTCCTCCTGGCTCTGTGGATCGGCGGCTGCTCCGGCGCGTTCATCGGCTCGGTGCTGCTGGGCATTCCCGGCTCCGCTTCCGCCGTGGCCACCTGCTGGGACGGCCATCCCATGGCCAAGAAGGGCCAGGCCGGCAAAGCCCTGGCCATCGGCATGACGGCCTCCTTCACCGGCACCTTCTTCAGCGCCATCATCGGCGGCGTGCTGGCCGAGACCGTGGCGGACTTCGCCTTTGCCATGGGTCCCTGGGAATATACCGCCCTGTGCCTGCTGGCCCTCACCATGGTGCTGGCCATCTCCAAGGGCAACATGTTCAAGGGCCTGGCCTCCACCTGCATCGGCATCCTGCTGGCCACCGTGGGCTTCAGCCCCATTGACGCCGAGCCCCGGTTCACCTTCAATAATATGTACCTCTTCGGCGGCCTGGGCATGATCGTGGTATTGACCGGTATCTTCGCCGTCAGCCACATCCTGGTCACCTTCGGCAAGGGCTTCGATCAGCCTCCCGAGGTCAGCAAAGCGGGCCTTAAGGGCTTTGGCCTCACCTTCAAGGACATCAAGGAAGAATTGGTCAACATCATCCGCTCCTTCCTGATCGGTCTTGGCATCGGCTTCCTGCCGGGCATGGGCTCCGGCCTTTCCAACCTGGTGGCGTACAGCTCCGCCAAGAACGGCTCCAAGCATCCCGAGGAGTACGGCCATGGCGCGGCGGGCGGCATCTGGGCGCCCGAGGTGGCCAACAACGCGGCCATCGGCGGCGCCATGATCCCCATGGCAGCCCTGGGCATCCCCGGCGACTCCACCACGGCGCTCTTGATCGGTGCGCTGACCATCCATGGCCTGGAAATGGGTCCCATGGTGTTCAAGAACAGCGGCGACATCGTGTATCTGATGTTCGTCACCGTGGCCGTGGTCGCGCTGCTGGTTTTGCTCATGCAAGCCGTGTGCAAGCGCTGGTTCCCCTACATCCTCAAGGTGCCCAGCTGGTATATGTACTCCGCGCTGCTCGTCATCTGCTTGGCCTCCGCCTATGTGGACAGCGGCAACCTGTACAAGTGCGGCATGATGATGGTCTTTGCCGCCGTGGGTATCCTGATGACCATGGGCGGGCTGCCCGCGTCGCCCCTCATTCTGGCGTTTATCCTGACGCCCACCCTGGAAAAGAAGATGCTGCAGGGCTTCCAGTCCGTGCCCAGCTGGACGGAGTTCTTCACCCGTCCTGTGTCCGGCATCATGATGGTCATCGCCATCCTGTGCATCTTCTCGCCCATCATCAAACCGCTTTTTGCCAAGCTGAAAAAATCCAAGCAATAACCGGTCAGGCCGGGGCCGCACTCGGCCCCGGCCGCTTTCTGAAAAAATAACGAATGTAAGAGGTGATTCCCATGAGCATGGAACAGGACTATAAAGTCTACGCCCAGCGCCGGGAGGAGATGGCCAAGACCCATTTCGGCCCCATGTGGCTCAACCAGGAGGAGCGCTATGTGCACCCCTTCCGCATTTTCGGCAACGTGTGGTATGTGGGGGACAGCTGGGTCTGCGTCCACCTGATCGACACCGGCGACGGCCTGCTGCTCATCGACAGCGGCAACGCCGGCGCCACCGCCATGCTGATCCAGGCCATCTGGGAGGCGGGCTTCAATCCCGCGGACGTCAAATGGATCATCCATTCCCACGGCCATCTGGATCATATCGGCGGCGCGATTTTCTTCAAGCGCATGTTCGGCACCCAGCTGTATCTGGGCGAGCCCGACGCCAAGATGTTCCGGGAGCAGCCCTGGATCTCCGCTATCCAGAACGCCTATAACGATTGCGATTCCCTTTTCGTGCCCGATTACGAGATCAAGGAAGGCGACGTGCTCACCTTCGGCAACACCACCATGACCTTCTACATGGTGCCCGGTCACACCGACGGCTGCATCGCCATCTTTTTTGACGCCCACGACGGCGGCAAAACCGTGCGCTGTGGCTATTACGGCGGCTTTGGCTTCAACACCCTGCAAAAGGATTACCTCATCGAGATCGGCGATCCTGCGTATAAAACCCGTGAAATCTATCTGCAATCTCTGGCCAAGGTGCGGGATCAGAAGGTGGAATTGTTCCTGGGCAACCACTGCATCAACAATGACACCCTGGGCCGCCGCCAGCGGCAGATCGACAACCCCGACGGCCCCAATCCCTTCCTGGACAGCGAAGTGTGGGGCAAATATCTGGATCAGAAGCGGGATGATCTGCTGAAATTCATGGCCGATCCCAAAAACAATTAAGGAGGCGCTTCATGCAAACACCTGTGATAACCAGCATGCAGGTCATCCCGGTGGCGGGCTATGACAGCATGCTCATGACCCTGTCCGGCTGCCACGCGCCCTGCTTTACCCGCAATTTGGTCATTTTGAAGGATTCCGCCGGCCACACCGGCATCGGTGAGATCCACGGCGGCGATTACACCCATGACGGCCTCATGGCCATGCGTCCCCTGGTGGAGGGCATGCCCATTTCCAAGAGCCGCGAGGTGCTCCAGCTCATCCATAAAGCCATTGATCCCCATGCCGACGATGCCTCCGAAGGCATCCAGACCCTGGATATCTCCAAGCTCAAATACGTGGTGCGCAGCGAGTGGGCCATCGAGTGCGCCATGCTGGACCTGCTGGGCCAATATCTGGAGGTGCCCATGTGCCAGCTGCTGGGCGAAGGCCAGCAGCGCAGCGAGGTGGAGATGCTGGGCTACCTCTTCTATGTGTCCGACAAGGGCAAGGTGCCCGCCGGCGACATGCAGTATATCGACGAGAGCGACAGCCCCGATCCCTGGTTCCGCCTGCGCCGTCAGGAGATCCTGACCCCCGCGCGCATCGTGGAGGAGGCCGAGGCCGTGGCCGAAAAATACGGCATGAAAAACTTCAAGCTCAAGGGCGGCGTGCTCCGGGGCGAGGAGGAGATGGAGGCCGTCAAAAAGCGCTTCCCCGACGCCCGGGTCAACATCGACCCCAACGGCGCCTGGAGCCTCAAGGAAGCCATCGCCCTCAGCCGCGATATGCACGGCATCATCACCTACATGGAGGACCCCTGCGGGCCGGAGGCCGGTTTCAGCAGCCGCGAGATCATGCGGGAATTCAAAAACGCCACCCAGTTCCAGGTGGCCACCAACATGATCGCCACCGACTGGCGGCAGTTCTATCACACCGCCAGCCTCAACGCCTGCGACATCATCCTGGCCGATCCCCATTTCTGGGGCTTCGACGGCGCGGTGCGCATGAGCCAGCTGCTGGACAGCTGGGGATTGACCTTCGGCATCCACAGCAACAACCACTTCGACATCACCCTGGCGGCCTTTGCCCAGGTGGGCGCGGCGGCGGTGGGCCGGGTGGCTCCGCTGGACACCCACTGGATCTGGCAGGACGGCCAGAATCTGCTGGAGGATACGCCTCAAATTATCGGCGGCAAATTGCAGGTGCCCACAAAGCCTGGCCTGGGCGTCACCCTCAATATGAAGCGGGTGGAGGAGGCCAACCGCCTCTATAACAGCCTGCCCAGCCATGACCGCAACGACGCCATGGCCATGCAGTATCTGATTCCCGGCTGGAAATACGATCACAAAAAGCCCTGCCTGGTGCGCTGAACGGGGGAGAGGAGAACGCCATGAACCCATCGCCCAAGCCCCAGAATCCCGATTTGCCCGTCAATCCGCTCATCGAGGAGAATTGTCCGTGGCCAACCATCGGGACCATGTCACCTCCACCCCGCCGGCCTGCCTGCGGAACAGGGAACAGGGAGAGAAAAAGTGATCCGCTTTGTTGGCGGTAAATCAAGGAAAAGCAGCGCAGAAGTGAATCCTGATATGCCGCAACTGCATATTCCGCATTTTAGGAATACACGCTAAACAGAAAAAGATCCTTCGACTTTGCTGCGCTTCGTTCAGGTTGACATCGTTTGGCGGTTTTTCTCTTGTTTATTGACGGCTTTTGCTGTGAGTTCAGTCAATAAACAAGCATGAAATCCCCTTCCAATGTCATCCTGAGCGGAGCGTAAGCGCAGTCGAAGGATCTATTTTTATATCACTTTTATTCCATCGTCAAATCCTTGTTGATCCCGTATTTTTTCATCCGCCGCCACAGCGTGGTCTTGCTGATGCCCAGCTCCGCCGCAGCCTTTTCCCGGCTGCCGTGATGGCGGTTCAGCAGCGCCATCAGCTCCGCCGCCCGGGAATCATGGGCGGGCGCGCCCTGGGCCTCCGGCGCCGCGACGCGGGTATCCATATCCATCAGCGCGTGCCGCGCCGCTTCCTCATCCACGACGCGCTTGTCGCACAGCAGCACCAGCCGCTGGCACAGGCTGCTCAATTGATCCAGGTTGCCGGGCCAGTCGCAGCCGCACAGATATTCCACAGCCTCGGCGGATACGCGCAGGTGGCGCTTGAACCGGTTTTGCCAATCCTCCAGGCATTGGGCGAGCAGGGCGGGCATATCCTCCTTGCGCTGCCGCAGAGCGGGCACGTCCTGCTTGAGCGCGCTGAGGATATAATACAGATCCTTCCGGAAGGTGCCCGCCTGCGCCCGCTCTTTCAGGTTGGCCTCCGTGGAGACGATCAATTGGGCGTCGATGCTCACGGGGGTGCTGGAGCCGTTGCGCATGTATTGGCCGCGGGTCAGCAGCAATAGCTTATATTGCGTCTCCATGGACAGCAGCTCCACCTGCCGCAGATAGAGCGTGCCGCCGCGGGCCTGTTCCACCAGACTCAGCTCGCCTTCCTTGCGGCTGCCGTAACGGCCAAAGAGCATGCCGTCCAGATCCTCCGGATGCCAGATGGAGCAGTCCACCGTGATAAAAGCCCCGTGCCGGTATAGGGATTCATTGTGCATGCACTGGGCCAGGATCCCCTTGCCCACGCCGGATTCGCCGTAGAGCAGCACCGCGCCGGCATGCTTGCTGAGCCGCTTGGCCCGGGCCAGCAGCTCGGTGTATTCCGGGTTGCGGGAGGTCACCTGCTTGAAGGAATACTTGGCCACATACCCCTTGCGCACCATCTCTTGGCGCAGGCGGATGTCCATTTCGCTGACGCGCTTGCCTTCCTGAAAGGTGAAAATGGCGCCGTCGCTCTGCTCGTCCACCAACACGGGGGCGACGTTCATCAGGATGGACGTGCGGTTGACCTCGATGACGCTGGCGTCGACCTCGCGGCCTTCCTGGAGCACCTCGCGCAGGACGTCCTCCGGCAGACCGGGGATCAGCGACAGGGCGGGCAGGCCGATCATCTCGGTGGTGTTGCGGCCCAGCAGCTGATAGCAGGCGCGGTTGGCCCGGCGCACAACGCCGCTTGCGTCCACCTGCATGATCCCCGTGAAGGTGTGATCCAGCATGGCGCTCATTTCGGCGTTGCTGTGCTTGATCAGGTCGATGCTGTATCCCACCAGCGAGGCGGATTCCAGGGCTTCCCGCACGCTCTCCTCGCCCATGGACAGGAAGCAGTGAGCGATGCCCAGCTCCGCCGCCCGGCGGCACACCACCTCGCCGCCGATGACCCCCAGACAGCCGTCCGCCTGCGCCCGGTCCACCAGCAGGCTGTATTGGTCGATGCTGGTGGCGGTATATACTTTCAGTTCGATCCCCAGCAGTTCATTGAAGCGCTCGGTGCTGTGAAACATGTTGAAAAAGCCGATGATGCCCAGCCTGGGCGGCTCCTGCTGGGCGGGCAGCGTGCGCTTTAATTCCATCGCCATGGTTTCCAATTCCTGGGTGGAGGCGCGCATCTCGATCACCGGGATGATCACCGCCTCCCGGGCAATGCGCGCCTGCAGGCCGCGGGCAATGATGATTTCGCAGCCCTTTTCCTCTAGACTCTTGGCCCGGGCGTGGATCTGGGACGTCTGCACATATTCCACGCACATGGGTGACAGCCGGGGATAGCGGGAAATCAGGGATTCCGCCATCTCCTGCAAGGCGGGATAGGGCATCAGAATCGCTGTTTTTGCCATGTGTCGGTCACCTCTTTTGCTTTGCGAAAATGATACCATGTCCGCGCCCGAATGTCAATGCAATCATTTGTTTCATTTCATTTCAAATCATGCAAATGCTTTCGGCAAAAAAACCGGTATTCTGTTGACGCCGCATGGAAAATGTGGTAGATTGATACCAGTAATCAGACGCACACTGAAAGGAGCGATCAGCGATGGCTTTTACTCCCAAGGGAATCGTAGTCCCCATTGTGACTCCCGTGACCGCGGATGGCCGGTTCAACGAGGCGGCTTACCGTGATCTGATCGAATATCTGGCGGAAAACGGCATTCATGGCGTGTTCCCCTTTGGCACCACCGGTGAATTTTACGCCTTCGATCTGGGCTTCTACACCCACATCCTGGAGGTGACCAAGGACGCCGTCCGGGGCCGCATGGACATCTATGCCGGCGCCAACGACATCACCACCAAGGGCGCGGCCAACATCGCCAAGGCCGTGGAAAAGGTGGGCGGCATCGACGCCCTGAGCGTGCTGACTCCCATGTTCGTCAGCCAGACCCAGTACGAGGTGAGTGAATACTACCGCGAGATCGCTGCCGAAACCAGCCTGCCCATCATCATCTACAACAACAAGCCCAAGACCAACGTCACCGTGGAGCCCGCCACCGTGGCCAAGCTGGCCGAGATTGACAACATCATCGGCGTCAAGGATTCCACCGGCGACATGACCAACACCGAGGAATATCTGCGCCTCACCCGGGGCATCCCCGGCTTCCACGTCATGATGGGCCGCGACACCCTGATCTACGCCGCGCTGTGCTACGGCGCTGCCGGCGCCATCGCCAGCTGCGCCAACGTGGCGCCCCGCATCGCCGTGGACATCTATGAGAACTTCAAGGCGGGCAAGTTCGCCGAAGCGCTGGACGCCCAGTTCAAGCTCTCCGCGCTGCGCATCGCCACCAACAAAGGCACCTTCCCCGTCACCCTCAAGGAAGCCCTCAAGCTCATCGGCCACGATTGCGGCGACTGTGTGAAGCCCATCCAGCCGCTGTCCGACGCCCAGCGCGCCGAGCTGCGCGAAGTCCTGGTGGGCATGGGCCTGATCAAGTAAACCCTGTAAACTTTTATAATAGAAAAGGAGTGCTGCTATATGAAAATCGCATTTATCGGTCTGGGAATCATGGGCAAGCCCATGGCGAAGAATCTGCTGAAGGCTGGTCACCAGCTGTTCGTGTACGACCGCAACGAGGCCACCATCGAAGAGCTCAAGGCCGCCGGCGCCACCGCCTGCGCCAACTCCTCCGAAACCGTCAAGGACGTGGACGCCGTCATCACCATGCTGCCCAACAGCCCCCATGTGAAGTCCGTCATGCTGGAGGACGACAAGCTGGCTGAGAAAATGCCCAAGACTGCCACATTCATCGACTGCTCCTCCATCAACCCCGTGGCCAGCCGCGAAATCGCCGCTGAGCTTGCCAAGTACGGTATCGACATGCTGGATGCTCCCGTGTCCGGCGGCCAGCCCAAGGCCATCGACGGCACCCTGAGCTTCATGGTGGGCGGCAAAGAGGAAGTCTTCAACAAGTTCAAGCCCGTTCTGGAAGCCATGGGTTCCTCCGTGGTGCTGTGCGGCGACGTGGGCGCGGGCAACGTGACCAAGCTGTGCAACCAGACCATCGTGGCTGTGAACATCGCGGCCCTGGCCGAGGCCATGCAGATGGGCCAGATGTGCGGCGTGGAGCCCCAGAAGATCTTTGAGGCCATCAAGGGCGGCCTGGCCGGCAGCACCGTCATGAACGCCAAGGCTCCCATGATGATGGATCAGAACTTCCAGCCCGGCTTCCGTATCGACCTGCACATCAAGGATCTGAACAACGTTGTGGACGCCGCCAAGGCTGTGGACGCTCCCATCCCGCTGACCCAGAGCGTGCTGGAAATGATGAAGATCCTGCATCACGACGGCGACGGCAGCTGCGACCACAGCGCCCTGCTCAAGTACTATCAGAAGCTCACCGGCGAAGTGCTGCATCACTGATCAGGCAGCGTTCCGCTGCTTGCCGAAGGAATGAAAAAATATTTTTCATTCCTTCGGTTTTCAGATTTTCTTGCGCATCAAAGATGCGCGGCGGGAAAATCTGCAAGAAATGAAAATATTTCTCCTCGGCGGCGTACACGCCGCCGCCTGCGGACTACCATGGAGGAACTGCGGTTCCTCCAAAGGAGATTTTGTATGAAATTCATCTTTGCTCCTGATTCCTTCAAGGGCTCGCTGTCCGCGCTGGAGAGCTGCGACATCCTGGAGCGGGTCACCATGAAGATCTTCCCGGGCACGGAGTGCGTATCCGTTCCTGTGGCGGATGGCGGCGAAGGCACGGTGGACGCATTGCTTCGGGCCATGGGCGGCCAGCGCATGGTGGCCCACGTCACCGGTCCCATGTACGAGCCGGAAACCGCGGTGTGGGGACTGCTCAGTGACGGCACCGCCGTCATGGAGATGGCTCAGGCCAGCGGATTGCCCTATGTGCCGGCGGATCAGAAGGACCCCCGCCAGGCCACCAGCCTGGGCACGGGGGAGATGATCGCCGCGGCGGTCCGGGGCGGCGTGCGCCACATCCTCATCGGCATCGGCGGCAGCGCCACCAACGATGGCGGCATGGGCATGCTGACGGCCCTGGGCGCGAAGTTCACCGATAAGGACGGCAAGGAAGTCAAGCCCATCGGCGGCGAAATGATCCGCGTGGAAAAGGCCGATTTCTCCGGCCTGATGCCTGAACTCAAGGATACCGCCATCACCGTCATCTGCGACGTGACCAACCCCCTGCTGGGCGAAAACGGCGCCACCTTCATCTATGGCCCGCAAAAGGGCGCAATCCCCGAGATCCGGGACGAGCTGGAGGCGGGCATGGCCCATTATGCGGAGGTCGTATCCGCGGCCTGCGGAAAAGATATCGCCAACTTCCCGGGCGCGGGCGCAGCGGGCGGCCTGGGCGCGGCCTTGGGCGGCGTGCTGGGCGCGCAGCTCAAGAGCGGCATTGACGCCGTGCTGGACGCGGTGGATTTTGATAAAAAGCTGGAGGGCGTTGATCTGGCCATCACCGGCGAAGGGCGCATCGACGGCCAGAGCGTGCGCTTTGGCAAGGTGCCCGTGGGGGTGGCCAAGCGCTGCGCGGCCCATGGCATTCCCACCGTCGCCATCGTGGGCGGCATCGGGGATGGAGCGGAAGGCCTCTTCGACCTGTGCGAGAGCACCATCCAGACGACGGTCAGCGGCCCCATGAGTCTGGACAAGGCCATGGCGGACGCCCCGGCACTCTATGAATATGCTGCGGAACGCCTGCTGCGGGCCATCCGCATTGGTATGAACATCAAATAACGGAGGTACGGAACGATGATTCCCAAGGTAGTAAAAATGGACGTCTATCCCGTGGCGGGCCATGACAGCATGGAGCTGAACCTTTCCGGCGCGCACGCGCCTTACTTTACCCGCAACGTGGTGGTCCTGGAGGACAGCACCGGCAATCTGGGCGTGGGCGAGGTGCCCGGCGGCCAGAAGATCACCAAGGCGCTGGAGGACGTGAAGGATCTGGTGATCGGTACCCCTATTTCCGATTATAAGGGCACGCTGAACCGCGTGCGCGATTGGCTGAACGCCAACATCAAGGATGACGTCCGCGGTCTGCAGACCTTCGACCTGCGCACCGGCGTGCACGTTGTCACCGCCATCGAAGCGCCGCTGCTGGACCTGCTGGGCAAGTTCCTGGAGGTGCCCGCCGCCGCGCTCATGGGCGACGGTATCCAGCGCGACCGCGTCCGCTTCCTCAGCTACCTGTTCTACATCGGCGACCGCAAAAAGACCGACCTTCCCTACATGAGCGAGGAAAACAGCGACTGCGCCTGGTATCGCCTGCGCAACGAGGAAGCGCTGACTCCCGACGCCATCGTGGAATTGGCCAAGGCCACGGTTGAAAAGTATGGCTTTGAGGACTTCAAGCTCAAGGGCGGCGTGCTGGCTCCCAAGGAGGAGGTCAAGGCCGTCACCGCCATCAAGAAGGCCTTCCCCAACGCCCGCGTGGACCTGGACCCCAACGGCTGCTGGAGCCTGAAGGAAGCCCTGGAGGTGGCACCCGATCTGAAAAAGGTGCTGGCCTACATGGAAGACCCCTGCGGCGCTGAGGACGGCTTCTCCGGCCGCGAGGTGATGGCCGAATTCCGCAAGGCCACCATGATGCCCACCGCCACCAACATGATCAATACCGACTGGCGGCAGATGTGCCACACCATCGCGCTGCAGAGCGTGGACATTCCGCTGGCCGATCCCCACTTCTGGACCATGAACGGCTCCGTCCGTGTGGGCCAGCTGTGCAATGATTTCGGCCTCATGTGGGGTTGCCACAGCAACAACCACTTCGACATCAGCCTGGCCATGGTGGTGCAGTGCGCCGCCGCCATCCCCGGCAAGATGAACGGCATCGACACCCACTGGATCTGGCAGGAAGGCCGCGAGCGGCTGACCCGCGAGCCCATGCAGATCGTGGGCGGCTGCATCGATCTGCCCAAGAAGCCCGGCCTGGGCATCGACGTGGATCTGGAACAGGTCAAGAAGGCCAACAAGATTTACAACGAATACTGCCTGGGCGCCCGGGACGACGCAAAGGGCATGCAGTACCTGATCCCCGGCTGGAAGTTCGACAACAAGAAGCCCTGCCTGGTGCGGTAATTCCCTGATCATATGTGGCCGGTTGGCATGCGCCAGCCGGCCTTTAAGGAGGCATGATAAAAAGAAATAGCAGGTGATGCGGAGTGCTCCTTGCTGCTGTAGAATAGAGACAGCGGCAAGACAGGATAGATACTAATTCGGCA
>CACWUV010000132.1 GCA_902764185.1 uncultured Eubacteriales bacterium
GCCCGGAAAGGCTGCCTGTGGCAGGCTTTCAGCGGAAAGCGGGCCGGAAGGCCCCGGATCGCGGAGGCCTCGAACGTCTCCCCGTCAAATTTCTGTTTTTATAAATTCTTTTAATCAGAAGACAAGCTCTTAAAAGCAACTACACTCCAGCGCCTTTTCTTCTTAATCCATCCCGAAAATCCAGCCGGTCCTCCAGCCACCGGCTGATCCAGCCGATCAGGGTGCCGTTGATCAGGGCGCAAAGGATGGTGCCCAGTTTGACACCCTCAAAATGGCCGAAGCCGAAGAAGGCGAAGGAGAGGAGCACGCCGATCCCGCAGCTGACGCAGTCATACACCGTTTTGACCCGCGGGATGGGCCAGCCGTGCCGGGCGGCCACCTCCTTGACGAAGAGCTCGTAGGCCTCCGGGGCGATATAGGTATGGAACAGGAAGGCCACGCCCAAGGAGCACAGCAGCAGACCCAGCACATAGGACAGCACCCGGTCCGCCAGACCGAAGCGCGGAATCAGCGCCACGGCGGACATCACCGCGTCCAGGGTCAGGCCGTAGATCACCGCCGTGACAAAGGAGAACAGATACCCCTTTTTGAAGCGGCCCATGACCAGGGAAAGCAGGATCAGCAGAAACGCCTGGAAGGCGTATTCCGCCATGCCAAAGGAAAACGGCGTCCAAACCCGCGAGATTTTGAGATGCAGCAGATAAGCCGGCGCCACCACCATAGACATGCCAAAATCCGCCCGCTCCATCAGCGCCGTGCCCAGCGCCAGGATGACCAGGCCCAGCACATAAGCCGCCTCAGAAAAGCACACCCTTTTCCGTTTCATCCATATACCTCCCGATAAAAATGCTTACCGTTTGATACAGAAACGGAAAAAGGTGTGTTTATCAGACGTTTTCGAAGAAGGGCTGACCGTTTTCCCGGCGCAGCACGCCCATATCGTCAAATTCCAGCTTTTCAGGCTTGTCTCCCTGCAGGTAGCGCAGGATCTCGTCCATGCGCACGGAATCCTGGAAGCTCATGAGGGTGAAGGCCACGCCGTGGCGCTTGGCGCGTCCAGTGCGGCCGATGCGGTGGGTATAATACTCGTTTTCCGTGGGCAGATCGTAATTGATGACGGCTTCCACGTCGAACACGTCGATGCCGCGGGCGGCCACGTCGGTGCACACCAGGATGGGGAACTTGCCCTTTTTGAAGGCTTCCATGGTCTTGTTGCGCTTGCCCTGGGGAATATCGCCATGGATGCACTCGGCGTTGTAACCCTTCTTTTGCAGCTGCGCGCACAGGCGGTCGGTCATGAACTTGGTGTTGGTGAAGATCATGACCCGGTTATATTCATCGGAATCCAGCAGGTATTCCAGGCGCTCTTCCTTGTTGTGGCGATCCGCCTCGATGACATACTGGGTAATCTTGGGCTTGTTTTCGTCCACCGCCTCGATGGTGATCTCCACCGGGTTATACTGGTATTTCCAGCTGATGGTCATCACGTCCTGATTGGTGGTGGCGCTGAACATCACCAGCTGGCGGTCGCCGGGGGTGGACTCGATGATTTTGGTCACGTCCTTGACGAAGCCCATCTTGAGCATTTCGTCGGCCTCGTCCAGCACCATGGTGTGCACGCCGTCCAGCCGGGCCAGGCCGCGGTTCATCATATCCAGCATGCGGCCGGGGGTGGCCACCAGGATCTGCGGCTTGCGCTTGAGCGCCATGATCTGTTTTTTGATGGGCTGGCCGCCATACAGGGTAGCGATGCGGCAGCCCTTGATGAAGCGGGACAGGGAGGTCAATTCCTCTGCGATTTGCAGAGCCAGCTCCCGGGTGGGCGCCAGCACCAATTCCTGGATGTAATCCTCTTTCAATTGCAGGTATTCCAGCATGGGAATGCCGAAGGCGCAGGTTTTGCCGGTGCCCGTGGGGGCGATGGCGATGACGTCGCTGCCGTCCATCATGACGGGGATGGTCTGCGCCTGCACGGGAGTGGCTTCCGAGAAGCCCATTTTATCCACCGCCTGCAATACCTCCTTGGAGATATCCAGGCTGTCAAAGCGAATTTTTTCAGTTTGAGACACGGGTTTTCAATTTCCTTCTTTTCTTTTATTCAATCAGGCCCCGCAGCCGGGCCAGGCGCACAACGCCCTCCACCATCCCCTGCACCAAGCGCTCCTGATACACGGGATGGGACAGAATCAGGTCCTCTTCCATGTTGGTCATATAGCCCATTTCGATGAGGAAGGAGGGCATCAGAGACCAGTTGTTGCCCACGTAGGTGTTATTGAGGGTGCACACGCCCCTCTCCTGGCCGGTGAACTGCTGCATGGCCTCCAGCATGGTTTCGCCCATCAGCTTGTAATCCGTGCGATCGGCCACCGCCTGGGCATAGGAGGAGCCCAGCGGGCAATAGACCTCAATGCCCTGCACCTGATCATTGCCGGAGCGGGAATTGCAATGGAGGCGCAGCACGAAATCGGCGTCGATGCTGTTGGGGATCTCCGCCCGCTCCAGCATGCCCACAAAGGTATCCTGCTGATCCCGGGTGACGGCCACCGACGCGCCCTCCGCCATGAGGGCGTTGCGCAGCTTCATGCCGATCTCCAGGGTCAATTGGGATTCCCGGCGCTTGGTCTCCACGCCCTTGGCCATGCCCACCTTGGTGGTGGTGGTCTGCTCGCCGTTTGGCATCAGGGGCACGGTTTCCACCTGGGTGGTGCGCTGGTGACCGGGGTCCACGCACACCGTCACGCCGCTCAGGCGGCTGGTGCTGGCATAGGCAGGGGCGGCGGGCGCGCTGTAATAGGCATTGACGCTCTCGGAGAGCACCTCCACCCCGCCGCCGGTGGTGGCCGTGACGGTCACCACGTCGTCCGCGTAGGTGCAGGGCATATCCACCTGGCCCTGGTACACATAATCCGGCCCGGCATAGAGGGTGATCTTGTGCCATTCCTGGGGGCTCTTGCACTTGAGCACCACGCTGTCCCGGCCCGGCAGGCGGAAGTAATAGCGAATGCCGCCATTGACAGGCAGAAGCTCCACATTCTGGGCCTTATTGGCAGCCTTTTCGGCGGACAGGCCCGCGGCGGGGCCCTTGACCTCGGGGTCTGCCGCGGCGTTCACGGTGGTGCGGCAGATCAGCCTGCCGGTGAGGGTGTAGAAATTGATGCCCACTCTGCTCTCGTCCATGGTGCCCGGCAGATGGCAGATGCCTTCAAAGGCGCCGTTATTGGAATAGAGCACCTCCTTGGCGTTGTCGTTCTGGGTGTCATAGCCCACATACACAAACTCATATTCCGGCAGATACACGGCATAATGGATGGCGTGGGGCTTGACGCTGACCACCAGTTCCACGGCATCGCCCAAGGCGACGGCCGGAAGCGCACACAGCAGGCACAGCAGCAGACAGCAAAATTTCTTCACGGGTACATCCTCATTTCCACAGGAGTCTTAAAGCACCGTTTTTCATTATACTGTGCCCGCGCGAGCACTGTCAAGGATAAACCATGAAAAAGATAGAAAAATACGGGGTTTTCATTTGACAGGATGGCCTGAATTTGATATATTATTGGTAATGAATGCCGTATGAATGGAGGTAGACTTCTTATGGCTATCCAATTGATTGAATATCCGACCCCCGGTTCCAACCTTCGACTGCGTGTTGCCCGCGGGCATTTTGCCACCAGCCACAGCCACAACAACTACTATATTGATTTCGCCATCACCAAGCACCGCCTGTCCGAGGCGCGCGAGGCCGCCGTGGAACTGGCTGGCTCCTTCCGTACCTCCACCATCGTGGACACCATCCTGTGCCTGGACGGCACTGAGATCATCGGCGCCTGCATGGCCAGCGAGCTGACCCGCGCGGGCATCACCAACATGAACGCCCACCGCACCATCTACGTGGTTCCCCCGGAGCACACCGCGGGCAGCCAGCTGATCTTCCGCGACAACACCGCGCCCATGATCGTGGGCAAGCACGTGCTGGTGCTGGCCGGCTCCGTCACCACCGGCTACACCGTGCAGTCCGCCATCGAGGCCATCCGCTATTACAGCGGCATCCCCGTGGGCATCTGCACCATCTTCTCCGTGCTGGACGAGTGCGACGGCTTCCCTGTCACCGCCATCTTCAAGGCCAAGAACCTGCTGGACGACTACCAGAGCTGCGACGCCCACGAATGCCCCCTGTGCAAGGCTGGCATCAAGCTGGACGGCCTGGTCAACGCCCACGGAATTTCCACGTTCTGATCCACAGCAAAAAATAAATGGCAGGCCAAGGCCTGCCGTTTTTTTATTCGATTTGCCTTTGTTCCTCCTCTGTCAGCGGCAGGGCGAGGAACCTTTGGATTTCTGCCTTTTGCGCTCCCCAGGGACAATCGCCGCCAAAAGCGCGCGGCGGCGATGGAATCGGGAAAGGTGTGGAGGTGAAAAACGATCATTTGCATTATTTTTCATCCGCCAGCGCTTCACGCTGGGGCACGGTGACCATCTTGTCATAGCAGGAGAAGGCCGCCTCCACCTTGGCCTTGTCGGGCGCCTTGGTGATCAGGCTGATGACAGGCACCAGGATCAAGCCCGCCAGCATGCAGAAGGCGCCGGCGTTGATGGGCGACTGGAGCAGGCCCAGCCTGACGGACAGGACGCCCAGGTTGGACAGCATGTCTACGGTCATGAAGATGCTGGAAAACAGGATGGTGACCCAGCAGGAAACCTTGGTGGCGCGCTTCCAATACAGGCCATAGAGGAAGGGAGCCAGGAACGCGCCAGCCATGGCGCCCCAGCTGACGCCCATGGCCTGGGCGATGAAGGCCACGGGAGAATTGACCTGGATGATGGCGATGATGGCGGAGATGGCGATGAACACCACAATGAGCCCCCGCATGACCAGCAGCTGCTTCTTTTCGTCCATCCGCTTGATCACGTGGCCTTTGAGCAGATCCAGCGTCATGGTGGAGGACGAGGTGAGCACCAGGGAGGACAGGGTGGACATGGAGGCCGAGAGCACCAGGATGATGACGATGGCAATCAGCACCTCCGGCAGGTTGGACAGCATGGCGGGGACAATGGAGTCATACACGATGGCGCCGCTGGCGCTGTACTGGATGGCCGGGTCGCCGGTGAACAGCCGTCCAAAGCCCCCCAGGAAGTAGCAGCCGCCCGCCACGATGATGGCAAAGAAGGTGGAGATGATGGTGCCCTTGCTGATGTCGCCCTCGCTCTTGATGGCATAGAATTTGCCCACCATCTGGGGCAGCCCCCAGGTGCCCAGGGAGGTGAGGATTACCACGCCCAGCAGGCTCAGGGGATCGGGACCGAAGAAGGAATTGAAAATGCCGGGGGTGGTGGACACCGTTTCGTCGGTGACGGCGGCCAGGCCGTTGAGGGAGGCGATGAAGCCGCCGTTTTTGCCCAGCACCGAGGCGATGACCGCCACGATGCCCACCAGCATGATGATGCCCTGAATGAAGTCGTTGATGGCGGTGGCCATGTAGCCCCCCGCGATGACGTAGATGGCGGTGAGCACGGACATGCCCAGCACGCACCAGAAGTAGGGAATGCCAAAGGCCATCTCAAACAGGCGGCTGAGGCCGTTGTACAGGCTGGCGGTGTATGGAATCAGGAAAATGAAGATGACCACGGAGGCAATGATTTTGAGGGCTTCCGAGTCAAAGCGCTTGGCAAAGAATTCCGGCATGGTGGCGGAGGACAGATGCTGGGTCATGATGCGGGTGCGGCGTCCCAGCACCACCCAGGCCAGCAGCGACCCCAACACTGCGTTGCCGATGCCCACCCAGGTGGCGGCGATGCCGAATTTCCAGCCAAACTGACCCGCGTAACCCACAAAAATAACGGCGGAAAAATAAGAGGTGCCATAGGCAAAAGCCGTCAGCCAGGGCCCCACGGACCGGCCGCCCAGCACGAAGCCGTTGACGTCCGTGGCGTTGCGGCGACAGTAGAGGCCAATGCCGATCATCAGCCCGAAAAAGAAAACCAGCAGCACAATTTTGATCAACATCGCAAATCTTCCTTTCGCAACAGCAATAAATTCTTTATTGCTTTACTGCGCTAAAGTGTAATACAATAAAGCGCTGAAGTCAAGAGGCGCTGCGTAAGAAACAATAAAAATACCGAGGCAAAGCAACGCTGAAGAGCACGCTGATATGCCGAAAATGCATCTTTCTGAATTTTGAAACAGGCGCTAATCAAGAACAGGAGCCGGCCTCAATATACGTTTCATCAGACAGCACAGCAAAAAGCATGCCAAATGCGCCAATACCACCGCGGCGCCCACGGGCAGGCCCGCCGCCACGGCACCCAGGATTCCCAGCAGGGTGCAGCTAAGCGACAGCAGGCAGGACAGCAGCACTACCCCGCGGTAGCTGCCGCACAGCCGCATGGCGCTGAGGGGTGGAAACACCACCAAAGCCGTGATCAGCAGCGAGCCCACCAGCCGCATGGTCAGCACCACGATCACCGCGGCTGCCCCAGCCATCAGCCCGCGGTACAGCCGGACCCGCACCCCGCAGGCCTGGGAAAACGCTTCATCGAAGGCCAGGGCAAAGATTCTGTTATGAAATACCGCAAAAAAGCCGATGGTCGCCGCGGACAGCCCCGCACACAGCCAGACTTCCGCCCGGGACAGCGTCAGTATGGCAAAGGCTCCGAACAGCACATCGCTGATGTCCACGGACACGTTGCGGGAATCGGAAAACAGATTGAGCAGCAGATACCCCACCGCCAATATGCCCACGGACAGCATGGAGAGCAGCGCGTCTCCCGAGGCTCTCCTTTCGCCGCGCAGCAGCAGCATGGCGCTGACCAGCGTAACGCCCAGGACAAAGGGCGTTTTTTCCGCCAGCGGCAGCACCCCGGCAATGGAAAAAGCCCCGAAGGCAACATGAGAGAGGCCGTCCCCCAGGAGGGACAGCCGCCGATGCACCAGCACATTGCCCAGCAGGGAAGCGCACAGGGAAATCAGCGCGCCCACGATCAGGGCACGCCGCACAAAAGGATATTGCAGATAAAGGCCCAGGGTATCCAGCATTTTTCCATCCATTCAAAAGCAGGCAATCGCGCAGGGGCTTTTGCAGCCCCTGCGCATGT
>CACWUV010000133.1 GCA_902764185.1 uncultured Eubacteriales bacterium
AAAATAAAATGTCAAAAATACATAGATGTAGCACCGCGGATAGGTCACGTGGCCGCTGGCCGCGTCGGAGGTGACGATGATCTTGTCCTGGCTGTCCTCCCGGTATATGACGCGGCGGCTGCTGAGGTTCGGATACTTTTGCGCCACATAGGCGTCCACGGTCTTGCAGGCGTCGATCAGGCGCTTTTGTTCAAAATCCACGATGGGCCGCCAGGGGGTCACAAGGCCATTTGCCAGCGGAGGATAGCTGCGCCCGGCTTCCTTGCCCCGGGCATCCAGAAAAAGGGCGTTTTCCGTGGCGGCGCGCAGCACATTTTCGGCGTCGGCCTCGGTGTAGCCCGCGGCGGAGGAGAAGCCGTACCGCCCGTTCTTGGTCACCCGGGCGCTGATACCGCGGCTTTCGCTGCGGGCGTTCTGCACCAAATTGCCGTTGAGCAGCATGACGCCGCGGCTGCGGTTCTCATGGCCGCGCATCACGGTTTGCACGCCGTCCGCAAAGCGCTTTTTCTGCGGAGTGATAATGTCTTGCAGCATTCCAAATACCTCCTGTGTACGTTATTTTCTGCGGTTGATCTTTTTCATGTGTCCGATGGTGGCTTTGGCCGCAATGCCCGTCACCGCGCCGCAGGCCAGGCCCACAAACAGCAGCACCGCCATATAGAAGAACAGCTGATCCGTCTCCAATATGATCATGGCCAATACCACCTGGCCCAGGTTATGCAGCACCGCGCCCACCATGCTGACCACCAGAATATTGAAGTTCAGGCGTTTGAGCAGTATCATGCCCAGCATGCTGCACACGCCGCCGGCCATGGCGTACATCATGGCGGAGACCCCGCCAAAGAGCAGGCCGGACAAAAGCACCTTGAGCAGCATCAGCACAAAGGCCGTGGGCGCGTCCATCATATAAAGGGCGAAAAGCAGCACGCCGTTGCTCAGGCCCAGTTTGATGCCCGGCACGCCCGCGGCCACAGGCAGCAGGCTTTCGATGAAGCCCAGCACCAGCATCATGGCGGTGAGCAAGCCGCATTGGGCGATCCGCTCCACGGAAAAGGGGCCTTTTTTGCGCATGGGCATTCACACCTCCGGTTTCTTGTCCTTATTTTACGCGAATCCCATCGGCCTGTCAATGAAGCGCCCTGTCAATTGAGCCGCGAAAATGTATGTTTTAGACAATTTGGATTGAAAGCTGGGACGCGACGTGATATGATAGCGCCATGATGAAGGGAGGAGAAGAACAAATGCTCCGAATCGAACACCTGACTAAGCAATACAGCGGCAAGGATCAAAAGGCCGTGGACGATCTGACGCTCCATATCCAGCCCGGTGAAATCTATGGCTTCATCGGCCACAACGGAGCGGGCAAGACCACCACCCTCAAATCCTGCGCGGGCATCCTGCGCTTTGACGCGGGCGAGATCTTCATCGACGGCATCTCCTTAAAGGAAAATCCCATTGAGTGCAAGCGCCGCATGGCCTATATCCCCGATAACCCCGACCTCTATGAATTCCTCAGCGGCATCCAGTATCTCAACTTTGTGGGGGATATTTATCAGGTGCCCGTGGAGGATCGGGAAAAACGCATCGCGGAATACAGCGCGGCGCTGGAACTGACCGACGATCTGGGCAGCAAGATCAATTCCTATTCCCACGGCATGAAGCAGAAACTGGCCGTCATCGCCGCCCTGATCCACGCCCCCAGGCTCCTGATGATGGATGAGCCCTTCGTGGGCCTGGACCCCAAGGCCGCCCATACGGTCAAGGAGATCATGCGCAGGTTCTGCGACGACGGCGGCGCCATCTTCTTCTCCACCCACGTGCTGGAGGTGGCGGAAAAGCTGTGCGACAAGGTGGCCATCATCCGGGGCGGCAAGCTGGTGATCTCCGGCGATACCGAGGCTGTGCGCGGCAATGAATCCCTGGAGAGTGTGTTCCTGGAATTGGTGGAGGAAGGCCATGCTTAAAATATTGCTCAAGATCCGCCTGAAAGCCCTGGCGGACAGCCTGTTCAACCGCCAGCGCAGAGGCAAAAGCGGCGGCAAGGGTATGAAGGCGCTGCTGATCTTCCTGCTGATCTACTGCGTGGTGGTCTTTGGCGGCATGTTCGGCATGATGTTCTACGCCATGTATGAGCCCTTCCAAATGCTGGATATGGGCTGGCTGTATTACAGCCTGTGCGGCGTGCTGGCCACCATGCTGTGCTTCGTGGGCTCGGTGTTCTTCACCCAGTCCACCCTCTATGACGCCAAGGACAACGAATTGCTTTTGTCCATGCCCATCCCGTCCGGCGTCATCCTGGGCAGCCGCATGGCCTTGCTGCTGCTCCTCAATTACGGCTATTCGCTGCTGCTCACCGTCGCCTGCGGCGTGGTGCGCTGCATCGTGGCCCCGGTCACCGCGGCGGGCGCTGTGCGCTATGTCATCGCCGCGCTGCTGCTGCCCTTGATCCCCAGCACCCTCAGCTGCGTCGTGGGCTATCTCATCGCCCTTGTCATCAGCCGGGTGCGCAACAAGAGCCTGGTCTCCATGGTGCTCTCCCTAGTGTTCCTGGGCGCGTATTTCGCCGTGTGCTTCAACATGCAGAGCTACATCGAGAGCATGGTGCAAAACGGCGCCGCCATCGGCGCGGCCATCCAGAAAGCGCTGCCGCCCTTCTACGCCATGGGCCTGGCCCTGGATCAGGGGAACTGGCTGCAATTGCTGTGGTATGCGTTGTGGTGCGTCCTGCCCTTCGCGGCGGTATATTATCTCCTCAGCCGCAGCTTCCTGCGCATCGCCACCGCCAAGCGCGGACTTAAAAAGGTCAAGTATCAGGCGGGCAGGCTGCAAGCCTCCTCCGTGCGCTGGGCCCTGACCCGCAAGGAGCTGCTGCACCTGGGCAACAGCTCGGCCTATATGCTCAACGGCTGCATGGGGGCCATCCTGGCCGTGGCCATGTCCGTGCTGGTGGCGGTCAAGGGCGACAGCATCCTGCAAGGGTTGGCCAATATATACGCCGGGGGCTTCGATGTCCATGCGTATATCATGCCCTTCGCCTGCATTGTGGAATGCCTGACCTTGTCGATGACCATCATCTCCGCCCCGTCCATCTCCCTGGAGGGCAAAAACCTATGGACGCTGCAAAGCGCGCCCGTCAAGGCGGGGGATGTGCTGCTGGGCAAAGCCCTGGCCCATATGCTGGTGGCCGGGCCCGCCGCCCTGCTGTCCTCCCTGCTGCTGGCGTTGGTGCTGCCCATGTCGGCGGCGGAAACCGTCCTGCTCTTCGCCCTGCCCTTGGCGCTGGTCGCCTTTATGGCCTTCCTGGGCGTCACCGTGAACCTGCGCTGGCCCCGGTTTGACTATACCAACGAGACCTACGTCATCAAGCAGAGCGCCAGCGTGACCATCACCATGTTCTCCGGCATGGGCCTGGTAATCCTGCCTTGCCTGCTCTATGGATTCCTGCTGCGCAAGACCCTGACGCCGCAGATGATGCTGCTCATCGCCACGGTTGTGCTTGCCATCGCGGACGGAGTGTTGTATCATTATCTTACGCACAGGGCGGAAAAGGCCTTTGCGAATCTCAATCAGGATTGATCTCCATGCAGAAGAATCCGTTTTTACCCGTTACAAAAGAAGATATGCTCCGGCGCGGCTGGGACGCGCCGGACTTTGTGTATGTCGTGGGGGAGGCCTATGTGGATCATCCCTCCTTCGGCCATGCCATCATCAGCCGCATTCTGGAGCAGGCGGGCTACAGGATGGCCATGCTGTGCCTGCCGGACTGGCACACCTGTGAGGAATTCAAGCGGTTTGGCCGTCCGAAGCTGGGCTTCCTGGTGACGGCCGGGGTCATCGACAGCATGGTCAACCATTACACCGCCGCCCGCCGCCGCCGTCATGACGATGTGTACGCGCCCGGCGGTCAGGGGGGCATGCGCCCGGATCGGGCGGTGACAGTGTATTCTAACCGCATCCACGAGGCCTATCCCGGCGTGCCGGTGCTCATCGGCGGGGTGGAGGCATCCCTGCGCAGGTTCAGCCACTACGATTACTGGGACGACAAGGTGCGCCGCAGCGTGCTGGTGGACAGCGCCGCCACCATCCTCATGTACGGCATGGGGGAAAAGAGCATCCTGGAATGCGCCCAGTGGCTGCAGGATGGCATGCCCATGGAGGCGCTTCCGGCCATCCGCGGCATCTGCTACATGGCCAAAACCCCGCCTGCGGGCATCGCTATGCTGCCTTCCCACCAGGAAATCGTGCAGGACAAAAAGGCCTACGCCCGCTCCGTCATGCAGGAATACAACGAGGCTGATCCCATCCGGGGCCACGCACTGTGCCAGCAGCAGGACACCCAGCGCTATGTGGTGCAGAACCCGCCGTCCCTGCCGCTGACCACGGCGGAGCTGGACGCCGTGTACGCCCTGCCCTACACCCGCCGGTATCACCCCATGTACGAGGCCCAGGGCGGCGTGCCTGCTCTCAGCGAGGTGCGCTTTTCCATCAGCGCCGTCCGCGGCTGTTATGGGGCCTGCGCCTTCTGCGCGCTCACCTTTCATCAAGGCCGCATCATCCAGAGCCGCAGCGAGGAATCCCTGCTGACGGAAGCCAAAATGCTGACAAAACTGCCCGATTTCAAGGGCTATATCCACGATGTGGGCGGGCCCACGGCCAATTTCCGCCAGCCTTCCTGCCAAAAGCAGATGAAGCATGGCTGCTGCCCCAACCGGCAATGCCTGTTTCCCAAGCCCTGCCCCAATCTGACCGTCACCCACAAGGATTTCCTGCAAACCCTGCGCAAGATGCGCCAGCTGCCCGGGGTCAAAAAGGTGTTTATCCGCTCGGGTTTGCGGTTCGATTACATCATGGCCGATCCCCAGCGGGAGCAGGTGCTCCGGGAACTGTGCAAATACCACATCAGCGGCCAGATGAAGGTGGCTCCGGAGCACATCAGCGATCACGTGCTGCCCATGATGGGCAAGCCCTGCAGCGCGGTGTTTGAGCAGTTCGGCGCGCTCTATGCCAAAACCAACGAAAAGCTGGGCATGAAGCAATACCTGGTGCCCTACCTCATGAGCAGCCATCCCGGCAGCACGCTGGCGGACGCCGTGGACCTGGCGCTTTATCTCAAAAGCAAGCGCGTGCAGCCCGAGCAGGTGCAGGATTTCTATCCCACGCCGGGCACCATCAGCACCGCCATGTATTATACCGGTATCGATCCCCGCACCATGAAGCCCGTCTATGTGCCCCGCACCCAGAAGGAAAAGGACATGCAGCGGGCGCTGCTGCAATGGAAAAACCCCAAGAACCATCCCATGATCCGGGAAGCCCTGCGCCAGTGCGGCCGGGAGGATTTGATCGGCTTCGGTCCCCATTGCCTGGTGCCGCCGGGAAATGATTCGCTGCAAAGACAGAATAGAAAATATAGCAAAAAATAAGATCCTTCGACTTCGCTTTCGCTTCGCTCAGGATGACATCGATAGATGTTTTTTCTCTTGACTGTTGGCTGCCTTGCAGCAAGCAAAAATCAACAATCAAGAATAAATCCACCTAACGATGTCATCCTGAGCGAAGCGCAGCGAAGTCGAAGGATCTTTATTAGACTGTATTTATACCTTATTCCACTTTTTCCAGCGCCTTCTTAAACTGGGTTTCATATAATTCCGTATATGTTCCACCCGCCTTCACCAGGTCGCCGTGCACGCCGCGCTCCACGATGCGCCCGTCCTTGACCACCAGGATCTCGTCCGCCGCCAGAATGGTGCTGAGCCTGTGGGCAATCAGAATGCTGGTGCGCTGGTGGATGATGGGCTCGATGGCCTCCTGGATCCTGGCTTCCGATATGGAATCCAGGGCGCTGGTGGCCTCGTCAAAGATCAGCAGCGCCGGGTCCTTCAGCAGCACCCGGGCAATGGACAGCCGCTGCTTTTCGCCGCCGGAGAGCTTGAGCCCTCGGTTGCCCACCATGGCGTCCAGGCCTGCCTCCTGCTTCTCCACAAAATCATAGATGTTGGCCTTCTTGCAGGCGGCGATCAGCTCCGCTTCCGTGGCGTCGGGCTTGGCGTAGAGCAGGTTTTCCCTTATGGTGCCGTTAAACAGGTAGGTTTCCTGACTGACGATACCAACGTTCTTCCTCAGGAAACCAAGGTCTATTTTTCTTACATCGTGTTCACCAAAATATACTGTACCTTCCTGGCAGTCGTAGAGCCTGGGGATCAGGTTGATGATGGTGCTCTTGCCCGAGCCGGAGGGTCCCACGATGGCCACGCTGTGCCCGGCCTTCAATGTGAAGCTGACATCGTGCAATATCCTGCGCTCCGGCTCATAGCTGAACCCCACGTGATCGAAGGTCACGCTGCCGTCGCAGCGCTTGGGGGTGATGGCGTCCGGGGCGTTTTCGATTTCCACCGGCAGATCAAAATATTCAAAGATGCGGGTGAACATGGCCATGCTGCGAATCCATTCCACCTGGATGTTCAGCAGGCTGTTGACGGGACCGTAGAGACGGCTCAGCAGCGCCACCATCACCGTAATGTCGCCCACGCTGATGTTCTGGTCGTATTTCATCATCAGGATGCCGCCCACCAGGTACAGCAGCATGGGGCCGATGCTGGAAAAGGTGCTCATGATCATAAAGAACCAGCGGCCCGCCATGCTCTCGCGGATGTTCAATTTGATCATCCGCTGGTTGGCGGCCCTGTAGCGCTCGTACTCCGCGGCCTCCTTGCCAAAGAGCTTCACCAGCAGCTGCCCACTGACGGACAGGGTTTCGTTCAGAATGCCGTTCACCTCGTCGCTGCATTCCTGAGATTCCCGGGTCAGGCTCCACCGCGTCTTGCCTGCGCTGCGGGTGGGGATGATAAACAGCGGCACCACCAGCACGCCCAGCGTGGCCAGCACCCAGTTTTGCCGGTACATGATCACCAGGGCGGCGGTCAGCGTGATGGTGTTTGACAAAATGGAAGTGAAGGTGCTGGTGATCACCCGCTCCACGCCTGATATATCGCTGGTCATGCGGGTGATGATATCGCCTTGATTGCTGGCGGTAAAGAACCGCTGGCTCATCTTTTGCAGGTGGGCGTACATCTTGTTGCGCATGT
>CACWUV010000134.1 GCA_902764185.1 uncultured Eubacteriales bacterium
GTCGGCGATGATCTGGCGCTCGTCGGGGGTCAGATCGCCCACGCTGACCTGGAAGGGCGTCACCTTGCCTTCGGGATTCACGGCATAGGCGGTGAACTCGGGGGTCGCCTCCAGGATAGCCTTGCGCAGACCGGGCACGAACACCCAATCGCCCAGGGCGAAGGCTTTCTCGTCCTTCACCAGGAAGGGCGTCATGCCCCAGTTGATGCAGTTGCTGCGATAGCGCTTGGTGGCGTATTCCTTCGCCAGATTGGCGCTGGCGCCCAGCACGCGCTGGCAGCTGGCGGCCTGCTCGCGGGCGGAGCCGTCGCCGGGCTTGATGGCAAAGATGGTGCTGCCGATGTCGGTATGCTCGGGATCCACCTTGACCACTTTGCTCAGGGCTTCATACACCTTCTGGACTTCCTCAGGCAGGCCCTTGCCCGCGGCGCGGTCGCGCTCGATCTGGCGGATGGCCTTGCTGCGGCCCACGTACTGGGGGTCCTTGCGGCTGAGGGCAAACTCGCTCAGACGCTCAGGGTTGGAGCGGTAGGAGCTGGTCTCGCCGGAGGGAATCAGTTCGTCCGTGGTGGTCACGGGATCGGTGATGTAAGAGCACACCTTGACCAGCAGATCGTCCGTCAATTCAGGCTGCTCGGGCCAATCCTTGATGTTGGGACCGAACTTCAATTCGTAATCGGGATCGGCTTTGCCGAAGCCGAAGTACACGCGCTTGTCGTACACGCCGCGGTCGAACACATAGGGATACTTGTTGTACTTGACGTCCAGGTCGGTGGCGGGGGTCAGCTTGCCGTGGTTGATGGCGGTGGCGGCGATGGAACGGGCGTCCATCAGCGCCACGCCGCTCATCTGGCCTTCGCCGGGCTTGGAACCCTCGCGGTTGGGGAAGTTGCGGGTGGTGTGGCGGATGGAGAATTCGCCATTGGCGGGGGTATCGCCCGCGCCGAAGCAGGGACCGCAGAAGCACTCGCGGATGATGGCGCCGGCCTCCGCGATGTCATGCAGCGCGCCGTTCTTGAGCAATTGCAGATAGGCGGGCATGCTGCCGGGATAGACGCTCATGGTGAAAGCGCCGTTGCCGGTGCTGTGGCCGCGCAGGATGTCGGCCACCGCGCACACGTTGTCAAAGGTGCCGCCGGAGCAGCCGGCCACCAGGCCCTGCTCCACCCAGACGCCGCCGTCGTGCACCTTGCTGACCAGGTCGATCTTGGCGCCCACGATCTGGCTGTTGGCCTTCTCCTGGCAGGCGTACAGGATGTCCTTGGGGTTCTCCAGCAGCTCGCGGATGGTGATGGTGTTGCTGGGATGCATGGGCAGGGCGATGGTGCTCTCCACAGTGGAGAGATCAATATAGACGCAGCCGTCATAGTACGCCACGTCGGCGGGCTGCAGCTGCTTGAAGGCTTCGGGACGGCCATGGATGGCCAGATATTCCTCGGTGGCGGCGTCGGTTTCCCAGATGGAGGACCAGCAGGTGGTCTCGGTGGTCATGACGTCGATGCCGTTGCGGTATTCCATGGGCAGCTTGGCAACGCCGGGACCCACGAACTCCATGACCTTGTTCTTCACATAGCCGTTCTGATACACAGCGCCGCAGATGGACAGCGCCACGTCCTGGGGGCCCACGCCGGGACGGGGCTCGCCGTCCAGATAGATCAGGATAACGCCGGGACGGGCCACGTCGTAGGTGCGGCCCACCAGCTGCTTGGCCAATTCGCCGCCGCCTTCGCCCACGCTCAGGGTGCCGATGGCGCCATAGCGGGTGTGGCTGTCGCTGCCCAGGATCATGCGGCCGCAGCCCGCCATCATCTCGCGGTTGAAGCTGTGGATGACGGCCATATTGGTGGGCACATAGATGCCGCCGTACTTGTGGGCCGCGCTGAGGGCGAACATGTGGTCGTCCTCGTTGATGGTGCCGCCCACGGCGCACAGGCTGTTGTGGCAGTTGGTCAGCACGTAGGGCATGGGGAATTTCTTCATGCCGGAGGCTCTGGCGGTCTGGATGATGCCCACGTAGGTGATGTCATGGCTGGTCAGGCTGTCAAAGCGCATTTGCAGGTGATCCATATCGCCGCTCTTGTTGTGGGCCTTCAGGATGCCGTAGGCGATGGTGCCCTGCTGGGCGGTCTCCCTGGTTACAGGATGTCCGGCCTTCTGCGCGGCGATCTTCTCGTCGGTGACGATCTCGCGGCCATTCACCAGATACACGCCGGAATCATATAATTTCAGCATGGTGTTCTCTCCTTTTATGTCACAGTTTCAGCGGCTTGATCTTGCGGACCACGTCCAGGATGGTGCCGTCGCGGGCCTCCAGCACAGCCACCACCTTGTCCTCCCACTCCAGATCGTCGGGAGTGCCCACCAGGCTGTAGGCCTTCTCCTGCAGGCTTTCGATGGTCACGTGGGGAATGCCGGCGTCGTCCAGGCACTTGATCAGGTCGGGGCGCAGGGGGTTGACGGCGATGCCGTAATCGGTGACCAGCACGTCCACGCAGTCGCCGGGGGTGGTGACGGTGACCACGTTCTTGCACACGGTGGCCATGCGTCCGCGCACCAGCGGGGTGACAATGATGCAGCACTTGCTGCCCGCGGCGGTATCGGGATGTCCGCCGGGCGCGCCGCGCAGCACGCCGTCGGAACCGGTGAGGACGTTGACGTTGAAGCCCGTGTCGATTTCCAGAGCCGCCAGCACCACGAAGTCCAGCTTGTTGACAAAGGCGCCCTTGTTGGCGGGGTTGGCGTACTGGCTGGCGCTCATCTCAAAGTGGCCGGGGGTCTGGTTGATGCTGTTCACGGCGTCCAGGTCGAAGTCCTGCACGTCGATGACCTTGCCCACCTTGCCCTTTTTGAGCATTTCCACCATGGGGCCGCAGATGCCGCCGATGGCCCAGCCCATCTTGATGCCGCGCTCGTCCATATATTTTTCCAGGAACAGGTTGGCGGCCAGAGAAGGTCCGCCCACGCCGGTCTGGAAGCTGAATCCCTCTTTAAAATACGGAGTGGAGGCGATGACCTTGGCCACGTTCTCCGCCATCATCAGATCCCGGGGGTTCTGGCTGATGCGGGCGGCGGCGCTGGCGATCTTCTTGGGATTGCCGATGCTGTCCACCACCACCACGGCGTCCACGTCGATGGCTTCCACGCTGGCGGGCATATTGGGGAAGTCCACCAGGCAGTCGGTGACCACGATGACGTGATCGGCGTACTTGGCGTCGGTCATGGCATAGCCCAGGGAGCCGCAGTTGCTCTTGCCGCCGATGCCGCGGCAGTTGCCCACGCAATCGCTGGTGGGAGCCGCCACCACGGCGATGTCGATATGCACCTCGCCGGCCTCGATGGCGCGGGGACGGCCGCCGTGGCTGCGGATGATGGCGGGCGTCTTGAGCTTGCCGGCGGAAACCACCTCGCCGATCTTGCCGCGGATGCCGCTGGTCTGGATGCCCACCACTTTGCCCTCCTCGATATACTGGGCCACGGGATCGTGAGCTTCGCCCAGGGAGGTGGCGGCGATGGTGATGTTGTCCAGCCCCAATTCCTCAATGGCGGCCTGCATGACCATATTGACCACAAAGTCGCCGTTGCGCAGGTGATGATGGAAGGAGAAGGTCATGCCGCTTTTCGCGCCCACCTGCTTTAAGGCGTCCACGATGCTGTCCACGAGCTTGCTCTCCTGGGGTTTTTCATAGCGCCGGGTGCGGGGGGCGGCCTTTTGCAGATACTTGCCGTCCATATAGTTTTTGCCCTGGTAGACCTCGCGGCCATCCTTGAGCAGAAATTCCGGAATATCGCGTCCTACTGCGTTTTTCATACCAAATCCCCCTCATACATGCCGCAGGCCTTGGCCAGCTTGAGCGTGCGCTCGGCGCCGGGAATGAAGGCCACATCGACCATTTTTCCGTTGACGGTAAACACGCCGATGCCCTGGGCGGCGGCCTCGCGGAAGGCGCGCACCATCAGTTCGGCCTGCATCACTTCTTTTTCGGTGGGGGCAAAGATCTCGTGCACCGGGCGGATCTGCTTGGGGTTGATCAGGCTCTTGCCGTCAAAGCCCATTTCCTTATTCTGCTTGGTTTCGTTGATGAAGCCTTCCATGTCGTCCAGGTCGGTGAACACGGTGTCGAAGCACTGGATGCCGACGGCGCGGGCGGCGATGAGCATCATGCCGCGGGCGGTGACCATGTCAATGCCGGAGGCGGTGGGCTTGGTCTGCATGCACTTGCGGAAGTCGCCGCCGCTGATGGCCACGCCAAACATGCGGGGACTGGCGGCGCAGATCTCATAGGCGTTCAGGATACCCTTGGGGCTTTCCAGGGCCGCCATCAGCAGGGTGCGGCCCACCTCCACGCCAAATTCCTTTTCGGCCGCTTCCACGGCCTTTTCCACGGTCAGCACGTCCTGGGCGCTTTCGCACTTGGCGATGCGGATGCCGTCGGCGCCGCCCGCCACGCACACGCGGATATCCTCCTGCCAATGGGGAGTATCCAGGCCGTTGATGCGCACGATGACCTCGGTGTCGCCGTAGTCAATGGTTTTGAGCGCGTGATAGAGGGAGAAACGGGCCGCGTCCTTCTGATTTTCGGCCACGGCGTCCTCCAGGTCCAGCATGATGCTGTCCACGCCGTAGATGTAGGCGTCTTTGATCAGGCCCGGCTTCTGCGCGTTCATGAACATCATGGTGCGGCGCAGGCGGAACCGTTCAGGCTTGGGACGAGGAATCATTTGATGGCACCTCCCCAAGGAATATTTTTATCGCTCTGACCGCAGGAGCGGAACACGGCGCATTCCACCCGGGCTTTGAGGGTGCAGTCCAGCGCGCCCTTGTCCACCACGGTGACGCGGCCGTTTTTGACATCCAGCCGATCCAGGGTTTCCAGCACGGTGGCCTTGATCTGGCGGCCATACTGGTTCATGACGCTGGAGGAGATTTCCAGCTCAATGCCGTTTTCGGCAGGCTCCACCGTCACCTGGGCATCGCTGGATTCCAGCGTGCCGGCCACGGCGCTTTTTTCGATGATCATGGGGTATTCCTCCTCATAAAGAATATCTATTGCACTGAATTTTGCCCCTGACGCCAGAGCAAAACAGAGTTTCCGATCTCAATAATTGCGCCCCGGGAAACCGCGGAAGCCGCGGCCTCCACGGGGCGCATGACGTTGGGTTTATTAGGCTTTCTTGCCGCGGGCCTTCTTGATCAAAGGCATATACAGGGGGCTCAGCAGCAGCAGGATGCAAGCAGTCATAACCACGGCGCCGATGGGAGTGCCGAACAGGCCGCCGAACACCTTGGCCACATAGTCGCCAAAGCCCATTTCGGCGGTGACGATATGCGCCTTCTGGAAGGCCTGGGAGAAGTACTTCTCGCACATGCCGCCCAGCACTAGGCCCAGCACGATGGCCGCGCTGTTCAGGTGCATATACTTGACAACGATACCCAGGATACCCGCGATGACCATGACGGACACGCCCACGAAGTTGCCCTCGGAGAAGGAGCCGATGGTGGCCAGCAGCAGGATGATGGGGCCCAGGTAATAGTAGGGCACGGCCAGAATCTGCGCGAACACCTTGGCGATGCCGATGGCGACGATAACCATCACGATGTTGGTGACGATCATGGTGATGAAGGTGGCGGACAGGAACTCGGGCTGCACGGTCAGCAGGCGGGGACCCATCTGCACGCCCTTGAGGGCCAGCGCGGAGGCCATAACGGCGGCGGCGTTGCCGCCGGGGATGCCCAGGCACAGCAGGGGCACCATGGCGCCGCCGGTGGCGGCGTTGTTGGCAGCTTCGGAGGCGGCAATGCCGTCGATGATGCCGGTGCCGAACTTTTCAGGATGCTTGGAGAGCTTGTTCTCCATGGTGTAGCACATGAAGGAAGCGATGGTCGCGCCAGCGCCGGGCAGAATACCCACCACGCAGCCCACCACAGCGCACCGCAGCATCACCCATTTGATGCTCCAGATTTCCTTCATCGTGGGCATCTTGGTGCTCACCTTGCCCTTGGTGCCGCCCACGCCATCCTCGGCGGACAGGCGCTTCTTGGAGTTGGTCTGCTTGAGCACCTCGGTGACGGCAAACAGGCCGATCAGCACGGGGATCATCTCCATGCCGGAGAGCAGGTTGTTCTGGCCGAAGGTCAGACGGGCCACGCCCGCCATGGGGTCCTGGCCGATGCAGGCCAGCAGCAGGCCCAGCAGGCCCGAGATGATGGTGGTCAGGATATGATCGGTGTCCAGCACCACCAGGATGGAGAGGCCCAGGAAGGTGATGGCGAACATGTCGCCGTTGCTGAACGCCAGCGCCGCCTTGCTCAAGGGAGAGCTCAGCAGGAACATGACCAGAGCGGAGAACAGGCCGCCGATGGCGGAGGCCAGCAGCGCCACGCCCAGGGCCTTGCCCGCTTCGCCGCGCTGGGCCATGGGATAGCCGTCAAAGGTGGTAGGCGCAGACGACGGCACGCCGGGGATCTTGAACAGGATGGCCGTGATGGAGCCGCCGGTGATGGACGAGCAGTAGATGGCCGTTAGGAACACGATGGCTGCCACGGGGCTCATGGTGTAGGTGAAGGTGAGGCCCAGAGCCACGGCCATGGTGGCCGACACGCCGGGCAGGGCGCCGAAGATGGTGCCCAGAACGATGGCCACGATGACCATCAGGAACATGGTGCCTCCGCCCCAGACCGCGCTAAGGCCGGAAACAAACATTTGACCTAAACTCATGGCTTATTTCCTCCTTAGACGAGATTTTCCAGGAACAGGGAGAACGACCGCAGGAAGGGCACGGTGCCGCGGGGCAGGTTAACGCCCAGCAGACCGCTAAAGGCGATGTGCAGCACGATGCCCAGCACCACGGCGATGATGGCCAGCCGCCACCACTTCTTTTCGCCCAGCAGCATGCCGTAGAAGAACATCAGCAGCGCCGCCGTGACCAC
>CACWUV010000135.1:0-4070 GCA_902764185.1 uncultured Eubacteriales bacterium
CAGCCAGATCCCCATCATCATGCTGACGGCCAAGGACGAGACCTTTGACAAGGTGCTGGGGCTGGAGCTGGGCGCGGACGACTATGTGACCAAGCCCTTTGAGGGCAAGGAGCTGCTGGCCCGAATCAAGGCGGTGCTGCGCCGCAGCGCGCCGGTGGGGGAAAGCCAGGATATGCTGTCCTTCCCGGGGCTGACGGTGAGCCTGGAAAAATACGAGGTGTATTATCAGGGCAAGCTGGTGGAGATGCCCCCCAAGGAATTGGAGGTGCTCTATTTCCTGGCCGCCCATCAGAACCGGGTGTTCACCCGGGAACAGCTGCTGGAGCAGGTGTGGGGCTTTGATTTCTATGGCGACAGCCGCACGGTGGACGTGCATATCAAGCGGCTGCGGGAAAAGCTGCCCGGCTGCGAGCAGCTGGGCTGGCAGATCCGCACCGTATGGAGCGTAGGCTATAAATTTGAGGTGAAATAAGTGCTCCGCAGCATGTTTTCGCGCTTGATGGCGGTCATCATGGCCGCCATCCTTGTCATTGTCATCGGGATTTCGGCGCTGTTTTACGTCACGTCCCGCAGCAATTACATCGATTCGCGCATGGATGAATTGAAGGTGCAGGCCTATGAAATCGCCTACCTGGCCAGCCAGGTGCGCTCCAGCGCCCTGAGCGCTTTCGGGTACAGCAGCATCACCGAAAATTACATCAACTGGAAGGCGGACACCATTTACGCCGAGTTCAACGCCTACAGCGTGGTGGTGAACCGCACCGGGCAGATCACGGTGTATATGAGCCCGGCCTTGATGCAGGAAAGCGGCATCGAGTTTGACAAACAGCGCATCGTGGACACCCTGGCCGAGGTGCTCAAGGGCCAGGAGATCGTGCAGCTGGAGAAGGGCAGCCAGGGCCCCATGTTCACCGTGGCCGTGCCCTGGATCACAGGCGACGTGGTGGTGGGCGCGGTGTATATCCAGACCGCCGCCCAGACTGTGTACGCCACCTATCAGGGCGTGGCCTACAAGATCGCCCTGACCGCTCTGGCCGTGGCTGCCCTGGCTGCCGTCAGCGTGTTTTTCATCACCCGGCAGATCGTGAAGCCCCTGCGGGTGATGGCCCAGATGGCCGGGGATTTTGCCCAGGGCAAATTTGACCGCCGGGTGCCTGTGACGGGCAGCATGGAGACCCAGGAGCTGGCGTCGGCCTTCAATCTGATGGCCGGACAGCTGGAGACGCTGGAGCAGACCCGCCGGGATTTTGTGGCCAACGTGAGCCACGAGCTGCGATCGCCCATGACCAGCATCCAGGGCTTTTTGACCGGCATGCTGGACGGCACCATTCCCCCCGACGAGCACAGGCAGTATATGCAGACCGTGCTGGACGAGACCCGGCGGCTGAGCCATCTGGTGGGCAGCCTGCTGAACCTGTCCCGCATGGAAAACAGCGAAACGCAGCTGGCCTATTCCGATTTTGACATCCACGAGATGATCCGGCGGGTGATCATTGCCAATCTGCCCGCCCTGGACGAAAAGCAGATGGACGTGAGCTTGTCCTTTGAGGACGAGCCCATGAGCGTGCACGCGGACGCGGAGCAGATCGAGCAGGTGCTGATCAACCTGGTGTCCAACGCCATCAAATATACGCCGGAGGGCGGCCGTATCACCATCACCACCCAGCAGGACAAAAATACCCGCGTCACCGTGCGGGACAACGGGCCGGGGGTGTCGGCGGAGGACGCGCCCTACATCTTTGACCGCTTCTACAAGGCGGACAAGAGCCACACCGTGGGCAAGGGCACCGGCCTGGGCCTGGCCATCAGCAAGCGCATCATGGACAAGCACGGCCAAAGCCTGCGGCTGCTGCCGGAGGGCCCGGGCGCGGCCTTTGAATTCACCCTGGAAAACGGGCATACGGAGGAATGAAATGCAGATACGCGCATACGCCAAGATCAATTGGTCGCTGGACACCGTGGGGGTGCGGGAGGACGGCTATCACCTGCTGGATATGGTGATGCAGAGCGTTTCCCTGCACGACACGCTGACCATTGAGCCCGCGGAGAGCCTGCGCCTGACCGCCGACGGCGCGGTGCGGGTGCCCGTGAACGGGGATAACCTGGCGCTGCGGGCGGCGGAAGCCCTGCGGGCGCATGCGGGCATAACGGCGGGCGCGGCCATCCGGCTGCACAAGCGCATCCCTTCCGGCGCGGGCCTGGGGGGCGGCAGCAGCGACGCCGCGGCGGTGCTGCGGGCGCTGAACCAATTATGGGAGCTGCGTTATCCCTTGGAAACCCTCTGCCGGATCGGCTTGGAGCTGGGCGCGGATATCCCCTATTGCCTGCACGGCGGATTGTGCCGGGTGCGGGGGATCGGGGAGATCATCGCTCCCCTGCCCGTTCATCGGATCTATCAGCTGGTGATCATCCAGCCCTGCCGGGGACTGTCCACCAAGCAGGTGTTCACTGCCTTGGGCCAGGCCGGCAGCCTGCGCAGGCCCGATACGGATCAGGTGGCCGCCGCCCTGGAAAATGGTGATCTGACCCACCTGGCCGCCGCCATGGGCAACACCCTGCAGGAGGTCTCCGTGCCCCTGCGGCCCGAGATCCGCGCCGCCATCATCGCCCTGCGGGAACGGGGCGCCCGGGTGGCCCAGATGACCGGCAGCGGCAGCGCGGTGTTCGGCGTTTTCTCCAGCGCCGACGCGGCCAGTACGGCCTGGAAGGCCCTGAGCAAAAGGTACCGGACCTGCCATTTGGCCCACACGCTGATGAACGAGGCGGGGGAGGGAGATTGAGGGCGCGTTGACAAAGGAAATTAAGAATGAATAATTAATAATGAATAATTTGATATAGTCTATAAAAGATCCTGCTGGTACCAGCAGGATCTAAAACTATCACTTTCATTATTCATTATTAATTATTAATTATTAATTATTAATCACTAATTCTTTATCGCCTTAATCCCCCTTATTCCCCCGCCAGCTCAAACACCATCTCCACGGGGTTGTGGTCGGAATAGGCGAAGCCGGTGTCGGCCACCTGATGGTTGACCACGCGCACATTGTCGGAGACGATGAAGCCGTCGATGGTGAGCACGAACTGCTGGGGATTATAGGGTCCTTCGGCCACGCGGCAGCTGGGGGCGTTGCTGCTGGCCACCAGGGTGAGGGGCAGGTTTTCAAAGGCGGAGGCGGGGATGGGCTGGGCCCAGGTGTAATCGTCGCCGGGGATGCCGAAATACTGGCTGGAATCCCCCAGCAGGTCCTTGTTGAAGTCGCCGCCGCACACGGCGTAATTGCCCAGGCTGTATTCATTGGCCATGTCGCTGAGCAGCAGGCGCAGCTGCTCCGTGGCGATGGCGCCGTCGGAGGTATAGGCGGACAGATGGGTGTTGAACAACACCAGCTCATGGCCGTCGGCCACGGGCACCCGGGAAACGGTGTAGCACCGGTCCAGGTCCACCAGCTTCATTACGGAGTTCTCGATGGGCAGGCTGCGGCGCAGGGCCTGCTGGATGTCCATGCGGCTCAGGGTCATGACGCCGCAGCGGGTCTTGCCGTGGGGCTGGGTGAAGGGATAGAACAGGAAGGGGCTGTCCCAGTTCTGGCCGTACACGATGTCATAGCCGGGGAAGGCCGCCTCCACCATCTGGCGCTGGTTCACATGATAGGTGCGGGTGGCGTTCTCGTCCACCTCCTGCAAAAGATAGAAATCGGCGTCCTGGGCTTGCAGCCAGGCGTACATATTGCTGAGGTTTTTCAGCAGCCGATCCTTGCTCCAGGCCCAGCTTTGGGTGCCGCCGTCCATGAAGAAGCCGTAATCCGGCTCGTAGGCGCCAAAGCCCGTGTTGAAGGACACCAGCTTGTAGGGGGTGTTCACCTGGGCGGCGTCCTGGGCGCTGTCGGTGACGGGCAATTGCAGGCTGTCCGGCAGGCGGTTGAAGGCGATGAACACATAGGCCACGTACGCGCCCGCCAGCAGCACCAGCGCCGCCAGCACGCACAGAATGATCTTGAACACTTTGTTTTTCCTCTTCTTGGCCATTGAAATCGTACCTCTCATTTTTTTTTTTTTTTTTTTTTTTT
>CACWUV010000135.1:4144-11067 GCA_902764185.1 uncultured Eubacteriales bacterium
TTGGCCATTGAAATCGTACCTTTCATTTTTTTATTTATTTTTTTCATTATAGCCGAAACAAAAAGGAATGGCAAGGCAAGAAAAGCGCGTCCTTCTCCGAAAAGATTTGACGGAACAGGGCGCATTTTATATAATAAAAAAACACCGCGCCATGGCGCGGCAGACGAAAGCACGCGGGAGTGTGGGCATGAAAAGACAGGCATTTCCATGGCGGGATTTTTTTGGCAAAATCGCGGTGATCGCCATTCCGGTGGCGCTGCAGAACCTGCTGACCACCACGGGGTCCATGGTGGACACCATGATGATCGCCTCCCTGGGGCAGACCGAGGTGGGCGCGGTGGGCCTGTGCGCCCAGTTTTCCTCGCTGATGTTCAGCGGCTACTGGGGCTTCGTGGGCGGCGGCATGCTGTTCTTTGCCCAGTATTTCGGAGCCGGGGACGACGATGGCATCAACCGCTCCTACGGCCTGACCCTGACCTGCATGATGACGGTGGGGCTGCTGTTTGGGATGCTGGCGGTGCTGTTTCCCGAACTGGTGATGCGGCTATATACGGACAAGGAAGCCATTCGGCAGATCGGCGTGGAGTACCTGCGCGTCGTGGGCTTTTCCTATCCGCTGACGGTGTTTTCCATGGCCATGGCCTCGCTGCTGCGCTGCACCGAGCGGGTGCGCATCCCGCTGTATGGCTCCATCACGGCGGTGATCACCAACGTGTTCCTCAACTGGGTGCTGATCTTTGGCCATCTGGGCATGCCGGCCCTGGGCATCCGCGGCGCGGCGATGGCCACGGTGATTGCGCAATTGGTGAGCATCGCGGTGGTGATCCTGCTGGCCAGGCGCAGCGGGCATCGGTATCTGCTGGCCTTTAAGCGGCATTTTGGCTGGACGCGGGCCTTTGTGGGGCAATACCTCAAAAAGTGCCTGCCCATTATTTTGAACGAGGTGCTCATTGGCCTGGGCAACATGGTCATCAACGTGGTGCTGGGCCGTCAGCCGGAGGAAGCCATTGCGGCGTTGGCGGTGTTCCGCACCCTGGAAGGGCTGGTGATCGGCTTCTTTGCCGGGTTCTCCAACGCCTCCTCCGTGCTGGTGGGCACCCAGGTGGGCGCGGGGCATATCGACACGGCCTATTCCCGGGCCTGGCGGCTGGTGTACCTGTGCCAGAGCTTCATCGGCATGGTATGCGGCCTGCTGGTGCTGCTGCATACGCCCATCCTGCGCCTTATGGGCATGTCGGGGGAGAGCTTCCGCCTGGCCTTCGGCATGGTGTGCATCTATGGGGTGGCGGCCCTGATCCGCATGGGCAACTGGACGCAGAACGACACCTTCCGGGCCGCGGGCGACGCCATCACCGGCACGGTGCTGGAGATCGTGTTCATGTGGCTGATGGTCATCCCCTGCGTGCTGCTGGCGGGCTTCCGCTGGAAGCTGCCCACCCTGCTGGTCTTCGCCGCCTGCTATATCGACGAGCCCATCCGCTATGTGATCATGCAGCTGCATATGTTCCGCGGCGGCTGGATTCGCCCCATCACCCCGGAGGGTACGGCGGCGCTGAAGGAATGGAAGGCGCAGCGGGGAAGCTGACAAACAGAAATTTGACGGGGAGAACGATGGGGCGTAATGTTTATTGCGCACCACACGTTCTGTTCACGCGCCGGGAGCCAGCGGGATGCTGGCCCGGCGCGATTTCGTAGCTTTCAAAGTCTCTCCATCCTCGCTGCCAACCTTGCCGATAAAGCGGTAGTAGATATCGATCCGCATCACCGTTTCACCATCAATGACTTCCTTCTCATGCACGACTATTTTTTCGATCAGCGTATGCAGGAGTTCTTCGGTCAATTCGGTGATGTTCGTGTACTGCTCTACTAAGGCAGCAAATTCTTTTGCGCCACGGCTTTGCCGGGCATAGTTGGCAAGCAGGGATTGAATCTCATTGTACCTGTCTTTCAGCTTCCGGGATTCAGCCTCGTAATCAGCGGATAGACTGGCAAAGCGTTCGTCGGAGATGCGTCCGAACACGTTATCCTCGTACAGCCGTTTCAGCAGAATGTCGAGTTCGGAGATGCGCCGCTGGCACTGCTCCGCTTCCTTCGTATAGGACGCTTTCTCGCCGATCCATTCCTTTTCAGAAAGCTGCGTCAGATAAGCAATGTACTTTTCCTTATCTTCCGCCGCAAGGCTTGCGTGACGCTGAATGTCCTCCAGAAGCACAGCATTGATCTGTTTCACAGTAATGTAGTGGGAGGAGCATTCTTTGCCGCCATAACGCCGATGTTTGCTGCAACAGTATCGTCCGCAGGTTTGCCTTCCAGACGCGGCAGAAAACGCCATGCGGGTATTGCATCCGCTGCAGAACATCAGGCCCCGGAGCTTATTCTCCGGATTTTCGGCAGGGGCAGGCTGCTTGACCTGGATGCGCTGTTGGACAGTATCGAAGGTAGCCTGATCCACCAGCGCTTCATGGGTGCCCTCTACTGTGATCCATTCTTCTTCCGGCCTTGCCACAACGTGCTTATCCTTGAAGGACTTCTTCTGCGTTTTCTGGCAGACCAGCTTTCCTAAGTAAATGGGATTGCGGAGAATGCCTCGAACGGTGTTCTTATCCCATTTGCTGGGATATTTCGCACGTTCAGGAGTCTCATATTTCCCATACGCTTCCAAGAGCATAGCCCTCGGTGTAGGAACCGCTTCCTTTTCCAGTTGCCTGGCGATAGCGTAGGTGGTTTGTCCTTCCAACGCCATTTGGAACATCCGCTTTACGACGGGAGCGTAGTCGCTTGGGATCAGGTGATGCCGGTCCACGGGGTCTTTATAGTAGCCAAAGGGTGGATAGCTGCCGGTGTATTCCCCGTTCCGTGCCTTGGCTCGAAGGGCAGACCGGACTTTCCGGCTTGAGTCACGCGCGTACCACTCGTTGATGATATTTTTGAAGGGGGCAAACTCGTTGTCTCCAATTGCCGAATCCACATTGTCGTTGATGGCAATGAAGCGCACGTTGTGTTCGGGAAATACGACTTCCGTGTAGAATCCCGTTTGCAGGTAGTCACGGCCCAGCCGGGAAAGGTCTTTGACAATCACGATCCCGACCTGTCCATCCTCCACCAGATTCAGCATCCGCTGGAAATCCGGGCGGTTGTAGTTCGTCCCTGAGTACCCGTCATCCACGAAGTATTCGCAGTTTGTGAATCCCCGTTCCTTAGAAAACTGTCCCAGCAGCGTTTTTTGCGTCTGGATCGAAACGCTGTCGCCGCTGTATTCGTCATCTCGGCTCAGCCTGCAATACAATGCGGTGATTTTGATCTGTTGTTTTAACTTCGCCATATTCCGTCCTTTCCAAACAACAGACCCAGATGGTTCGCAGGAACATTATATCATGATGCCAGCCGTGCGCGCAATAGGCGGCCCGGCTGGACGGATAATTGTCCTTTGGCCAATTTCCTCATCAATTAATCCGTTCTATTTTGGAGCCCTATTTCTTCTTTTTTGGTCTGCTGTTCTGTTTTCAGTGCGGAATGGCCAGCAGCTTTCCATAGCCAGTACCAATTCCGCCTGATTCCAGTTTATCGGAAAAGAAGCATGAACACATTGAGCTGGAATTGAACCCAAATTGAGAAAAAAAGGCTTAGCATTGAAAGAGCGTCGTACACATCGGACAATTCTGTCCAACGTGCACGGCGCTTTTCTTTTTCCGATCAGCTGATTATTCACCAGACAGCAGTTCTTGAGCGGTATCCTGCGGTAAACCAATCATTTGCAGCAAATCTTCGAGTTCTTTTCGTTTTTCAGCGATCAGGGTTTCGTCTCCCTCAAAAGCCTTGGAGAAACAGTAAAGAGAATTCCGTAGATTAGAAAGCGCGTGTACCATATCACCAATAGACAATTGCAGCGTTCCCCTCGCTTGCAGCAGTATCCCGTGATCGTAGGAGTGAGGGTTCACGTCCCGAATGAGCTGTTCCGCCTTTTCCAGCCCGGCCAATCCCTTCTCCGGCTCTCCCATATCGCCCAGAAGCATGGCATAATTGATGATTTGCGAATAGCTGTCATGATACCCCGTCAGACCAAATTGTTCCAGAATCCGCATGGCGGTCTCCATATGCTGCTTGGCCAGAGCATATTCGTGCAGCATGCGATATGTGCCGCCAAGATTGGCGTTCAGGTTGGAAGCCAACAGGGCGTTATCCTTGTTTATTTCCGGCAGCATGGTCAGCGCCTGTTTCATCAGTTTAATGCTTTCCTGCGGATCGTCTGTCATTTGCGCCTTGCAATCCAGAAGGAGGGCGCGGTCTCTGTCGGTTCCTTGCTTTATTCGTGCTTCCAACTCATATAGGATTTTCTGCATACCGGTCTTATACTGGTATTTTTCCAGATATTGAAAAGTATCCTCCAGGAGAAGCAGATAATAGAGCATATCATCCTTCTGCGCATACTTCATCGTACAATCGACGATCTGATAAATCAGCTTATAATCCGGTACGTCCACACCATGAAGCTGGCAGGTAAACCTAAGCGGCTCCAACAGCATCTGACACCGGGAAACGCTGGTCTCCAGTTCAGCCCGGCATACCGGACACAGCATGTTTTGCAGCACCACTCTGCCACCGGGCAACTGCTTCAACAGGCCCAAATCGATCAGATCATTCACGTCGTTCAGGTCTTTGAAACCCATCCAGAATCCCAACAGACGCATGGGGATTCCCGCAGCCGGAACCAGCACCATGCACCGAAGGATGTCCTGCTGGACTTCTGAAAGATTGTATAGGCCGAACAAAGCATGAATATGATCCTCAAAAGTGTCTTTTCGGGCTTTTCCGTCTTTGACGATCCGTATTTTGTCTTTTGATCCGATTTTCATACCATGAAAGCAGAACAAAGCAGCGGCAACTTCCGGTATCATCATGCCACGGCCAAACAAACGGGCGGCCAGTTCAATAATCAGCGTATGGTATTGCAGGAGCATCATCAGCTTGAGAAAGAAAGGCCGCTTCTTTACCGCATCGGGATAGAACCGTACCATCAGCTGAAACAGCGCTTCGTCGTCACCGATCCTGTCCACATGCAGGCTCCGCTGGCCCGGCCAGTGGTTCCGCGTAGTGAGGATGATCCGGCAGCGGTAATGCTGAAGGAAAATCAAAAACCGTTCTTTGATGGAACGCACGTCAAAGTTGTCGATAATCAGCAGGGTATCTTCTTTCAGTGTTCGCAGAAAACGGTCATGCCGGAAGAAGCGCGCTTCATCCGTATCGGAGGGAAGATCGTCCGCGAAATACATGTCGGCAATATCCCGCCGCAAATCGCTGGAATACATGATGTAAATGATATTCGTGTATTCCTTTTTATGTTCTCTGGCGTAGGCTTTTGTGATTTCGCTTTTTCCGATCCCCGCCACGCCTTCCAGGAAAAGCACACGGTGGCGGATCAGCGCTTCATGCAGTTCCTTCAATTCCTGATCCCGGCCGCAGAAATGCGCGCAGGGTGCGGGAACCTCGTTGCCTAAGATGTAGTCGCGGACAATGGGCGAAAGTGTTGTCGCGGCTGAATTTAGTTTGCGAATATCATGCGCCTGAAAGGGGCGATTCATACCAAATATCAGTACATCCGCCATAAACGCGGCTTCCTCCGCGTCCGTTTTACAGGGATAGCGGCGGCACAGTTCTTGTTTCTTTCTTTCGGAGATGGAAGGGTCATGGATCAGCAGTTCATAGATCTTCTGGGTCACCATGGCGCTGTCAGACAGGGAAGGGATGATGGCGTCCTCCAGCGTGATCGCAAGCGCTTCCCGTTTTTTCGCGTCCCGCCGGTAGAACTGGCCGATGGCGGGACTGAGCCGGGCCAGGCCATTGAGCCACCTGTTCAGAAGCCCCATGTCAAAAAGCACGTCGTTTTCCTCCAGATAACTGGAAAACAGCGTTTCCGCAAAATCTGTCTGATTATCGAAGTTCCCGTCCAGCAGATCATCGCGGATGATCTTGGCGACGGAGGCAAAATCACAGCGTTCCATGGCTTCCCTTCTTTACTTCCTTTGGCAGTTCATCCCCATTATACACGAATATCCGGTATCTGTCTGCTTTTTTTCAATTTTCACTCAATTTGCGCTCAATGTGGTTTCCTCCCTTTTTCGATAGAATCAACTGTGCGAAGAAGCAGCACCATTCGTCATGGAACGGTGCCGATCTTCCGAGAGATTCTGCGAAAGGGGGTATTTTTTTGAATGAGATTGCAGTCAAACAGGCTGAGCCGATGGCCGCGCCTTATCAGCGAAAAATCGGCAAAGTGATTTTTCGGGTTTCCGCTTTTGGTAATCCCCAGGCGAAAGAAACCGGGCAGGAAATGATCCTGCGGATGCTGGAAAACAAGCTGTCATTTGAAAAACGGGACGGAAAGGAGGAAGCCTGCGCATGAATGAGATTCACAGCACCAATCTTCGGCTGAACATGGGAAAAGAATCACACCGCAAGGCATGGGAGTATATGCAAACCATGGATAAAGGCCAATTCAAGTCTTACAGCAATGTGATCGCAATGGCGCTGGTGGAGTTTTTCGAGAGAAAAGCCAAATTGCAGGACGATCCCTATTTTGAAACCAGAGAACGGGAAGAACGGTTTATCCGGCAGATCGTCAGCGAAGTGGAAAAAGCGTTGGATAAGGTATTGCCCGTCTATCTGGCCGGTTTTATGTCCGGTATATCCGGCACGGCGAAAAGCAACGATGATCCAGTCTAAGCATAACAAAACCCAACAAACAAAAAGAGGAGGAAACCCTTATGATTATTGATTTTAACAACCCTGAAAAGCCCGTTATCATTGGCCTGGACCATGGCTATGGCGTGCGCCCGTAAGGGGCTGCAATGAATCTGCCAATCGCAAGGCAGCAGGCGAGTTCCAAAGCTTGAAAGCAACTGTCTGACCTGTGCGGGAAACCAAGA
>CACWUV010000136.1 GCA_902764185.1 uncultured Eubacteriales bacterium
TGTAGGTCGCCTCGAGCGTGGACAGGACCACCACCACGGCGTTATAGAGACCATGGAGCAGGACGCTGGCCCAAAAGCCCCGGCGGTCATAGGTCAGGCCCAGCACCAGCCCCACCGCCAGCAGGGCGGGAAGGGCCTCCCAGCGAAAATGCAAAGCAGCGAAGATCAGGGCGGCGATCAGGATTCCCTTGCCGCCCAGCCGCCTTTTCAGCACACCCTGTATCAGTCCGCGGAACAGGGCTTCCTCGCACAGGGCGGGGATCACCGCCACCGCCAGCATGACCGCGACCCATTGCAGGGCGTTCTGCGGGATGGGCAGCGGATCGGAGGTGCCCGTATAGCCGGTGGCCTTTTGCAGCCAAACGGCCCACCAATAGGCGATCAGCGAGGCCACCACCGCGCCGCTGACGGCAAGCAGCGTGCCGCTGGCCACGGAATCAAAGGAAACAGGGCGCAGGCTTTGCCGGAAAGCCGCAAACCGGGCAGGCCGCGCCGCCAGGATCAGCAGAGCGGGCGCGGCGAACAGAAAAATCTGCTGCACGGCGTTGACGCCATAGATGGCCAGGGACGTGCCCTTCTCTGCCCGGATCAGCAACAGCGCCCAGTAATTGCCGCCGAAAAAGCCCAGGGCTGCCAGCGCCAAAGCCGCCAGCCAGCACAGGATCACCCGTCGGTCAATCGATTTCATATACGCCCCCCACATGGTCCCGCCAGGCCATATCCACCCGGATATCCCTGCCGATCTCCAGCCCATGGGCCTGCAAGGATTCGCATACGGTGCGCAGGGCCAATTCCGGCGTGTTGTTCTCATGGCTCAGATGGCCCAGCACCGCATGGCGCACGCCGGTTTGATACAGTTGCCACAGGGCTTCGCCGCAGGCCTCGTTGCACAGGTGGCCGCTGCGGCCCAGGATGCGGTTTTTGAGGGTTTGGGAATAATGCTCGTTGTGGCGCAGCATGTCGATATCGTGATTGCTCTCCAGCACCAGCAGATCCACCCCGCTGAGGGCCGCATGCACCTTTTGGCTGTAATAGCCCATATCGGTGGCGGTGGCCACGCTGTGCGCGCCGTAATAAACGCGATAGCCCACCGGATCGGCAGCGTCATGAGGAATGGAGAAGGGATAAACGGAAAAATCCCCGATAAAAAAGCTCTCGTTGCTTTCAAACTCCCGGCGCAGCTGCGGAGCCACCGTGCCAATTTGCCGCTCCATCCCCTCCCAGGTGCGGGCGTTGGCATAGATGGGCAGGTGATATTTGCGGCTCAGGATGCCCACACCCTTCACGTGGTCGCTGTGCTCGTGGGTCACCAGAATGCCGTCCAGGGTTTCGGGCAGCACGCCGATGCTGCCGAGCGCCTCCGTGACCGCGCGCCCGGACAGGCCGGCGTCGATCAGGATGCGAGTGCTGCCGCCGCCGATGAACAGCGCGTTGCCGCTGGAGCCGGAAAACAGAGGACAAAAAGTGAAACGCATACCTCAATCCCTTTTGTACAAAATTGCAACCTCATTATACAATTTTTTTGAGGGAATGGCAAGCGTCGGGCATTTTGCGGCACAACAAAAACCCGGCATTGCTGCCGGGTCTGGATGCGGAATCGGTCAATTACTCCTCAGCAGGAGCGCCCACGGGGCAAGTGCCGGCGCAAGCGCCGCAGGAGATGCACTTTTCGGCATCGATTTCATACTTGCCATCGCCTTCGCTGATAGCGCCAACGGGGCATTCGCCTTCACAGGCACCGCACATGATGCATTCATCGCTAATCTTATAAGCCATTGTTGTTACCTCCACTTTTACTTAAGAATTAAGGGTGTTATTCGCTCCTTACGGCTGTATATTATCATGTCAAATATCGGTAAGTCAACACAAACCGGTGCGCGATATTGACTTTATTGAAGCGGTGCAAGCTTGTTCAGATCCAGATGATAATAATGGGTGCCGGAGCGCAGGGATTCCCGGAAGGACATGAGCTCGTCCACCGTCAGCACCTGGTAGCCCTGGGCCTTGATCTCGGGCAGGATGGTTCTCAAAGCTTCCACGGTGGTGGCGTGGGTGTCGTGGAACAGGAGGATGGCGCCGTTGGCCAACTGGGAAGTGACCTCGTTATAGATCTTTTCGGCGTTCTGGTATTTCCAGTCCCAGCTGTCGATGGTCCAGGTGGCGATATACATCTCCAGCGCCGTGCATGCGCCATAGGCGCTGGGCCCCACCCGGCCATAAGGCGGGCGCAGCCATTTGGCCGTAGTGCCGGTCTGTTCAAGGACGATATTCTGGCAAAGCTGCAAATTGCGCACAATGGCGTCGGCACTCATCTGGTTCAGGTCGTTGTGACGCCAGGTGTGCAGACCCACCTCGTTGCCGCTGTCATACACGGCCTTCACCAGATCCCGGTGCAGGTCCATGTTGGTGCCCACCATGAAGAAGGTGGCGCGGCAGTCGTTCTCCGCCAGCAGATCGATGACCTGCTGGGTGTATTCCGAGGGGCCATCGTCAAAGCTGAGGGCCACCGCGGGCTGAACGCGGGGATCGAGCACCGTGTGCTCCTCTCCCAGAGCAGTGGAGCACAGGAGCGCCAGAAGCAGAGCACCGATCAGCAGCTTTCGTATCATTTTTGTCTCTCCTTTATTCTTTTTGCGCAAAGGCGTACATGCCGATGGCCGCGGCCACGGACAGATTGAGGGAATCAATCTCGCTGCTATGGGGGATGCGCACGGGCTGGCCGCAGGCGGCAAATTCCGGCGGCAGGCCGCTGCCCTCATTGCCCATGATCAGAGAGAAGGGCTCTTTCCTGCCTGCCACGCCCTGGGCCAAGGGAACTGAAGCATCCAGCATGAAGGGATAGAGCATATGGCCGGGAAATTCCGCCCGATAGGCGTCAAAATCGTCATAATACCGAAGATTGAGGCCGAAAATGGCCCCCATGCTGGCTCGCACCACATGGGGATCAAAGGCGTCCGCACCGGGGCGAATGACGGCGATATTCCGATAGCCAAAGCCCAGGGCCGTGCGGAGCATGGTGCCCAGATTGCCCTTGTCGCTGGGATGATGGAGCACCAAATGGTTGCCGTCCATGCTCAGCTCCGACTGGAATTTATCAAAAACGATGGCCGCAAAGCAGTTTTCCTTGCCGGAAACGCGGCTGAGGATCTTGTCCGCGTGCTCCTCCCGTACGCGGTGCTCCGCACAGAGAGCACGCAGCGCTTCCAGACCCTCGCTGCCCTCGGCCTTGGTGCTCACCAGCAGCCGCCGGGCCAGCTCCGGGCGCTTTTTCATGAGCTCCGAGGCCGGAAAGAGCCCCAGGGCATAGCTGTAATTGAGACTTCGGGAATAGGCTTCCAGACTGGGCATAAAATTCTCCTTTATACTATAACGTTTCTTCTTAGCTGCTCAAATGCCATTTTTATTCTGGCTGCCATTAGTTTTCTTCTTTCTGTAAGAAAATCTTCATACGCCATATTTTCCCAACCATGTGGCAATGCATTTTCTGCTTCCATACATTGAATCTCATCCGCGGTTTTTCCTTCACAGATAATTGGATAGTATTTTGCAGGTGCTTCATCCAGAATATCCATATTATCCTTCCAATCGATCAAGGCGTAATTTGCCATTTGATTAATTTTGGAGTCAGGATAGCCCAATGATTTTAGATATGCCTTTGGAAATAAATGATGCTTTTCAAGCGATTTTCTGTTTCCATCTGTACCGACCTCAAACAGTTTTGACACGAGCAGATTACTTTTTGAAAAAAGAATCTTTGCATTCGTTATATTCAGCGCTGCAACATAAGCATTCCAGGCATTATTCCCCTTGCCGGATACAGCCAAGCCCTCAGAACCAAGAAGCGTTATATCAAAGTAATCATTGGTCAAGCGTTCATTAACTCTAGACAGAATAAAACTCTTATATTCTTCCAGTGTGGTCATAGTTTTTATGCTGTTTAGATGGTTTTCGACTGTTGATTCAAAAGAACCGGTATACAGAGAAACCAGTGAAGCATAATAAAACCATAACGACAATAAATGCATATTCTCATTATATGAAGCATTAAACCTGTGCTTCGCAATCAAATAAAGTGCATAACTATAATAAATTGCGTTGCCTGATAGGATAAGGTCTCCCGACAAATAGCCAGCATTCATAATCGCTTTAAGAAATTCGTGCCAGCTATGAACATTAAGCACATCTGGCAGTTTTTCTTTCAATATTTCAAATCGCTGTATACGAAGATCCTCGTCCACGGCCCCACGTTTGTCAAAATCTGCGCCGCGAAGCAATTTATAGCCATATTTTAACCTCGCCCTATCAAATCCATATGCCATAACAACGCGAATAATATCCTGTGCACTTACCGTTGTTATCTGATTGTAAGAAGTTGTTTTTCCTTTTTGTGGGAAAGTTGATTCTTTGCTGAATCGTTCAATTTCTCGTCGTCCATCATCCCAATACAGAGAAAGTAATGTTAGAATAAAATCATTCTGTTTCAGTGAAACGCCGCCGGAGTTTACGCGAACAAAAATCTCCGATACATCTTCTTCTTCAGCATTTGCTTTAATATCAAAAACAGGAAGTGTATGTGTTTTCAAATTAGCTACTGCATTGATATGATCAGCGATCACCGCTTGCTCTGCATCGGTAAGCTCTTCCCCTTTTGCCGCACGATAATCATGTAAGTGCTGAATAAAATCTCCCGTAAATTTAAACATGTTATTCGTTGTGAAAAGGTCACTGATGTTATAAATCCATTCGGGATCTTTTTTTGTAGCAGTATATCCAACCTCAAATTTATCTTCCAGGGGACAATAAGAAATAATAATCGCCTTTTCATCAAAGTTGGAGTTAATAACTTTTTTGCCCTTCATTACCGCATAAAGCGATGTCAACCGCTGCTGTCCATCTATAATAACCTCTTTCGGCATATCGTAACTATGTTCATCTACGCCTATGGTTTTCTTCTTAGACAGCGTAGGGCATTCCCACAACATCAAGTATCCAATTGGATACCCTCGCATCATAGAATCAAACAGGTCACGAACTTTGGAGTCTTTCCAAATAAACGGGCGCTGTAATTCTGGTAACCCCAGCGCCCCCATGTCGATTTTATCAATTAGCTGATTCACTGTTAATGTTGTATTGCTGAAAATCTGCTGCATTGCTTATTTGCCTCCAAAGTATTCTCCTGTCACATTCTACCTTTTTATCGATTTTCCGTCAACAGTCCAATAAGCTTCATGGCGGTTTCCTTGCCGTTTTCCCCCACCTCGCCCACGGGGCCCACGCAGCTGGGACAGCCGTGTTCGCAATGGCAGTCCTGGGCGATGAGGCGGGCGTGGAGCAGCAGGGTATCGCGCATTTTATAGGCCTTTTCCGCCAGGCCCACGCCGCCGGGACAGTTGTCATAGAGGATCAGGGTGGGCAGATCGGTGAAGGGGCACTTGACCTGATAGCTGACCGCCACATCCCGGGGCGAGCACATGAGATACAGGGGGGCCACGATGCGCAGGAGGTTTGCGATGCCCATCATGCCGTTTTGCAGGGTGTCCTTGTCAAAGAGCACGGCGTGCTCCGGCTTCAGCGTCCACCACACGGCGGTGGTGTGCATTTCGCTTTCCGGGAGCATCACCGGGCCGAAGCCCAAGTTTTCGCCAGTGTCGAACTTCATCTTTTTGAACAGCTTGGTGATGGCCGTCACCTTTACCTCGCCCCAGGCGGCGTTTTGCTGCTCCTCCGCGATATCCAGGAGGGACAGGCTGACGTTGAGGTCGGCGTCGGTGTAATAATCCACCTCCACCCGGCGCACAAAGGCCTTGCAGGCGTCCCAATCCAGCTTTTCCACCTGGTATTGCTGACCCTCGTGGAGATAGATGGCGTTCTCATGCAGCAGCATGGGCACGGTGAAACGGTCCATTTCTCCGATGATGCGCACGTGGGCGGGATCGGTGATGTCGTTGATCAGAAAGTTTTCCGTCATGGCCGTGCGCAGGCTGATTTCGCTGGCGGGGAATTCCTCCGCCTGCCAGTGCCAGGTGTCCCCCACATGGCGCACGATCTCGCTTTCCTCCAGGAATTCCCGCATCTCCTCCGCGCCCGGCGCGCCGCCCAGGGTTTCGCCATCCTTGAAAGGCAGTTCATAGGCCGCGCACTTGAAGTGGCTGAGGAGCACATAGAGGTTATCCGGGTTCAGCAAGGCGTTTTCCGGGGACTGGCTGAAGAAATACTGGGGATGGGTGACGATGAACTGATCGATGGCGGCGCTGGACGCCACCAAAACGGTCAAGCTGGTGCCTTTTCTGCGTCCCGCGCGCCCGGCCTGCTGCCAGGTGCTGGCGATGGTGCCGGGATAGCCGCAGAGCACGCATGCGGTGAGGCTGCCAATATCGATGCCCAATTCCAGCGCGTTGGTGGATACCACTGCGTCGATGCTGCCTGCCCGCAGGCCCTGCTCGATCTCCCGGCGCTCGGAAGGCAGATAGCCGCTGCGATAGCCGCGGACCCGGCCGCTGTTGCCCACGGGGTCCCGCACCAGGTCCTTGAGGCGCTTGGTGAGCACCTCCACCTGCACTCGGCTGCGCGCAAATATAATGGAAGAAATGCGGTTCTGCAGCAGCATTTGGGACACGCGCATGGTCTCGTTCAGCACGCTTTTGCGGATGCCCAATTGCTCGTTGACCACCGGCGGATTGTAAAAGATCACGTGCCGCTCGCCCAGAGGCGCGCCGTTATCGTCAATGACGGTGACGGGCCGGCCGATCAGCGTTTCCGCCAGCTCCTTGGGATTTGCGATGGTGGCGCTGCACAGGATGAACCGGGGATGGCTGCCGTAAAAATCGCACAGGCGCATGAGCCTGCGGAGCACATTGGCCAGGTTGCTGCCAAAGACCCCGCGATAGGTATGGATCTCGTCGATGACGATGTATTGCAG
>CACWUV010000137.1 GCA_902764185.1 uncultured Eubacteriales bacterium
GGTTTTAGGGGCTCGCAGCGCCCGGAAAATGATCCTGTGGATCATTTTCAGCGAGAGCGGGCCGGAAGGCCCCGGACGCGGAGGCCCTAACGTCTCCCCTTGCCAATTTCTGTTTTTAATGTCTTGTTTTTATCAGGGAACAGTATGAAAAAGCGCCCGAAGATTCAACAGTTTATGCGGAAAACAGTATCAGTTCATATTGGTATTCCTGGCTCTCTTCGGCGGCGTTTCGGTTCTTTCTGCCGCCAAAGATACCGGTGCGGGTCATGCCCAGCTTTTCCATCACCCGGACTGAGGCGGCATTACGCGTATCGCAATGGGCGATGAAATGGCGGCATCCGTGCGCGGAAAAATGGGCGATAACGGCCTGTGCGGCTTCCGCCGCAAATCCATGGCCCCAATAATCCTTTTGGATGATCCAGCCCAGTTCGCCAAATCCATTTTCAAAATAGAGGCTCGCCGCGCCGATATGCTTTCCCTGATACAGAATGGCAAATTCAAAAAAGCCGGGATCTTCCTTATTCCATTCTTCCTCCACCTTTTGCAAAAAGGCCAGGGTCTCGGCGCTGTCCCGATTGGGCAAAAAGCACATATACCTTGCGTTGTCCGCGTTCAGCGCGTAATCGTTCACCGTATCCAGATACTGCGTTCCCAACGGTTTCAGCTCCAGGCGCTCGGTGGCAAGTTCCATCCGCTTTCCCCGGGTCAGCATCACCAGATATTCCGTCGTGTCCTCTTCAAATTTCTTGGTATCGGTGAGATGAAAGCCATGGCGCTCATAGAAGCGGATGGCGTCGGTGTTCTTCTCGATGGCCCAGAGGAAGGCGACGGGATAATGGGCCTTGGCATGCTCGATCAACGCAGAGCCGATGCCCTGATTCCAGAAGAAAACGTCCACATAAAGCTCCACGATTTCATTGCCTTCGATACGGATCAGCCCTTTGACGATGCCGCCGTCGTCGTAGACCAGGATGTGCTCCAGCATGTCCGGTTTGCCGTATTGTTCGGCCACCGGCAGCACCTGCAATTTGCCGAAGGAATAATCGTCATCCTGAAAAATGGGCCGGAACTTGACGCGCTTGACAAACACCAGGATCTCCGCGATGCGGGATACATCCGCCTTGGTTGCCTTTCGGATCATATATCCTCCATAGAAGAAACGGCTGTGAAAATGCTTCGCAGCCGTCAAAATATGCATTTTCGTCAGGCGATGACTTCCTCGGTCTCGCCGTCGAACAGATAGACGCTCTCATAGGGAATGGAGAAGGTAAGCTGGCTGTCCACCTCGGGAGTATCATGGGAGTCCACCTTGAGGATGGCCTGGTCCTTGCCGGCGTTGATATACACGTTGGTGTTGTCGCCCAGCATTTCGGTCAGCTCCACCTTGCAGGAAATCTGATAGGCATTCTCCTGCTCGCCCAGCACGATGGCCTCGGGACGGAAGCCGAACACGATCTCTTTGCCCTCATAGCGCTGGATGTCGGGCAGCTTTTGGCTCAGATCCATCTGGGTGTCACCAAAGGCCAGCTTGCCGCCGCGCACGGTGCCGCGCAGGAAGTTCATGGGCGGCTCACCGATGAAACCGGCCACGAACACATTGGCAGGCTTGAAATACAGCTCATAGGGCGTGCCGATCTGCTGCACATAGCCATCCTTCATCACCACGATGCGGTCCGCCAGGGTCATGGCCTCGGTCTGGTCATGGGTGACGTAGATGGTGGTGGCGCCGGTCTCCTGGTGAATCTGGGCGATCTCGTAGCGCATGGTGACGCGCTGCTTGGCATCCAGGTTGGACAGGGGCTCGTCCATCAGGAAGATGCCCACCTTGCGGATGATGGCGCGGCCGATGGCCACGCGCTGGCGCTGGCCGCCGGACAGCGCGCGGGGCAGACGATCCAGATAGTCCGTCAGGCCCAGGATGCGGGCGGTATTCTTGACCCGCTCCTCGATCACGTCCTCATCCACACCCTGCAGGGTGAGGCCGAAGGCGATATTGTCATACACCGTCATCTGCGGATACAGCGCGTAGCTCTGGAACACCATGGCGATCTCCCGTTCCCGGGGACCCAGCTCGTTGGCGCGCTTGCCATCCAGGATGAATTCACCGCTGGAGATATCCTCCAGGCCCGCGATCATGCGCAGGGTGGTGGATTTTCCGCAGCCGGAGGGGCCGACGAATACAACAAATTCTCCCTTTTCAATTTCCAGGTTGAAGTTATGCACCGCATGGAATCCATTGGGATAGATTTTGTTGATGTTTTTCAGCGTGATGTACGCCATAATCTTGCCTCCTTGACAGTTCTTTTATCGAATCGGACTGATCCGGATAAAAACATGGACAAAATGGATGTAATCTGTTATAATAGAAGCACACCAGAGAAAGGAGCCTGTTCGCATGAATGACATCATATACGTGGGCCGACATTCGCTGATGCACACCGTATCGCGTCACTTTCACGAGAGCTGGGAGTTTGTGTACTGCACCTATGGCGCAGGCACCTTTGTTTTTGACGACCACACCATCGACTACCGGGAAGGGGACGTGGTGATCATTCCGCCCCTGATCCCCCATGCCAATGCCAGCGAGACGGGATTCAAGAACATCCACATCAACATGCTTACCCCCACGCTTTCCCTCAAGCGGCCCACGCAGATCGCCGACGACAGCAATCACTTTCTTCTGGACGCTTTCAACGCGGCGTTCTACCACTTTTACTCCAACCAGAAGGAGCGCACCGCGCTGCTGTCCTCCTACGGCGACCTGATCACCTGTTATCTGGTGGCCTATCAGGCGGTGCAGCCCCGATCCGCAGTGGTGGAGAAGATCGAGCACGACATCATCAGCAATTACGCCGACTGCGACTACGAGCTGGACACCTTCCTGCGTTCCCTGCCTTTCAGCTACGATTATCTGCGCAAGCTGTTTCAGAAGGAGCTGGGCGTGACGCCCCACAAATATCTGATCGACAAGCGGCTGCAAATCGCGGCGGAGATCCTGGTGAGCATCGACAACAGCGGCAACAGCATCGCCGATATTGCCATGATGTGCGGCTTCCGGGACCCCTTGTACTTTTCCAAGATGTTCAAGAAAAAGTACGGCGTGGCCCCCAGCTACTATATCCGCACGCGGCCAAGCGGTCCTTTCTCCGACCGGCCCAGCGCCGAGAGCATCAAAGTGATGCTGGAAGACGTTTGATCTCGGTATAGCACAGCAGGAAGGGCGCGACACCCTTGGCGTCGTTGCGCACCACCGGCTCCGAGATATAATAGGCATAGGTGCCGTCCCGACGCCTGTTGTCCTCCGGCCCCAGACCGGCCACCAGGCAGATGCCGTCCAGGTCGATCTGATCATTTTCCATAGACAGCTTCGTTTCCAGGATGCCGTGGAAGGTTTTTTCGCCTTTCGCGGCATATTCTTTGGGCAATTCACCCAGGCGCGCACCCTTGAGCATGGCATAGGCGATCATGCTGCTGCCGCTGCTCTCCAGATAGTTGCCTTCCCGGCCCGGCTGATCCACCACCTGCCAATACATGCCGGTTTGAGGATCGGCAAAGGCGGATACATCCGCCATGAGCTGACGGAAGATAAGGGCCAGCCTGTCGTGATCCCCGCCGGCAGGCAGGATCTCCAGCAGATCGGCCAAAGCCACGGAAAACCAGCCGATGGCCCGGAGCCAGAAGGACTGGGACAAGCCCGTCTCGGGATCGGCCCAGAAAGCCCGGCGGCTGGCGTCATAGCCATGATAGTAAAGGCCGGTTTTGCCATCCCGCATGCGGGCGTGCACCGTCTCGAACTGGCGCACCACGTCGCTGTAATCCCCTTTGCCCAGATGCCGCTGATAGAGCGCCTCAAAGGGCTGGGCCATATAAAGACCGTCCAGCCACACCTGGTTGGGATAGATCTGCTTATGCCAGAAGCTGCCCTCGAAGGTGCGGGGCTGCTCCATCAGGCAGTCGTGCAGATACTGGGCTGCCTTGCGGTATTTCTCCTTACCTGTCTTTTCATAAAGGGCAAAGAGCACGCGGCCTTCGTTGATGTCGTCCAGCGTGCGCTTTTCGGGAGAATAGGTCTTGATGTGGCCGTCCTCTTCCACAAAAAAGTCGATCACGCTTTCCGCAAAGTCAAAATACCGCTGATCGCCCGTGATCTCTGCCATAGAGAGCAGGGCGGTGATCATGCAGCCGTCAATGTAATTCCAGTTGGACGGCTTGCCCGCCCGCACGCGCTCGATATTCCACACCGTGCATTCCGGCGTGGAGCGCTCAATGAGGCTGAGCACATAGCGATCAATGGCTTCGTACATCGTTATCCCCTTTTCCGGGCATCCCGGAAGATCTTGATCAGCATGCGCTTCATTGTGATGAACAGCTGATCCCAGGCCGTGACGAACACGCCGAACAGGATGGGACCCACGCCCAGGGGCACGGTATCCCGCGCGCCGGTGATGGCCACCAGCAAGGCGTTCACCGCCTGATAGGTCATCACCACGCAGGCCAGCACCAGGAAGGCATAGAGCACATTGAGGAACAGGGCGATGAATTTCTTTTGGGGAAACATCATCCAGCGGTCATTGGCTCCGGGGGTCTTGGCATAGAAGCGGAAGAGATTGTTGGTCAACAGGTCCGTCACGATGCCCAGGGCCACGCCCAATATCAGCAGCTGGTCCCAGTAATCTGTTACGTAGATGCCCAATCCCCACAGGAAAAAGAAGCAAACCGCGCCCGCAAACCAGCACTTGATCAGAAGCGCTTTAGCCCAATCCGCCATCGTCACCCGCGGACCGGAGCGATATTTGCGCAATTCCGCCGCGGATACGGGCGGCGAATTGCTCTCATCCGCCGTGACCAGATCTTCCACCGCCTGGGTATTGAGGCGGTAATACTCAGACATTGTCTTTTCCGCCTCTTTTTCAGGCTGTCGTTTCCTTTTCGCCATCTTTGCCGTCAGGCATCCTCACCGGTAATATCGATGGCGCCCATGTTCTTGTTGCCTTCGATTTCGATGTTGGTGTTGATCTTGCGCAGCAGAGGCGCATAGACGGGCAGCAGCGCCGTCAGAGCAGCAGCGGCAGCCAGAATCCAGCGATGCACATGCAGGATGCTCCTGGCCCGGGTGATATAGGCAAAGGTGGCGTTGCCCTCGGCCAGGTACTCGTTGATTTTGGCTTCATAGTGGATGCCGCTGTACAGCACGATGGCGATCATGACGAAGAGCAGCGCCAGCATGGGCACCTTGACCTTCTGCCGATGCGGGAACGCGTTGAGGAAGCACACCATGGACAGGATGGAGAAGAGCATGGTGGCAAACTCGCACAAACCCATACCCGCGCGGTTGATGCGGGCGGTGGTGTTGGAGAACTGGGTCAGATTGAGGGAATAGAAGATGAAGGCGAAGGCCAGCACCAGCAGAGCGATGGTCTGGGGCTTGCGCTTGAGCGCGACGACGCGCTTACGAAGGAATTCCTTGAAGCCAGAGGGTTGCTGCTTGGCCATTTTCACCGTGCCTCCTTTCGGATCGCATTGGTGGTGTCTTTATCGAAGAAATGCTTGCGCTTGAAGGTGACGTTGACGATATCGCCGTTTTTGTAATTGGTCCAGCCGCGCAGCTTGGCGGAGATGCGGTTGTTATCCCCCATGTGGCCGTGCACCAGGGTGTTCATGCCCAGATTTTCATTGGAGAACACCTTGACGGGCAGGCTGCCGCCTTCGGCGATGTCCTCGGGGCGGACGCCCAGGGTGATTTCCTTGCCGTTGTAGGCGGATAGGGTATCCTTTTCGGCGTCGGTCAGCTCTACATCGAAGCCCTTGCCGTGGAGGCTGCCGTTTTCAAACTTCACATCGTAGAAGTTCATGGGCGGCAGGCCGATGAAGCCGGCGACGAACAGATTGGCGGGGCTGTCGTAGAGCTCCAGCGGCGTGCCGATCTGCTGCACATGGCCCATGGACATGCACACGATGCGGTCCGCCAGGGTCAGCGCTTCGGTCTGGTCATGGGTCACATAGAGCATGGTGGCGCCCAGGCGCTTATGCAGGAGCAGAATCTCCCGGCGGGTGGCGCCGCGCAGCTTGGCGTCCAGGTTGGACAGAGGCTCGTCAAACAGGAAGACCTTGGGATTGCGCACGATGGAGCGGCCCATGGCCACGCGCTGACGCTGACCGCCGGACAGCTGCGCCGGCTTTTTGTTCAGCTGGCTGGTGAGGCCCAGGATCTCCGCCGCGGCCAGCACCTTCTTATGGATCACGTTGGGATTCTCCTTGCGCAATGTCAGGGAGAAAGCCATGTTTTCATAGATGGTCATATGGCCGTAAAGGGCGTAATTCTGGAACACCATGGCCATATCGCGGTCCTTGGCTGGGGTCTGGGTGATGTCCCTGCCATCCAGGAACAGTTTGCCGTTGGAAATATCCTCAAGACCTGCCACCATGCGCAGGGTGGTGGATTTGCCGCAGCCGGAAGGACCCACCAGGACGATCAGTTCGCCGTCCTTGACGTCCATGTTGAAGTCGAACACCGCCTGGACGTTATTGTCATATATTTTGTCGATGTGCTGTAAGCTCAGTTCTGCCATATGATCCCCTCCTTACGCCTTTTGCCCTTCGAGAGAGGCAATATGCGACGCCAAGGCGTTGCTCTTTTGCAGGTTGATCACCGCGGCGGCAAACAGGCACAGCGCAGACAGCGCCAGATAGAGCACCACGCGGATGAACTGCCCGTTTTCCATCACCTGATAGGTGACCTTGCGGATGGTGATGGAGGTGGCATGGGCCTGCACGGGAATGATGAAGATGCGGGCCACCTGGATGGCGCCCAGGCCCATCAGCAGCCAGGTGTAGCTTTTTTTGTAATTCTTCACGCCCTCGGAGGCCAGGAAAGCCG
>CACWUV010000138.1 GCA_902764185.1 uncultured Eubacteriales bacterium
ATATGCCAACCGCATGCCCACCCAGCTGTCCGGCGGCCAGCAGCAGCGGGTGGCTCTGGCCCGCGCCATCGTCATTGAGCCCGAGGTGCTGCTGATGGACGAGCCGCTAAGCAACCTGGACGCCAAGCTGCGGGTGGAGATGCGCAACGTGATCAAGCAGATCCAGCGCCAGATCGGCATCACCACGGTGTATGTGACCCACGACCAGGAAGAAGCCCTGGCCATCTCCGACCGCATCGCGGTGATGCACGACGGCGTGATCCAGCAGATCGGCACGCCCAAATACATCTACCAGCGGCCGGCCAACGAATTCGTTTCCACGTTTATCGGTCTTAGCAACCTGCTGGAAGCCGACTGCGCCGACGACACCCTGGACTTTGGCTGCGGCTATCGGGTGCCGCTGCGCACGCTGACGCCGGGGGTGAAAGGCAAGGTGCACGTGGCCGTGCGCCCCGAGGAATTCGTCATCCACAAGGACGACGCGCCCGGCATCCCCGCCACGGTAAACAGCAGCGTGTTTCTGGGCATGACCCAGCACTACTTCATGTCCCTGCAAAACGGCAAGGAGATCGAGGTGGTGGAAAACAGCGACCTGACCGACATCATTTCGGACGGCACGGCGGTCAAACTGCAGATCGTGCCGGACAAGGTGAACGTATTTGACGCCGAAAAGCGCAGCACATTGATCCGCGAGGGAGTGTGAGCGCCATGAAAAAACGCAGATATTCCCCCATATGGACCTTCCTGGCCCTGGCCATATTGGCCATGTTCATCATCTTTGTGGTGTATCCCCTGGTGCTGATCCTGTATAAGAGCGTGGTGAACCCCGCCGACAACAGCTTCACCCTGGAGAACTTCACCCGCTTCTTCACCCGCAAATACTACACCAACACGCTGCTCAACTCCTTTAAGGTCACCATCATGTCCACGCTGATCAGCGCCACGCTGGGCCTGCTGATCGCCTACATCACCAGGCAGTACAAGATCATCGGCAGCAAATGGCTGAACATCTGCATCGTGGTCAGCTATCTGTCCCCGCCCTTCATCGGCGCTTACGCCTGGATTCAGCTGCTGGGCCGCAACGGCCTGTTCACCCGCTTCATCAACAGCGTGTTCGGCGCCAGCTTTGACGGCATTTACGGCTTCGCCGGCATCGTGCTGGTGTTCTCGCTGCAATCCTTCCCGCTGGTGTACATGTATGTCAGCGGCGCGCTGCAAAACCTGGACAACTCCTTGAACGAGGCCGCCGAAAGCCTGGGCGCCAACAACTTCCAGCGGGTGACGGGCATCATCCTGCCCCTGGTGCTGCCCACGGTGCTGGCGTCGAGCCTGCTGGTGTTCATGCGCGTGTTCTCGGACTTTGGCACGCCTATGCTGATCGGTGAAGGCTACCGCACCTTCCCGGTGGTGCTGTACAACCAGTTCATGGGCGAGGTGACCAACGACAGCTACTTCGCCGCCGCCCTGTGCGTGATCATCATGGCCATCACGCTGGTGTTCTTCTTCCTCCAGCGCTGGATCGCCGCCAAGCACAGCTACGCCATGTCGGCCCTCAAGCCCATGCTGCCCCGTCCTCAGCGGATGGGGGCCAGGATCCTGTGCCATCTGTTTGTGTACCTGGTGGTGCTCATCGCCCTGCTGCCCCAGATCACGGTCATCGTGACCTCCTTCCTCAAGGAAAGCACCCCCGGTATCTTTACCAACCAGTTCAGCCTGATCAACTATGAAACCATCTTTTCCAAAAACCCCCGCGTGATCCCCAACACCTATCTGTTTGGCCTGGCGGCCATCGCGCTGGTGGTGTTCCTGGGCGTGCTGATCTCCTATCTGGCGGTGCGGCGCAAGTCCATCATCACCAGCACCGTGGATACCCTGACCATGCTGCCCTACATCATCCCCGGCTCGGTGCTTGGTATCTGCTTCCTGTACGCCTTCGCCAAGCCGCCCCTGGCCCTGACGGGCACAGCGGCCATCATCATCGTATCCCTGACCGTGCGCCGCATGCCCTACACCATCCGCTCCAGCACGGCCATCATCAGCCAGATCAGCCCCTCCATCGAGGAAGCCGCCGTGTCCCTGGGCGCGTCCGAGGTGCGCTCCTTTGGTGAGATCATGCTGCCCATGATGATGCCCGGCGTCATCAGCGGCGCCATCATGAGTTGGGTGACGGTGATCAGCGAGCTGTCCTCCTCCATCATGCTGTACCGCGCCAGCACCCAGACCCTGACCGTGGCGGTGTACACCGAGGTCATCCGCGACTGCTTCGGCAACGCCGCGGCCTACTCCACCGTGTTGACCGTCACCAGCGTGCTGTCGCTGCTGCTGTTCTTCAAGCTGACCGGCCGCAGGGACATCAGCGTGTAATTATCAACAAGCAAAAAAGGCCCGCTGTCCAGCTTGGACAGCGGGTCAGGGCATCGGCAAAGTCGATGCCCCCGAAGAAAATGAAAGATCATTTTCTTCGGAATGCAAATTTTCTTGTGCGCTTAACAGCGCACGGCCAGAAAATTTGAGCGGAATGAAAATTCCTTCTCGGCCGGGCAAGCGGGCCTTCGGGAATTTTCTCCTCGGCGACGTACACGCCGCCTGCGGATTAAAAATGAAGGGGCTGCGACCCCTTCATGCATCCCAGGCATTCAACAATGGGTTTGTTGATCGTCTGGCCCGCTGTCCGGCTTGGACAGCGGGTCATTTTTCATTTTTACCGCAGCAGCGCTTTGAGGCGCTTTTGCAGCGCTTGCATGGTGTTCAGGTCGTCCAGGTCGATGACGTCGATGCCCAGCTCCATGGCCCGGTGGCGCATGGGACTGCGGCCGCGCTCCGCCGTGACGATGGCGGCCCGGGCCATCTGGCCGCCAAAACGATCCCGCAGGATGGCCAGCTCGTTGAGCGCTTCGGTTTTGACGTCGCAGGTTTTGCAGCTGATGAACACGGGATTGACGCCGTATGTGGCCATGACATCCAATTCGTTGGTCACGCTGTTCTTGCCGGGTTTCTCCCCCAGCCAATCCACCACGGCGCTGGTGCGCACGTCGCCGAACACGCCCAGATCCAGGCAGGCCTTGTACACATAGAGCTCCAAAGCGCTGCCCACATCTCGCAGCCAGGCGCGGACCTGACTGTCCGCAAAGGTGAAGGTCACTCCCTGATCGGGATTCATGGTGAGATCCGCTATGAGACCGATCTTCGCCATCTCTTCCAGCGCGGCTTCCGGCGCGGAGACGCGGCCTCCATGCTCGCCCTTGACGATATAGCCGCCCTGGGCGCGCAGACCGTCTTCCTGCTGGGAAAGGCGCTGGATGTAGGTGACGATTTTGGGCCAATCCCTGCGATGGCGCAAATACAGGCCGAACATGGGCTCTATGATGGACAGATAGCGGCTGAGCACCGCGTTATCCACCCGGCCCATGCGCATGCTGCCGCCCGCCATCAGAAAGCAGTCCTCCACGGACAGCTTCACCTGACAAGGCAGATCGTCGGCAAAATCCGCGCCCCGGATATTGAAAAAGGTGTTGCGCTTGCGGGAATAGGTGAACACGGGGATATCCCGCTGGCTGCAGAGCAGGCCGCTGGCGAAGAGCGTGGCATCCGTGCCGCCGGCGATGTCCAGGGCACAGTCGGGATAGCGGTCCACCACCTCCCGCAGTTTCTTTTCCACCGCCTGCGCGTCCAGCAGGCTGACGCCCAGAAAGACGCACTCGTGCCAGATGCCGCGATGGCGAAAATACTCCCGCAGCTTATTTTGCAGCTGCTGATCCGCCGCCACCTCCGGCGGGCAGATGAACACGGTGCGCTGGGGACGGAACACCTCGGTGCTCAGCACGTTTTCCAAGGGGCGCTCGTCATAGAGCTCGATCAGCGTTTTCATTTTTCTTCTTCCATGTAGGCGATCATGCCGGCGGCGGCGTTTTTGGCCTCCTCCACGGCATGCACCACGGTGAGACTGCCGTGCACCACGTCGCCCGCGGCGAACACGCCGGGCCGGGTGGTCATGTTGTGCTCGTCCACGATCAAAAGGCCCCGCTCGTTGGCCTCCAGGCCATGAGTGGTGTTCACCAGCTTGTCCTTGGGCCGCTGGTTGATGGCGATGATGGTGGTATCGGCGGGCACCAGCTCCTCCTCCCCTGTAACGCCCACGGGCCGGCCCTGGTCGTTGAGCACGGTATTTTTGAACACCGGGCCTTCGGGGGTGATGCGCTGGATGGATTTGCCAGGGAAGAACTCCGCGCCGTCCAGCTGGGCGTACTCCATCTCGTGATCGCTGGCGGCGGGCTTCGAGCCGCGCTGGAACAGCATCACCCGCCGCGCGCCATGGCGGAAGGCGGTGCGGGCCACGTCCATGGCCACGTTGCCCATGCCGATGACAGCCACGGTTTCGCCCACGGTGTAGGAGATGGGCCGGGCCAGATAGCTGATGCCAAAGTGCACGTTGGCCAGGGTTTCGCCCTCGATGCCCAGGCTGGAGGGCCGCCACACGCCGGTGCCGATGAACACGCTCTTATAGCCGTCCCGGAACAGATTGTCGATCATCAGGTCGCCGCCCATGACCACATGGGGACGGATGCGGACGCCCAGCTCCAGCAGGCGCGCCTTATAGCGATCCAGGATGGTTTTGGGCAGGCGGAAATCGGGGATGCCGTATTGCAGCATGCCGCCGATGCGGTCCTTTTCCTCAAAGATGGTGACGCCGTAGCCCGCCTTGGCCAGAATGATGGCCGCGGTGAGACCCGCGGGACCGCTGCCGATGACGGCGGTGTTTTTGCCGTTATAGGGCTTCTTTTCGATCTTCATGCGGTCCAGATAGGCGTCGGAAATGAACTGTTCGATCTCATAGAAATGCACGGGCTGGCCCTTGCGATTGAGGACGCAATGACCGGCGCACTGGGCCATGTGATCGCACACCATGGCGCAGACCACGGACATGGGGTTGTTTTCAAACAGCTTTTCCCCCGCCTCCATCAGCTGGTTTTCCTTGAACAGGGCGATGATCTGGGGAATGGGCGTATGGGCAGGACACCCCTGCTGGCAAAGCGGTTTTTTGCATTGCAGGCAGCGGTTGGCCTCATTGGTGATACGAAGTGCCAATGGAATCCCCTCCTAACACAGGTTGATTGATCAGGTGATGGGCGCGGGGTTGAAAATGCACAGATAGTTGTGCATGCCGTATTTTTCGGCAAAGGGCTTGTCCTGGCCGCTGGCGCAGGCGATGATCTTGTTGAAGATCTCGGTGCCCACCTCGGCGATGGTCTTTTCGCCCGTGGCCACGGCGCCGGCGCTGATGTCGATGATGTCGGGCCACTGGTCCTTGAGCTCGTTGCGGCTGCACACCTTGATGACGGGCACGGCGGCCAGGTTATAGGGGGTGCCGCGGCCGGTCATGAACACCTGCAGGCCGATACCGCTGGCCATCTGGCAGGGACCGCACACGATGTCGCTGGCGGGGGTGGCGGCGAAGATCTCGCCGTGCTTGGTGGGCCGCTCGGCGGGAGAGAGCACCTCCACGATGGGCGAGGTGCCGGACTTGGCGATGGAGCCCATGGCCTTTTCCACGATGTTGCTAAGGCCGCCCTTTTTGTTGCCGGGGGTGGGATTGGCGCTGCGGTCCACGTTGGCCTCGGACAGATAATTGTCATACCAGCGCATTTCCGCCGCCAGCTTGTCGCGCACCTGGGCGGATACGCAGCGCGCCGCGATAAAATGCACGCCGTCGCGGACCTCGGTGACCTCGCTGAACAGCACGGTGCCGCCGCCCTTGACGATCATATCCGCCGCGTAGCCCGCGCTGGGGTTGGCGGACACGCCGGAGAAAGCGTCGCTGCCGCCGCACTGCATGCCGATGAGCAGATCGGAGAGCGGCAGCTCCTCGCGCTTTCTTTCATTCAGTATTTTCAGTTTCTTTTCGGCCATGGACAAAATGGCCTGCATGCAGCCCTCAAAGCCGTGGCACTCCTGCAAAACCACCACGTTTTCCGGGGTGTTGTTCTCGGGGCCCACCAGCATATCCGCCGTCAGCTTTTCGCAGCCCAGGGACACCACCATCAGCTGACCGCCGAAGTTGGGATGATGGCAGATATTGCGCAGGGCGCGGATGGGCAGCTTGGCCTCGGGGGCGTTGATGGCCACGCCGCAGCCATAGGCGTGATTGATGGGCACCACGTCGTCCACGTTGGGATACTTGGGCAAAAGTTCCTTGCGGATGCGGTCGATGGCCACATTCAGGGTGCCTTCCACGCACTGCACGGTGGTCTGGATGCCCAGGAAATTGCGGGTGCCCGCCGGGCCGCCCTCGGGGTTGCGGTAGCCCCACCAGGTTTTCACCGGGGGCTCGGGCAGATCGGTGCGGATGTTGGTGCCATAGGGCATATCGTCCAGGGAAGGCGGGGTGGGCAGGCGCAGCATGTGCTCGTTGATCCACTGGCCCTTGGAGATGGGGTCCAGCGCATAGCCCAGCACCACGCCATAGCGGATGATCTCGCCGTCCTTGGGGATGTCCGTCAAGGCGATCTTATGGGCCTGAGGAATGTCGGAAAGCGTCACCACGCCGGGCATGATCTCGGTGCCCTTGGGCAATTCATGCACGGCGACGGCCACGTTATCCTCGGGCTTGATCTGTACGTATGTACGCATAGAAACTCCTATAAAAAGTCAATAGTTTTAGGCTGTCTGTTGAAAATTTTGTTCAGTTATGCGCATCAAATCGGGATTGAAAGTCTCCCTCTTTGAA
>CACWUV010000139.1 GCA_902764185.1 uncultured Eubacteriales bacterium
GGCAGACGCATGCAGCCAAAGCCCAAACGGGAAATATCAAAACCCAGGGAACCAAAAGGCACATATTGCATAAAAATCACAGCCTCCTTGTATTTTTACCTCAAGTATAGCATATTTCAGACAAGAATAAAAGCAAAAATTGCGCGGCGCGCGGGAATATGCTATAATGATAAAAAAGTTTTTTTGAAGGCAGGCGAGGGCATGTATCAGGCTTTGTATCGCAAATGGCGTTCCCGGACGTTCTCGGAGATGGTGGGTCAGGAGGCCGTGATCCGCACGCTGCGGCATCAGGTGGCCTCCGGGCGCATTGCCCATGCCTATCTTTTCTGCGGCAGTCACGGCACCGGCAAAACCAGCGCCGCCAAAATCATGGCACGGGCCATCAACTGCGAGCATCCCGTGGACGGCGATCCCTGCATGGAGTGCCCAAGCTGCCGCGCCCTGATGGACGATGCTTCCCTGGACGTGTTCGAGATGGACGCCGCCAGCAACAGCCGGGTGGAGGAAATACGTGATCTCCTGGAAAAGGTGGATTATCCGCCCCAGTTCAGCAAGTACAAGGTCTATATCATCGACGAAGTCCACATGCTCTCCAACGCCGCCTTCAACGCCCTGCTCAAAACCCTGGAGGAGCCTCCCTCCTATATGGTGTTCATCCTGGCCACCACCGAGCCCCAGAAGATCCCCAGCACCATTCTCAGCCGCTGCCAGCGCTTTGATTTCGGCCGTCTGACGGAGGAGCAGATGATCAGCCGCATGACCTCCGCCATGCCCGAACTCAAGGACGCCGAGCCCGCCGCTTTGCAGCTCATCGCCCGGTCCGCCGACGGCGCCATGCGCGACGCCTGGAGCCTGCTGGATATGTGCCTGGGCTCGGGGGAGAAGCTCACCGAACGGGTGGTGCGGGAGGCATTGGGCGCGGCGGACAGCGATTTCCTGTTTGATTTCGCCGCTGCCATTGCCGACGCCGATGGCACCCGGGCGCTGAACCTCATCGACGACCTCATGCGCACCGGACGGGACGTGCAGGTGTTCCTGCGGGATTTCGCCGCCCACGTGCGCCAGGTGGCCGCCTTCAAATTGGGGGCCAAGGCCGCCGGGGAGATGACCGGCGCCAACGCCCAGCGCTACGAGGAGCAGGCCAGCCAGATCTCTCTGCCGCGCCTGCTGCGCATGCTGGAATTGGCCATGAAATCCGAAAGCGACACCCGCTACGCATCCTCGCCCCGGGCCGTGCTGGAGCTCTTTGCGCTGCGGGCCTGCCGGGTGGCGGACGGGGCCGACATCGAGAGCCTGTCCGCTCAGGTGGAGGATCTGACCCACCAATTGGCTCTGATCAAGCAAAACGGCGTCGCCGTCAGCGCCCAGCCCGCCGCGCCCGCTCCTGCGCCGGTCAAAAAGACCGCGCCCGTGGCTGCGGCTCCCGCTATCGTGCCCGAGGACGCCGCGCCCGGCGGCCGCAAGCCCGCGGACGTATGGAACGCCGCGCTCAAGCGCCTGGCCAAGGAGGCCGTGGCCGCCTACGCCATGATCAACCAGGGCAAATTCGGCGGCTTTGCGGAAAACACCTATCACGTGGTCTTTTCCCGGGAAAACGCCATGAGCCGGGATTTCGTCAATATGCCGGAGCGCAAAGCCGTGATGGAGCGCCTGCTCACCGAGGAAGGCGGGGCTGCCGTCCACTTTGAAGCGCTGCTGGAGGGCGAGGGCAAGCGGGAAAAGACCATCCGCGAGCAGCAGGCCCACGACGAAGACCTGCTCATCGGCACACTGGGCAGAGAGCGGGTGCAGATCGACAATGACTGAGCTTCTGGATCGCGGGCCGCTGCGGGCCTACTTTCCCGATGCCCGGGACACGCTGATCTCCGCCTGCCTGGAGGGCCATATGGGCCGGGGTGTGCTGGGGGAGGGCTGGGGACTGCTGCTGACCGGGGATTTCGCTTTCCTGGCCGGTAGGCCTGCTGAGGAAGCCTTGGAATGGCTGAACGACCACAAACCGGGCTATCTGATCCTCAGCGGTCCGGCGGACTGGCTCCGCCTGGCGGCAGGCTTCCGCTCCGCCCGTCCTTCCACGCGCTATGCCTTTGAAAACGAACCCGTCTGGAATGTGGAGCGGCTGCAAAAATATGCCGCCACGCTGCCCGCGGGCATCACGCTGGCTGCCATGAACGAAAGCCTGTTTGCCCAATGCCGGCAGATCGGCGAGCTTTGCGATCTGTGCAGCGCGTTTTCCGATATGGATGATTTCAACGCCCACGGCGCGGGCATCCTGGCCGTCCATGACGGTCATCCCGTGGCCGGAGCCTCCGCCTATGCCTGGGACAGCCGGGGCATCGAGGTGGAGATCGACACCCTGCCGGAGTATCGCCGTCGGGGTCTGGCCACCGCCTGCGGCGCGGCGCTGGTGCTGACATGCATGAAAAAGGGCCTGCGGGTCCATTGGGACGCCGCCAATGAAGCCAGCCTGCGCCTGGCCAAACGCCTGGGCTTTGGGGAAGCCCGGCCCTACGAGGTGATGGAATGGCAGTAAAGACCGTATCTCTGCCCCAGGCCCGCCGGTTCATCCTGCGCCGTCAGGGTTTGCTGGGGGAATACCGCTATCAGGGTGTGGCAGGCGTGACAGCATTCACCCGGGACGCAGGCTGCGTGCAGTACGATCCCGTGGACGTGTGCGGCCGCAGCCCGGAATTGACCTACCTGAGCCGGGTGGCGGATTATCAGCCCTCCATGCTGGAGGAAGCCCTTTATAAAACCCGGCAATTGGTGGATTGTTTTGACAAGAACCTGTGCATCCTGTCCGTGGAGGATTGGCCCTGCTTTGGCCGTACCCGCGCATGGTTTTCTGAAATGGATCACCGCAGCCGGGCGGAGGTGGACGCCGCCGCGCCCCAGATCCGCGCCTTTTTGCGCGCTCACGGCCCGGCCTTTACCGACGATCTGCCGGATATGGGCAAGGTGGATTGGTTCTGGAGCAGCACCAGCCTGTCCCGGGCCACGCTGGAGACCCTCTATTTCCGGGGTGAGCTGTGCGTCCATCATCGGGACGGTGCGCGGCGGGCCTTCGATTTTACCGAGAACTGTCTGCCGGAGGCCATCCGCACCGCTCCCGATCCCCATCCCGATGAAAACGGCCACCGGGATTTCCTGCTGGAGCGCCGCATCGGCGCGGCGGGGCTTTTGTGGAACAAGCGCAGCGACGCCCATCTGGGCATCCCTGATTTTTCCACGGAGCGCCGCAACGCCGCCTATGACCGTCTGGAGCGGCAGGGTCGCGTCCTGCCTGTCATGATCGAAGGCTTGAAGCCGGTCTTTTATATCCGGGCATCGGATGAAGCGCTGCTGGACCAGTGCGCGGCGTCGGTTTTTGCGCCCCGCACCGAGCTGATCGCGCCGCTGGATTCCTTTCTGTGGGACCGCAGGCAGATCGAAGCCCTCTTCGGCTTCGCCTACCGCTGGGAAATCTACACGCCGGCGGCCAAGCGCCAATACGGCTATTATGTGCTGCCCGTCCTGCAAGGGGAAGCATTGGTGGGCCGGGTGGAATGTCTGCGGGACCGGGCGGGGGACACCCTGCGGGTTCCGCGCTATTGGCCCGAACATGGAACCAGGCTGGACCACCGCGCCTTCCGCCGCGCCCTCAAGCGTCTGGCCGAGCTTAATGGCGTCAAGCACGTCGAAGTGAATTTACAAAAATAAATTGTTTACTTTTTGTTACGATATGTTATAATAAACAGTACACTTATGACTGAATGATGACGAAGGAGGGGGCGCCCATGAGCGAAGGACGTGGAAAGTATTCCACAACGCCGCTGTACGGCCTCCGGCACAATAACGGCGGCGGCGGTTTTCGCGTGCCTCCGGAAAAGCCGGATCGCCCGCGGCGGACCGGCCAGCGCAACACCTTTGTGTTTTTGCAGATTTTAATGTCGGCGCTGCTGCCCGTTCTTTTTCTTGTGGCGCTGGTACTGGGCTATCGGGAACTGCACTGGATTTTCCTGGCGCTTTCCGCGCTGAGCCTGCTGATCATGTGGGGCGCGCGGGCCTTCGTGCCCCAGGCGCGCACCACCATGACGCTGATCTATGTGGCGCTGATGATCGTATCCCTGGGCGCGGCTCTGTGGTTCACCCATTCCATGATCCCGACCACCCAGACGCCCGCCACGCCAGCTGGCTCCAATTTGTCCGACATCTTCGGCCGGGATGTCACCGCCCGGGAAGTGCAGGATTTCACCAATCAGCAATCCGCCGTCAGGCCCACGGATACCCCTGAGCCCACGGCCAGTTCCCGGTCGGAGGCCCAGGCTCAGCTGGAAAACTTCATGAACAGCTGGATGAGCCTGGATTACAACGCCATGCTGGCCTGCTGCGTGCCCAGCTGGGTCAACGCCCAGGAGAACCCGCAGCACGCCATCTTCAAGATTCGCGGCACCAGCATCCCCGTGAGCTATGAGATCCTTTCCGCCTCCGGCACCGAGGTGGACGATTCCCGCACCCTCACCATGAACGCCAGCATCGACAAGGGCACCGGCAGGGAGCCCCTGCAATACCGCTATGAGGTGCTGATGCTGCGCATCAACGGCGTATGGTATGTGGATCCCGCTTCTCTGTCCTCGGCCACCGAGGTGCGGGCGGAGGTCACGCCTACGGTGCAGATCACCCTGATGCCCACCTATACGCCGGATATGGAAAAGCGGCTGTACTACAATCCCGACGGCGGCAGCTATTATCATGCCAGCGACATGTGCACCAAGGTGGCGCAGAAGTATCTTCCGCTCAAGGGGACCTTCCTGTATAAGGAGCTCAACAATCCCGCCTATAAGGATCTGAACCCCTGCGATAAGTGCAACGCGCCGGGCCGCATGAATTAAGGAATCTCTGATTCATTCGACGGCACGGCTGACGGCATCTTTTTAGCGATCTGCAGCGCGTAAAAATTTCGATTCAGCCTTCGGCTCCGGGGCCTGCCGGCCTGCTCTCGTTAAAAAAGATCCAGAGGATCATTTTTCAGGCGCCGCGAGCCCACGAAACTTTCGATTTTTACGCTTGCATCTCACAAAAGATATGCCCGTCATCCGACCAACGCATTTCATCAGATCTTTTTTAAGGCTGCAAAGCCCCGGCAAAGGCATCCAGCCCAAAGAACACCGTCAAATGCGATTTTTTCAGCGCTGCGCCCACCCGCGCGGCGCTGTTTTCGTTGCGGGCAGCTTCCGCGATGTCCGATACCTGGGAAAAGATCTCCAGCAGCGGCTGCAGATCCTCTGGCGCTTCTCCGTCAAAGGCGCTTTGCAGGCTTTGCCGCAGCCCCGTGCAGGTACTGCCTTCGGAGAGCAGGGCGTTCCGGCATTCCTCCGCCGTGCGCTCCCGGCTGTCCAGGGCGGCGGACAGGGTATGCAGCTTGTTGGCCAGTCCGTCCAGGTAGGCCAGCGCTTCCGCCACAGCCTCCACCTGCCGTGCTTCTCCGCCTGCCCGCAATGTCATCGCCTCCTGGGCGCAGGGATGGATGTAGGTGCTGATGTTTTGGTTCCCCAGCCGGGTCTGCACCGCCTGAGCCTCCGCCCGGGTGGGATAGGCCGCCGCCAGCACGCGGTAAGCCTCGCCGTCAAAATGCACATAGCCTGCCGCGCCGCGGCCGGCGAACTCCTGAGCCAGCTGCCGGGCGGCGTCCTCCTGGGTGAAGGCTCCCAGCTGCAGGGCGTACACCGTGTGGGCGGACAGGGTCAACTGCCGGGTCTGCCGCGGTCCGCTTTCCTTTTGCTCCGCTTTTTCACCCATGGACAGCCTGAAAGGAGAGGGAATGCCCAGCTGCCTTTGCAGGACCAGGGAGCCCGCTATGATAACTGCGCCCAGCAGGATGCACGCAAGCGCCCGGCGTCCCGTGCCGCCGGTTTTGTAGGAAACGGTTTTCAGTCCGCCTGTTGCCATTTTGCGCCCTCCTTTTGCCCTTCAGACTATGCGGGCGCAGTTGCATCCATGCGCGCAAATGTGATACAATGGATAAAAAGTTTGCCAAGCCGGAGGGAACGCGCGTGCGATACCACATCGATACCATCCCGGTATGGGATGCCGTAAAACTGGACAGCGAATGCCTGCTGTGCGCCCTGCGCCGCCAGATCGAGCGCGGCGAGGTGGAACGCTTCCTGGGCGGCTCGGTCATGGAGCCGGACACCCGCGTCCGGGTCAACGCCAAGGGCTTCTGCCAGCGCCACCATGTGCTGCTCTACGCCCAGCAAAACCGCCTGGGCCACGCGCTTATGACCCATACCCACATGAAGGAGACCCGCGCCAAGGCGGATAAGATCCTGCAAGCTGCCGCGGAGGACGCGCTCCAGGGCGGCAATTCCCTTTTCCGCCGTTTTGGCAAAGGGGACCAGGATTCCCTGACTGCCGCCGCTGACGCATTGGATCAATTGACCTCCACCTGTATCCTCTGCGACAGCATCGCGGACAACATGCAGCGCTATGCCTATACGCTCCTGCATCTTTATACCCACGACAGCGCCTTCAAGGAGGACCGGACACAGTTTCAGCGGGACTTTGACCGCCTTATCTTCTCGGCCCCTTTCCGCCGCATGCAGAACAAGACTCAGGTCTTCCTTACTTCCGCACACAAAGGTAATCAGTCGCTCACTGCGATAGAAAATGACTATATTAAAACCTAATTCTTCTATTTT
>CACWUV010000140.1:0-6672 GCA_902764185.1 uncultured Eubacteriales bacterium
GCTCCGGCGAGTGCGTCGGCGATCTGCGCGCGTTTATCCCAGGCGCTCTTTGCAAGCAAACCAATAAAGGAAGATGTATCCATCTGCCACGCCTGCTCCATCATAAGAAAAGCCTCCGGCCGATCCTCCGGTTTCATATGATTCAGCCAGTTATCCAATTGAACATCTATACTGGCCTTTTGGGGGTCGATTGTTTCTCCCATTTCTATACCCTCGTTTCTCGATGATTTTATCTATCGCGCTTTTCGTTGTCCGGGCCGAGGTGCAGGTGGTACAGGATTCTCTCGTCAGTATATCTCCCGCCGTGCTCCTTGTAGCAGCGCACACCGCCGCGTACTTTGCGCGGCAGCCAGGTGAGCGCACGCCCCAGGCGGAAGGAGACGGAGCCCTTGATGGAAGCGAGCTCCCGTTCCAGGCTGCGGGCGCTGTCGGCGTTCTGCTCTCTCTCCCAAACCACGGTATTTAACGAAGCGCTCATCAAATCCTTTTGCCAGGCCAGGAGTTCTTCCGCAGGAAAAGACGGCTGATAATCTGTTTTTACTTCCGCCTCACGGATAAACGCACAGCAACTCTCTTCCAGTGTATGACGATACTTTAGGTATTCCGTGGGATTAGCCGGCGGAGATGAAATGTTATACCGGCAGAGGCCGTTTGCAGCCTGATTGACCGGCATACTGTTGAGAAGAGGGATAAAACTGCTCATTCTGTCAAGATTCCATTCTTCGTACAGCATAAGCACGGGCGTCCCAAGCGCAAGACAGGGCAGAGCACAGTGCAGGCGCTGCGTGATCACACATTTCGCCCGCTTATACCGATGAAGCAGCGCTTGAACCGCGTCAAGCCGTTCATCCACTGTCAAGGTGCTGATCACCGCGGGATCCACACTATGGGTAACAGACTGCCAGTTCTCACCGGGAAACTGCTTTTTTAATGCGGCGGCAATCGCAGGATCAACGTCTGTCAAAATGACCTCATCGCTTTTCTCGAACGTATCGGGCAGAGAAAGCGTCAAAGTAAGGCAGCCGGAAAAATAAGCCCGGATCCCTTTCTTTTCAAGCAAAGAAAGGGTCGATTGATCACGTGCGCCGATGGGCTCGAACCGGCGAAGATATGCGCCGCCCAGCCCGTCCAGGAAGCGATCACCGATTCTATGTAAATCGCCGTATGTGGAAACATGCATGGAGATGAATAACGGGTTTATCAGGCCGGCGGGAGGCCAATTGTATTTCTTATGCATGTACCAGGCGTTCATGATAACAGATACCGGTTCCGTCTGCCCGCTCTCGAGACGAAAGCTGTCCAGACTTTCGCGGTCAATCACCGCATCAATGCGAGGCAAAAATCGCTTTGCCGCATAGCTTTGGATGTCATCACCGATGTTATCTGTATTCTTATACATCAGTAGACCGTATTTCATTCGCTACTCCTTGTCTTCCTCTTCACTGTATTTCGCACGCAGCGTCCCAAACGCATTCCGGGCACCATCCGCTGCTCAGCCCTTTTTATATATCTCCAGGGTGTCCTCTTCATCCTCACGCAGCCCCAGATGGTAGAGGCAGCGGCGGAGGGTGTAGCCCAGCCCATGGTCCCGGACGCACCGGATGCCGCCCATCACCTTCCGGGGCAGCCAGGTGATGAAAAGGCCGATGCGCAGGGAGACGGGATAGGGCGCATAATTGTCATTGGTGGCAAAAACCACGGGGACAACGGGGCCGGTCACTTTCGGCAGACAGGGTTCTTGGGCAGTTTTAGCAGGCACGATTCTCTCTACCTTTCCTCGATTACAAATGCTTTTTCAGCAGCTTTTGGCGCACCTTGAAGCGAAGCCATGCGACGTTGAATTGCAGCATGTGGCGCAGCCAGATTTCGCCGTTGTTGATTCGCGCAATCATCACATTGTTTTTATCGTCCGGATCTTGATGCTGCAAAATTCGATAAATCATCTCTTTGTAATATGGTGTTTTTACCGCGGTATCCCAGAAAATATCCATCCAGGGACTGAGCAGATTCCACCAGGGCTTTTCGTTGCCTCCGAAATGGATGATTTTGGGATCCCTCAGCGATTCCTCAAGCTCTGCTCTGTACGGCTCCGGCAGCAGATACGGTTGATAGGGCTTCATCACGTCCCACCTGGCGTGAACCAGCTTGGCCTTTCCGCCGTTGCAGAGCAGATTCAGCACGTCCTGGTCATGCTGCAGCCAGTCTCTTGACGCGGCAAGCCGCAGCAGGTCGTCTGCCGTGTAGGCCCGACGAAAGGCGTCCAGGTGCAGCACCAGAACACCGGCTATGAAGTAATCGTCGGGGCTTATCAGACGCAGCACCGTATCCCGGTATTCTCTTCGTGTGTCCTGCGGGTCATAGTAGGAAGCCATGCCGCACATATCCCGGGAGGAAGCCAGCAGGTACCCTGTAAGGTCGGTGTCCAGCAGCGACCCCACGTCGGCCAGCGCCAGCATATCCGCGTCCAGATACAGCGCCTTTTTGTAGGCTTCGTCCAGCACGTAGGGGATCAGCAGCCGCAGATAGGTGTCTACGGTGAACTCTCTTTTCCCGCCGGTATACAGGGTGTATCCCTCTATCAGGGCGCTGACGTTGTGGAAGCGGAGGGAGATGTTGTCCCGTCCCGCTGTCATGCTGCCCAAAATCCGCTGATTCTCTGCCGTAATATCCCGGTGGAGAACGATGATGTCATACTGGCGCAAGGGTGAGGCGTGCTCCACTACAGAGTAGAGCATGACGGAGAAATAGGGGCAATAGTAGTCGTTGACGGAAAAGACGATGGCCTCGCTGCCCCCGGGAAAGGCAGGCGCAATCGTCTCGTTTTGTTCCGCGGAGGGATGGCTCCGCAATGCTTCATCTTTCACGGGGATACTCCTTTTATCCATGGCTTCCGTTGGCAGGACGCCTTATTGATCGTCAGTGTGTGCGCTGGTTGGTCCACCACACAAGGCCCCGGGGCAGGCGGAGGGCCATCTCCATCTCGATGAGCAGTACCTTCACCTTGCGCATGAGGATGAAGTCGCCGCAGCGCAGCCAGTCCCGCCGCAGGGGGGTAATGGCCCGGGCGATGGTTCGCAGGGCTTTTTTGTCCCCCAGGCAGTAGGCTTTCACCTTCATGGGAAAGCAGTCGTTATACAGCCGCCCCCGGGCCAGGATCTGAACGGCCCGGTCCTCCGGCAGCAGGGCCAGTGCCTTTTTGTTGGCCGTCAGAAGGCTCATCTGCTTTTCCGTCAGGACGGCGGCCCGGGTCACGCTGTCCTCCCGGGGACGCCAGAAATACAGCGCCTGGGGCAGAAAAGCGATGCGCTCGCAGCAGCGCAGCACCTCCATCAGCCACACGCCGTCCTCCCCAAAGGAGAGGGACGGGTCGAAACGGACGGGGCCTTCTGCCGTGAACACCGCCTCCCGACGGAACACCTTGGCCCAGGTGGCCGTAAAATAGCCGTCACGGCGAAGCATCTGCCAGAGGGCGCCGGCGTAGCCGCAGGGCGGCACGGCAAAGACACCCTTGGCCACCGGGGCGCCGTGGGGATAGTCCACGAAGCCGCACATGGCGGCGTCGGCGTCGTTTTCCGCCAGGCAGGCCACCAGCTTCTCATACAGTTGCCCATCCAGCCAGTCGTCACCGTCCGCAAAGCTGATGAGTTGTCCGGTGCAGACGTCCAGCCCGGCGTTCCGGGCGGCGGACACCCCGCCGTTGGGCTGATGGATGACGCGGATGCGGCTGTCCTTTGCCCGCCAATCGTCGCAGATGGCGCCGCTGCCGTCGGTGGCGCCGTCGTCCACCAGGATGATCTCCATATCGCGATAGGTCTGGGCGCAGGCGCTTGCCAGACATTCGTCAAGGTAAGGGGCCACGTTGTAGACCGGGATAATAAGAGACAGTTTCAGATTCTCCAAATCGTTCTACCTCCTGTTCGGCGCAGCCCATTGCCCGGCTGTCAGAGCCAGCGATTATAAATCAAGATAACCCTTCCAGAACGCCGCCGTGGTCAGCTCTGCCCGCATCCTGCGGTTTTCCTCTTTCACCGCGTCAAAGCGCCGGTACGTCCGGGCCGCCAGCTTCATAAATCGGCCTGCCGCCTGCACGGTCAGCTTGAAGGCCGTCCACCCGGAAACACCTGCGGTCTCCGCGTCGGACGCCAGCGTAGAACGGCCGCGGTAGGCATACCGGGCGGCAGCCGGGTCCACCTTCGCCTCCGCCCCGCCCACGGGGAAAAGGCGGTCATTGAGCCAGATAAGGGTTTTGAACAGCCGGGCCTTGGCCTCGTGGCGGCGGCTGCGCCGGGCGGTCTTTTCCCCGGAGGGGACCCGGTTTGCGCCGGGGGCGGGCTTTGCGCACAGGGAGGCGATCTCTTTGTGCAAGGCAGTGGGGTCCTGCTCTGCCAGCCAGGCAAGGCCCTTGAGATAATCCTCCCCGCCCCGCAGCACCAGGGGCACGTCCTGCACGCCGAACTGGAACAGGCACCGGGCCGAGGTGCGCATCACGTCCCGAAGGAACCGGGCCTTGGTGTAGTCGTCAAAGCAGAGGGTGTTGACAATGGCGCGGTTGCGGGCGGTGTAGTAGTTTTTGACAGCGGATACCTTTTGGTCAAAGGGCAGGTGCCAGCAGCAGACGCCGTTCAGCGTGATTTTCGGCAAGGCGCCGCAGCGCAGGCTGAATTCAATATCGTCATACTGCACGAAAAGGGGCAGAGAATACTGCACCCGGGCAAACACGGCGGCGGGGACGCAGCAGTACCACCAGCCCAGATAATTGAAGGGCTCCTCCACCTCGTTGCGCACCGCGTCGGCGCAGCTTCGCATGTCGTAGCCGATTCTGTTGCACACGATGCCGCCCACGGTCTGGGTTTCCCCGGCGGCGTGCTGGATAGACGGGGTATCGCTTCGGAACATTGCCCCGCCCAGCAGGCTGTCCCGGTATTCCGGCCTCAGCAGCCGGAGGAAGGTATAGTTCCGCTCCAGCGCGTCAACGGAGAAGACGATGTCATCGTCCATCAGGATGATGTGGGACGCGGGGTAGGACCTGTCCTCCATGATCTCGATGGCGGCGCGGCTGAAGCCGCCGGACCCGCCGCTGTTTTTATTGGGGACGATGCGCACGAATCCGGAGCCGAAATCGTGGGCGTCAAGGGTGTTGCCGTTGTCCGCGATCACCACGCGCAGATGGTCGTGGAGCAGCGAGGCGGGATTGTCAAACACCTCGTTTTGCAGCATCCCCATGTTGCGGGCAACGTACGCCTCCCGCCGGAAGGTGCAGATGGCCAGCGCGATATGGACATCCGAAAGGGACGCCTCCTCCACATCGCAGGTATAGGCGCCGTCATAAATCTCCAGCTCTTCCGACAGCGGGGTGACCGTAAAGCTCACCAGCTCGCTGTCCATATTGTCGGGGTAGGCCAGGGTGACGGTCTCCCCCTCCGGGTGATCCACCGCCCATCGGCGCAGCACCGTCTTTTCCACCGCGCCGCCGCGCAGCGAAAGGCCCAGCAGCGCCACCTGGCATTTGCCCTTGATGGCAAGGGACAGTGCCAGGTTGTCCAGTTTGGTATATTTTCTCCACTTTTGGTAGGAAAAAGAGCCAAAATACGTATCAAAGCAGATGGGCTCGTCACAGTCGGCGGAGGCGATTATACCCTCCTCCAGGGTGACACGGTGGGCATTGCACCGCACGTACATCTCCCGGTCCAGCCCATCGTCTTTTGGAAATCGCAGCTTTTGCAGTATCATCGCTGTGCGCTCCTCCGCCATCATCTCACCCGAATCCCCATCTTCCGCAGCAAAAATGCCCCGCCTTTTCGCAGCCAGTTCTGCTTTTCCGTGAACACGCAGGGCAGCTCACGGCAGGGGTAGCCGTTGGTTTCCAGCCACACGTCCAGCAGCCGCTCCGCCACAAAGCCGAACACCCGGCGGTCGTAGGGCGAATAGCTGCTGACGTCCAGCGTCTTTTCCAGCGCGAAAAGCACGTCGAAAAGCCAGGTGCAGTACGCATCCAGCTTTTCCCGGCCCATCACCAGCATATTGAACCGGTGGCCCCAGGTGCGCTTCATCACGGCGTCAAAGGCCGCCACGTAGGCCGGGTGGCGCTGCTGCAAAATCCCGCGGACGGCGTCCAGGTCGGCGGCGTGGTGGGCGTGGGCGTAATGGCTGTAATTGGTCTCGATCCAGTACCGCCGGGGCCGGGGCAGGAGAATGTCGCACTTTTCCAGCGCCCGGGTCAGCGCCTCGGCGTTGAGAATCCGGGCGGATTTGGGCCGCCACCACTTGCCATCGCTGAAATACCGCCGGTAATGCACCAGGCCGATATCGTCGGCGTCGGCGTTCTTCCACGCCCAGTAGAGGGCCGTCAGCTCGCAGAACTGCTCGTTTTTGCAGGAGATGTTGTCCCCCGTATTGTCGGGCGTAAAGCCGGGGATGGGCGCACGGTGCAGCGCCGCCCCCGCCTCCACCGGCAGGTAGCATGGCTCCGCCGGCACCGGGCAGGGCCGGTGGCAGGCTATGAACATGGTCAGCGGCTGTGACATGGCGCGCCTCCGTGAAAGAAAAATCGTGTTATTGCGGCTCCTGGCCGGCCGTCGTCTGCCGGACGCACTTGTCCGCCAGGCCCGCCAGCACCCAGAACAGGGGCGAAACGATGGCGATGGAGAACACAAAGGCCGAGTAGGCCAGGTA
>CACWUV010000140.1:6709-8267 GCA_902764185.1 uncultured Eubacteriales bacterium
ACCGCCAGGGAAACCAGGAACGCCAGGTACAGTCCCAGGCCCACCAGGCCGGTGCAGGCGGCCACCATCAGGAAATCATTGTGGGGGAAATCCACGATATCACTCGTGCCGGAGGCAGCCTGATAGCCCTCGTTATAGGGCTGGAACAACGCGGCGAAGGAGCCGGGGCCGCCGCCGAAAACGGGATGCTCCTTGATAATAAGGGCCGTCTTCTTCCAGATATAGCCCCGGACGGTGCCTGCCTGGTCGGACAGGTGGCCGTGGAGCAGCTCCGACGCCTCCTGCACCAGGCGGTTGTCCCCCCGGTAGCCGTACACCAGCACCAGGGCCAGCAGCAGCACCGCCAGCATCAGGAGATACGCAGCCCGGCGGATCACGGCGGGCTTCACCGCCCACGTCCGGGGGCGGCGGCTCATAAGCCAGGCCGCCAGGCCCAGCAATGCCGCGGCGGCCAGGCAGATCACCACGCCATAGCGCGGCGCGGCGCTGCGGCCTCTGGGGTTGAGGAAGCCGCAGCACACGCCCAGCACCAAAGGCACAAGGCCCAGCAGCAGCTCCCGCAGCCGCTCACGGCTCTCCACCAGCCAGGGCAGCACCAAAAACACCGCCAAAAAGCCGATCTTCGCCGTGTCCACGTCGGTGAACACCGTGATATAGGCCATGAAGAACAGGGCCGGGAGGCACACATACCGCCGGGGATTCCGCAGCAGCACGAAGGCGCACAGCAGCGCCGGGACAAGGATACACACCAGGCAGGCCACGCAGTCCTCATGGCCGATGGTGGTGAGGAAATGGTACTTCCAGTAGTCGCCTTCCATGAAGAACAAGGTGGAACCCAGGCTCTGCTGCAGGGCAAAGAAGCCCGCCACCGTGCCCATGATGCCCAGGCCGTAGGCGTAGGCGTCGGTATACTCGCCCCAGAAGGACAGCAGCAGGAACACGACGCCGTACAGCAGCAGGGACAGCAGTCCCTCAAACCGGCTCTGGCCCAGCCACAGGTGGTCGTAGGGCGAGAGGGCCGCCGACAGCGCCGCCCAGGCCATATAGGCCGCCAGCAGCACCTGGGGCGCGGTGAGCCGCAGGTGGCCGGGGCCCTCCATCCTGCCGCCGGAGCGCTTCGCCAGGCAGAACAGGGCCAGACCCAGGGCGCACAGCAGGACGTACAGCGCCGTCAGCACCACAAAGATGGTGAACTTGGTCTCGGTGATGTTGGTGTATAATCCGGGGCCGATCAGCAACGGGAACACCGTCAGCATCAGCAGGCCAAAGCACTGGCTGACACGCTCCCACAGGGGGTTGCCCTGCCGCCACAGCAGGGGTGCGCCGGTACTGTTGAGCCGGAGCAGAGACTCCGGCTGGGGGTTGGCTTTTTTCACATTCTTTTTCTTCTTCATGGCAATATCTCCCACGGAGGCATCCGGGCAGGGCGCTGCGCGGCGCCATCATTTGGCGCCCGGCGCCTCGTCATTCATAAATTTCCCCCGGAACACCGTTTCCAGCATGATGCGCAGGTCCAGCCACAGGCTCCAGTTCTCGATATACCACACATCGTGCTTCA
>CACWUV010000141.1 GCA_902764185.1 uncultured Eubacteriales bacterium
TGCGATAGTTAAGGTCGCAGGAGACATGCAGGCCCAGCTTCTTGGCAGCCTTTACGGCGGCCAGGCTCAGGTCGGCAGCACCCTGGCTGATGGCGGGGGTGATGCCGGTGATATGGAACCAGGTGGCGCCCGCAAGCACCTTTTCCCAGTTGATGTCGTCCGCCTTGGCTTCGGCGATGGCGCTGCCGGCACGGTCATAGATCACCTTGCTGGGACGCTGCACAGCGCCGGTCTCCAGATAGTAGATGCCCATACGGCCGGGCTTGCACACGATGTCGTTCACATCCACGCCAAAGCCGCGCAGCTCGCGCATGCAGGCTTTGCCGATGTCGTTATCGGGCAGCACGGTGACAAAGGAGGTGTTCAGGCCGTAATTGGCCAGGGAAACGCTCACGTTGGCTTCGCCGCCGCCGAAGGTGGCTTCCAGCACAGGACTCTGCATCAGCCGCTCGTAAGCGGGGCTCTTGAGGCGCAGCATGATTTCACCGAAGGTTACGACTTTCACGTTGTTCATATCGGGTCATCCTTTCTATATTTAGAAGTTTTATTTGACGTGGTTTTGCAGCGCGGCGCGCACGGCTCCGGGACCAGCCAGCATCTCCCGGAAGCAGGCCAGCACCTTTTGATCAAGACCAGCGGCTTTCAGGCTGACGCCAAACAGCTTTTCATCGCACAGCAGCTGATCCAGCCTGCCGTTGGCGCTGTTCGGATCGCCCACCTTGATGCCGCGAAGCTTTTCTTGCAGGCTGTCCAGCAGCGGATCGGGGCTGACCTCCATGGGCTGACCCTGATCATCAATGCCCAGCAGATACCGCAGCCAACCGGCAATGACCAGGGGAATGGCATTCAGGCTGGCTGCGTCCAGCGCGGGATCGGCGCAGTAGCATTTGATGGTTTCGCCGAAGCGGATGGGGATCTTTTGACTGGTGTCGCAGGCGATGCGCTGGGGTGTATCCGGCATAAAAGGATTGGGCAGACGGACGTTGACCACGGTGTCAATGAAGGTCCGGGGATTGATGACGCCGGGGTCGGTGACCACGGGCAGACCTTCTTTATAGCCGACGGCATGAATCAGGCGCACCAGGTCGGGGTCCTTCATCTCCGCGGAGATGCGCTGATAGCCCAGCATGCAGCCGAATACCGCCAGCGCCGTGTGCAGGGGATTCAGGCACGTGCACACCTTCATGCGTTCCACCTTGTTGACGGTTTCCCGATCTGTAAACAGGAAGCCCGCCTTTTCCAGCGCGGGACGTCCGTTGGGGAAAGCGTCCTCGATCACCAGATATTCGCTTTCCTCCGCGTTGACGAAGGGGGCGATATGGGTGCCGCGGGAGGTGACCACGGGCTCCAGTCCTTGCAGGCCATCGGCGCGGAGCATGGCCTCCACCGAGGCGTCCGGTCTCGGGGTGATCTTGTCGATCATAGTCCAGGGGAAGGAAACCTTGGCGGGATCATTGACATAGGCGATGAAGCCCTCATCCGCCCAGCCTTCGGCAAAGGCCAGAATGGCGGCCTTCAGCTTGTCGCCATTGTGGGAGCAGTTATCCATGCTCACCATGGCGATGGGCGCAGCGCCTGTCTGATAGCGATGATAGAGCAGGCTGGCCACCTTGCCGATGTAGCTTTGGGGCTTTTGCGGGCCGTTGACAAAATCGGCGGTGATGGCGGGGGTGATGGCATAGCCCTTTTCCGTGATGGTGAAGGAGGCCATTTGCAGGCTGGGATTGGCGAACAATTCCAACAAATGATTGTATTCTTTTTCATTATTGCTGTCAAGGATGCAGCTTTCGGCAATGCTGCCGATCACCGTCTTTTCCACGCTGCCGTCGGATTTCAGCGTGACCAGCAGGGTGTAGTTATCGCTGGCGCGATAACCCTTTTCAATGGATTCGTAGTCGAAGCCTTCCACGGCGATGATACCCGCGCGCATGACGGCCTTGTCCAGCAGCTTCTGCACGGCGTTGCACTGGAAGGCGCGGAAGATGTTTCCTGCCCCAAAGTGGATCCAGGCGGGATGCTGCCGGGTGTAGGCAATCATGGCTTCCCGGTCGTAGGCGGGCAGGCTATAGCCCTTCTGCTCCCATTCTGCGCGGTTTTTCAGTCCCTGTTCATTGAGTACCAGCATCTTACTTTTCTCCCTTTTCAATGGCTTCCCAAAGGCCGTTCAGATAGGCCGCGCCCAGCGCGCGGTCATAGAGGCCGTAGCCCGGACGACCCTGCTCGTCCCAGATCATGCGGCCATGATCGGGGCGAATATAAGTATTGGGGCAGGTGTCGTGGATGGCCTTCATGATCTCGTACAGATCCAGATCGCCGGTGCTGCTCAGATGGGCGGCTTCGCGGAAATGATGATGGCCCAGATACTTGACGTTGCGCACGTGCATGGCGCCGATGCGGTCCATCTGGCCGAAATGGCGGATGATGGCGGGAATGTCATTGTCGGGGTTGCTGCCCAGACTGCCGGTGCACAGACACAGGGTGTTGGCCGGGCTGTCGTGGAGCTTCACCATCTTGTCAAAGTCTTCCTGACTGTGGGTGATGCGGGGCAGGCCGAAGATGGGCCAGGCGGGATCGTCGGGATGGCAGGCCATGCGTACGCCCACTTCCTCGCACACGGGAATCACGGCATCCAGGAAATACTTGAAGTTCTTGCGCAGATCGTCGGGGCCGATGTTCTCATATTGTTTTAGGGTCTTTTCCAACAGAGCCAGCCGTTCCGGCTCCCAGCCGGGCAGGGTAAAGCCATGGCTGTCCTCGGCGGTTTTGCGCACGATTTCCAGCGGACCCATCTGCCCCAGGTCCTTTTCATCAAAGTACAGGCTGTTGCTGCCGTCCTCAGGGATCACCCGGGCCAGGTCGGTGCGCAGCCAGTCAAAGACGGGCATAAAGTTGTACACGATCACCTTGACGCCGTGCTTGGCCAGCATGCGGATAGTGGAAATGTAATTGGCGATGTATTCCTCGCGGCTGGGCAGGCCCATTTTAATATCTTCGTGGACGTTGACGCTTTCGATCACTTCGATCTCCAGCCCAGCGTCGTTCACTTCTTTTTTGAGGGCTGCAAATTCCTCTTCCGGCCAATCCACGCCCGCAGGCTTATCCAGCAATCCCATCAGGCCCGTCATGCCGGGAATCTGTTTGACATATTTGAGGGGGATGGGATCGCTTTGGCTGCCGTACCAACGGAAAGTCATTTTCATGGGTGCTCTCTCCTTCAAACACAAATGATGCGGGCATACCGAAAAGCATACCCGCGATTATTTTTAGCCTCTGATTTCCTTCACGATGGCCGCGGCTTCACGCACCATGTTTTCGATCTCGTCAAATTTGCCTTCCTTGACCAGACTGCCGCTGACCATCCAGCTGCCGCCGCAGGCAACGATGCGGTCATACTTCAAATAATCGCGCACGTTGTCCGCGTTGATGCCGCCGGTGGGCATGAAATTGAGGCCCACATAGGGAGCGCACAGGGCCTTGATCATCTTGAGGCCGCCGGAGGGCTCGGCGGGGAAGAATTTGAGCACGTCCAGATCAAACTGCAGAGCGGCTTCGATCTCGGTGGGGGTGCATACGCCGGGGGTCATGGGAACGCCGCGCTTGAGCACGTATTCGGTCACCTTGGGATTGAAACCGGGGCTGACGATGAACTTGGCGCCCGCGTCGATGGCACGGTCGGCCTGCTCGCAGGTCAGCACGGTGCCGGCGCCGATGATCATATCGGGATAGGCCTTGGCCATCTGGCGGATGGATTCCTCGGCAGCGGCAGTGCGGAAGGTCACTTCGGCGCAGGGCAGACCGCCGTTTACCAGGCGTTCGGCCAGAGGCAGAGCGTCTTTGGCGTCGTTGAGCACCACCACGGGCACGATGCCCAGCTTTTGCAGCTTCTTCATCATTTCGGTCATGGATTTATCCTCCCTATATAAAATCTTTACAGTGTTACGCCTTGCTTGAAGATAGCCAGATCATGGAAACCGTTCTGCTCGTTGCGGGCCTGTTTGCCGGAGGCCACGGCCAGCACGTATTCCATCAGCTCGCTGCCCAGCTGTTCCAGCGTCATGCCGTCCAGCAGGCGGCCCGCGTTGAAATCGATCCAGTTCTTTTTGTGCTGGGCCAGCGGAGAATTGGAAGCGATCTTGATGGTGGGCACGGGGCAGCCAAAGGGCGTGCCGCGGCCGGTGGAGAACAGAATGAGCTGCGCGCCGGAAACAGCCAAGGCCGTGGCGGCCACCAGATCGTTGCCGGGCGCGGAAAGCAGGTTGAGACCGGGATTTTCCACATGCTCGCCGTAGGCCAGCACGCCGCGCACCGGCGAGGAACCGCTCTTCTGTGTGCAGCCCAGGGCTTTGTCCTCCAGGGTGGTGATGCCGCCAGCCTTGTTGCCGGGAGAGGGGTTCTCATACACCGGCATGTGATAGGCTTCAAAATAGCCCTTGAAATCGTTGATCAGAGAAACCGTCTTGTGAAACAGCTCCTCGTTTTCGCAGCGGCCCATCAATATGGTCTCCGCGCCAAACATCTCGGGCACCTCGGTCAGAATGGTGCTGCCGCCCATAGAGGTAAGCAGATCGGAGAAAACGCCGAGGGTTGGATTGGCCGTGATGCCGGACAGACCGTCGGAGCCGCCGCATTTGAGGCCCACCACCAATTGATCGGCGCTGCATGGCACGCGCTGGTCCGATTGCATGTTGGCCGCCAGTTCTTCCAGCAGCTTCATGCCTTCATCCACTTCGTCCTCCGCCTGCTGGCAGATCAGGAAGCGCATGCGGCTTTCATCATATGCCCCCATATAGGGTTTGATCTGCTCGATGCCGCTGTTTTCGCAGCCCAGGCCCAGCACCAGCACGCCGCCGGCGTTGGGATGGGTGGCCAGGCTGGCCAGCACCTTGCGGGTGTTGTTCTGATCGTCGCCCAGCTGGCTGCATCCATAGGGATGGGGGAAGGCGTACACGCCCTCTACACTGCCGCCCACCAGCTTCTGCGCCCGCTGCGCCAGCGCCTTGGCCACGTCGTTGACGCAGCCCACCGTGGGCAAAATCCACAGCTCGTTGCGGATGCCGGGACGGCCTGACCGCCTGGGATAGCCCATGAAGGAGGCGGGCTCCCGCTTGGTCACCGCGGGATGGGTGGGCTGGTAGGTATATTCCTTCTGACCGCTGAGCAGGGTGTGCAGATTGTGGGTATGGATATGCGCGCCCCGGGGAATGTCCTCGGTGGCTTCGCCGATGGGGAAGCCGTATTTGATCACGGGCTCGCCCTTTTTGATGTCCCGCAGAGCAACCTTGTGGCCCATGGGGATATCCGAGCGCAGGGTGACTTCGCCGCTGCCATAGGAAAGGGTGCTGCCCTTTTCCAGGGGCTTCAAGGCCACGGCCACCAGGTCTTTCTCCGTGATGCGAACCAATTCATTCATGCTCTATCCTCCGTATTACAGGCAGGAGGCATAGGCGGCCAGCGCGCCTTCCCGGCGGATCAGGGCCAGATCCTGGGCCACGGCAGCCTCAAAGCCTTCGATATAGGTCAGATCCTGACCCCACATATAGGCATTGCTCAGCACGGCATGCACCAGGTCTTCCACGCTGTCATCCTTGTGAGCCCAGTAGAATTCCAGCGCCCAGCGATCGTCGGACACGGTGTATTCGTTGCCCTTGGCGCGGCGGCAAACCAGACCGGCGTCGGTGAGCGCCTGCACGTCGTTGGAATAAAAGGCGATGTAGGCCGCCAGGCTCATGGTCAGGCAGGCGGGCAGCTTGCCGTTGATCTCTATGTAATCCAGCAGGGAAGGCATGTTGCGGGCGCGCCATTTGGAGGTGGAGTTGAGGCTGATGCTCATGAGTTCATGATTGACGAAGGGGTTATTGAACCGATCCTGTACGGCGGCGGCAAAGTTCATCAGGTCGTCCTTGTCCAGCGGCAGGGTGGGAATCACTTCTTCATAGAGCATTTTGTTCATGAAGCCCAGCACGGTGTCGTCGTGCATGCAGTCCCGCACGATGTCGAAGCCCGCCAGATACGCGCCCAGCACAAAGCCGGTGTGCGCGCCGTTGAGGATGCGAACCTTGCGCTTTTTATAGGGGGTGACATCGGGCACAACGGCCACGATGAGGCGGTCGGTGTCGTCGGCGAAGCGCCCGACCATGTCCATCTCATCGAACACGCCGCCGATGTCGACGGTCTCGATTTCGCGCCGGGCACGAAACTCGTATTGCTCACGCAGACGACGCTGAGCGTCGACGAGACGGCCGACGTCATCGACGCGTTGCAGCGACGCTTCCCGTGGATTGAGCTGCCGCCGAGTTCGGACATCTGCTATGCGACGTCGAACAGGCAGGAGGCCGTCAAACTCGTCGCGCAACAGGCGGATGCGATGGTCATCGTCGGCTCCGCGAACTCATCGAATTCGGTGCGGCTGATGGAGGTCGCGGACGAGGC
>CACWUV010000142.1 GCA_902764185.1 uncultured Eubacteriales bacterium
CGGAAAGGCTGCCTGTGGCAGGCTTTCAGCGGAAAGCGGGCCGGAAGGCCCCGGATCGCGGAGGCCTCGAACGTTCCCCCTTGCCAATTTCTGTTTTCAGTGCCTTTCTTTAATCATGGAACAAGTATAAGATACGCCCCTTGCTACTTTCTTTTTCTCCGTTCCGCCTCACTCAAACTGCGCCGCGTACAGCTGATAGTAGAAACCCTTTGCCGCCATCAGCGAGGCGTGCGTCCCCTGCTCCACCACGTCGCCGTGGTTCAGCACCAGGATGTGGTCGGCGTTCTGAATGGTGCTCAGGCGGTGGGCGATCACAAAGCAGGTTTTGCCCCGCATCAGCTCCCGCATGGCCCGCTGGATCTCCCGCTCGGTGGAGGTGTCCACGTTGCTGGTGGCCTCGTCCAGAATCAGCATCCGGGCGTCGTACAGCATGGCCCGGGCAATGGTCAGCAGCTGCTTTTGTCCCTTCGATATGTTGCCGCCATCTTCGCTGATCACCGTCTGATAGCCCTGGGGCAGCCGCATGATGAAAGGATGGATGTGCGCCGCCTTGGCCGCCGCCACCACCTCGTCCATGGTGGCGTTCTCCTTGCCGTAGGCGATGTTCTCAAAGATCGTCCCGTTGAACACCCAAGTGTCCTGCAGCACCATGGCATACGCCCCGCGCACGCTCTTGCGGGTCGCGTCCCTGATGTCGCGCCCGTCCAGCCGGATGCAGCCACCGTCCACGTCAAAGAAGCGCATCAGCAAATTGATGATGGTGGTTTTGCCCGCGCCCGTCGGCCCCACGATGGCGATCAGCTTGCCCGGCTCGGCGTGCATGCTCAGATCGTGGATGATGGTCTTGCCCTTGTCGTAACCGAAGGACACGTGGTCCAGCTCCACCTCGCCCCGCACGTTCTCCAGCGCCGTGGCGTGCTCCCGGTCGGTCAGCTCTTCCTCCTCGTCCAGCAGGCCAAACACGCGCTCCGCAGCGGCCAAGGCGGAAAACAGCTCGTTGATGATCTCGGCGATGGCGTTGATGGGCCCGGCAAATTTTCGGGAATACAGCACGAAGGAGGAAATATTTCCCAGCCCGATGCTGCCGCGCATGTACAGCATGGCGCCCAGCAGCACGATCAGGCTCAGGCTCAGATTGTTGATGGAGCCCATGGTGGGGCCCACGGACACGCCGCAGCGCTCCGCGTCGTAATAGGCCTCCGCCGCGCTGCCGTTGATGCCGTCAAATTTATGTTCCACATTGTCCTCATAGGCATAGGCCAGGATGGTCTTTTGCCCGGACAGCATCTCCTCCACAAAGCCGTTCATGGCGCCGTAGCTCTTGGCTCGTTTGGCATACCGCGGCTGGGTGCGCCTGCGCATCCAGGCGGTGTAGCCGACGGCCACCGGCACCGTCACCAGCGATACGGCGCTCAGCCGCAGCGAGATCGAAAACATCATGGCCAGGGAGCCCACCACCGTCACCACGCTGGTCAATATGCTCACCACGTCCGTGGCCAGGCAGGTGCTGATCACGTCGATGTCGTAGGATACGCGGCTGATGATGTCCCCCGCCTGGTGCTGGTCAAAATACCCCACCGGCAGCCGCATCAGCTTGTCAAATACGCTCTGCCGCATCTGCCGGGCCACCTGCTTGCTGGTGCGCACCATGATCACGTTGATCCCGATGGTCAATAGCGACGAGGCCGCGTAGCAGATCAGCATCCGCAGCGCAAAATAGCTCACCCGTTCAAAGTTCACCTTGCCCTGGCCCGCCGCGGCCTCGTTGATGGCGGAGCCCGCCAGGTTCGGTCCCCACAGGGACAGGAGGTTGCTGGCCAGGCTCAGGCCGCACACCAGCAAAATCACATAGCGATAGGGTCCCAGGAAGGAAAGCAGCCTGCGCAGCGTGCCCCGTGTGTCCTTGGGCTTTTTCATCACGGTGTCTCTTCTGGCCACTTACGCCACCTCCCCCATCTGGGTCCGGGCGATCTCCTGATAGGCCGGGCAGTCCCGCATCAGCTCCTCATGGGTGCCGTGGCCGATCACCCGTCCTTCGTCCAGCACGATGATCTGATCCAGTGCCATGATGGAGGACACCCGCTGGGCGATCACCACCGTGGTGGCCTGGCCGTGATGCTCCCGGATGGCCCGGCGCAGCTCCGCGTCCGTGCGATAGTCCAAGGCCGAGCTGCTGTCGTCCAATATCAATATTTCGGGCCTCGCCGCCAGCGCCCGGGCGATCAGCAGCCGCTGCTTCTGGCCGCCGGAGAAGTTGGCGCCGTGGATCACCGCCGCGTGGTCATAGGCATCCTCGTATTCCTCCACAAAGCCGCTGGCCATGGCGTCCGCCGCGGCCTGCCGCAGCATGCCATCATCCACGTCCCGGCCAAAGGTGACGTTTTCCCTGATGGTATCGGCAAAGATCACGTCGTTCTGGAACACCACGCCGAATTTCCGGTGTAGCGCGTCCTTGTCGTAGACCCGCACGTCCTTGCCGTCCACAAACACGTGCCCCTCCTGGGGATCATAGAAGCGCATCAGCAGGTTCACGATGCTGGTCTTGCCGCTGCCCGTGGCCCCGATGATGCCCAGCGATCCGCCCCTGGGCACGCAGAAGCTGATGTCCTCCAGGCACTTTTGCCGTCCGCTGCCCGCAAACTGCCTGTCGTCCGCCGTGTCGTTTCCTTCATCCGCCAGATAGTTGAAGCTCACGTGATCGAAGATCAATTCGCCCGCTGCCGTTGGCTTCGCGCCTTCGCTCTCCGCAATGGGCTTCAGCTCCTCCTCCGTCTCCACCACCTCCGCAATGCGGTTGGCGGAGGCGTTGGCCTTGGACATCATCATGAATATACGGTTCAGGCCCATGACGCCCATCAAAATCATGTTAAAATACGTTAAAAACGCCAGGATCACGCCGGGCTGGGTGGCTCCGCTGTTCACCCTTTTGGCCCCGATGAACACCACCAGCGTCAGGCCCACATTCAAAAACAGCGTCACCAGCGGGCCGGGGAGGGCCATGATGATGCCCGCCTTCATGTCCTTTTTCGCGGTGTCGGCGTTGGCCGCCGCGTAGCGCCGCATCTCGTAGTTTTCTTTGCTCAGGGCCTTCACCACGCGGATGCCCGTGATGTTCTCCCGCATCACCCGCACGATCACATCCATGCTCCGCTGCACCTGCTCGTAGAGCGGAATGCCTCGCATGGACACAAACACCACCACCGCAATGACGATGGGCGCCATGACGCACAGGATCATGGCCAGCCCCGTATCCATGGTCAGGGTGATGGCGATGCCGCCAAACAGCATGATGGGGGCGCGAATGCCCATGGTCTGGATCATGCGCACAAAGTTTTGCACGTTGTAGGTATCCGATGTCATGCGGGAAATCAGGGAAGGCAGGCCCACCTTGTCCATCTGCCTGCCAGACAGATTGAGCCCCGTATGGAAGAGATCCCGCCGCATGGCGTAGGTGCTGTCCCGGCTCACCCGCACGCTCAGGCGGTTTGCCGTCACATTCAGCGTGCGCACCGCCAGCGTCAGCGCCATCATGATCCCGCCCCACATCAGCACAGGCCCGAAATCCTGCGCCGAAGGCACCACGTTGTCCAAAATATGCTCCATCACATAGGGGATCAGCAGCTCCAGCGCCGTGCCCGCCAGCTTGATGGCCATGACGCCCAGGATGAACAGCCTGTACTTTTTGACGTATCTCCAAATAAATCTCATATTTTCTCCGTCAGAACGTCAATTCGTTCTCCGGCACGCCGTCCTTTCTCCAGCCTTCGATCACCTTTTCCAGCAGCGCCGCCAGCTCGCCGCGCTCCGCCTCCGTCAGCCCGTCAAAGCGCACGGCCACGTCCTTCCGGCTTGCCGCAGCCTCCGCCGCCTTGCGCCCCGTCGGGGTCAGGGTCAGCACCACCCGCCGTCGGTCGTCCTCGTCCCGGCTCCGGGTCACAAAGCCCTTCAGCTCCAGCTTGCCCGTCAGTTCGCTCACCGATCCCGGCTGTATCTGCAGCCGCTCCTGGATCTCCCGCTGGGTCATGCCTCCCGCCGCCAGCAGCGACAGTACCCGGGCCTGGGCTCTGCCTGAGCAGGAGGAATGATACAGCCTCCGCCCGCATACCCGCAGCAGCCGCGTCAGCCGCTCCGTCTCTTTCTCGCTCATTGTCTTCCTCTTTCTGCCAATTAAAACGGCTTTCCTATCGTATCTCCATCCCGCAAAAATGTCAAGGTGCCTAAATAATTTTAGAACAGCCACAAACAGAAATTGGCAGAGGGAGAACAAGATCCTTCGACTACGCTTACGCTCCGCTCAGGATGACATTGGTAGGTAGATTACTTCTTGTTTGGTGGCTTAATTTGCTGCAAATAGGCCAATAAACAAGAGGAAACAACCCATCGATGTCATCCTGAGCGGAGCGTAAGCGTAGTCGAAGGATCTTTTGTTAACTATGATCAAAGCCCCGTCAAATTTCTATTTATTTCTCCATTCCGGGACACGCCCCCGCCGCCGCGTACACCTTCTCCATCGCCCGGTTCTTGAGCCGCCGCAGGCCGTCCCGGCTGGTCAGTGCCGTTCCGGGGTATGCCTGGGCAAAGGCCGCCAATACCTCGTTATAGCTCTCCCCGCCGATCACGTGCCGGTCGATCACCAACCGCTCCCGGTCGCTCAAGGCCCCGCGCCAGGCGTTCACCGCCCGGCACACCCAATCGCACTCCCCCATTTCATCCCGCAGCCGCCGGATGTCCCCGGCCATCTCCTGCATATAAGCGGGCCGATACCCGGACAGGAAGCGCACCGCCATCCGCGCCGTGGGATCGCCGGTCCCCGTGCCCAGGGGCATATCCATCCCGCGTCCCGGCAGCACGCTGTCCTCCACCAGCCGCTTTTCGGCCCGCTTCATCTCCTCCTCCGCCCGGGTGATCTCCACCTGCAAAAAATCCCGCCGCGCGGCACAGCGCCTGTAATCCATCAGCATCCGATCCACCATATCGACCCGCATTCTCTGCCTCCCTCGTCCCAGGCATCGCGCCGCCGCACGCAGTTTTCGCAGCCCACGATCTCCCCGTTTTTCCAGCAATACAGCCATTCGCATATGTTCCCGCACACAGGGCAACGGGGCTCGCGCTCCATTTTGCATACGCCCCATCTTTCCATCCGCCGGATCTCCGGCGCGTCCAGCTTTTCCATGGCCCCACTATACCCGCCCGAACCCCGTCCGTCAACCGACGATTCTTGACAAATCCTTTCAAAAATTGTACTCTGTATAAAACCTTCTTTTCCATTCCGAAAAAAGGAGTTTTCAGCATGTGGCGATTGCTCACTTTCGCATTTATTTCCATCTCCCTTTTGGGCTCCGTCTATGTGGCCTTCCGCTTTCATAAGCTGGATTTCGTCAAAGCTCTGGCCCGCCGCCATCCCGTGCTGGCCTGGCTGCTCAGCTTTTCGCCCCTGGTCCTGTCGGCCTGCTTTCTCCTTTTCAACACCTTTACCTTCGCCGTAGTCCTCATCCATTTTGTGGTCATCTGGGCGATCTCCGATCTCATTGGCTTCATCATCTGCAAGTGTACCCGCCGCACCTTCCGCCATTATTACGCAGGCATGGCCGCCCTGGCCGTCACGGTGGTCTGGCTGTCGGCGGGCTGGTTCTGCGCTCATCACGTCTTTCTCACCCGCTATACCTTCACCAGCGATAAATTGACCGCCCCTGTCCGCGTGGCTCTGGTGGCGGACTCCCACCTGGGCATCACTCAGAACGGCCAAACCTTCGCCAAAGAGCTGGAGCGTCTGGAGCGGGAGCACCCCGACGTTCTGCTGCTGGCGGGCGATTTTGTGGACGACGACACCTCCCGGGAGGATATGCTTGCCGCCTGCGACGCCCTGGGGCGCTTCTCCGCGCCGGTGTACTTCATCTACGGCAACCACGACAAGGGGTATTACAGCTACCGCAATTTCACCACCCGGGAGCTGGTGGAGGCCCTGGAGCAAAACAGCGTCGTCCTCCTGGAGGATGCCGCCGCTCTGCTGCGGGAGGATGTGTACATCATCGGCCGTCAGGACCGCACCGCCTGGGGACGCGCCTCCATGACCGACCTCACCGCTGGCCTGGACGCGGCCAAATATATGATCCTCCTGGATCATCAGCCCAACGATTACGCCAACGAAGCCGCGGCCAACGTCGATCTGGTGCTCTCCGGCCATACCCACGGCGGCCACATTTTTCCCACCGGCCAGATCGGCCTGCTCATCGGAGCCAACGACTGCCGCTACGGCGCCCAAACCCGCGGCAGCACCCAATTCGTCGTCACCAGCGGCATCTCCGGCTGGGCAGTGCCCTTCAAAACGGGCTGCTGGTCGGAAACCGTGATCATTGATATTCTCCCCGAATAAGAAAGAAGGCGTTTTTTTATGATCGATA
>CACWUV010000143.1 GCA_902764185.1 uncultured Eubacteriales bacterium
TACCGATGGGTTTCCCCCATCTCCAAAGAAGGATTCCATATCAGTATCAGCATACGGGAACAAATGGTATGAATTGTATCATAAGCCCAAGGTTGGATACAATACTGCACAAAACGCACGTATTATTTTGGATAAACACATCTACCCGTATATAGGAAATATGATGCTGCATGAAGTCACCCATGATGATATCCAAAATATCTTTACTCAGATGTCCGATTATGCCGCCTCCACCGTTGATAAGGTGAAGATCATCTTGAATCAGTTGTTCTCCAATGCCCTTGAAGATGGCATTATTAATTGCAACATCATGCTGTCAAAACGGTATATATTGAGCACGAAGGTTACAGAACGCCTTCCATTATCTCCCGAACAGGCGCGGCAAATCGTTGAACAGTCTGTGTATTTAGAACAATTGGATCGCACCTTATTGCTTTTGTTCATGTACACTGGGATGCGGCGCGGCGAAGCATTGGCATTGACATGGGATGATGTAGATTTTGAAAACAAGGTGATTCATATTTCAAAATCCGTAGACTTTAAAACCAATCGTCCTACCATCAAACCGCCCAAAAGCAAAGCGGGTATCCGTGATGTTCCCCTTGCTGATCATCTGAGCAAAACGCTGATGCAGCGCGAAAGCAAACAAGGATACGTTATCACTAATCCCAGGGATTCCACTATTCCATTAACCGAAGTGGGGTATCGCCGCATGTGGGAACGAATTGGGAAACGCATTAATTTATATGGTGCTACTGCTCATGTTTTGCGGCATACCTTTGACACTTTGATTCAACCCCATACTGATATAAAAACGCTGCAAACAATCATGGGCCATGCAGACGTCAGCACTACTATGAACAGGTATGCGCACCCCATCAACGCAAACATTCAAGCCTTGGCTTCCCTGGATGTTTTTGCGGCACAAAATGCGGCAGACAAAGTCACCTGAAACCCCTTGAAAAATCTCAACTTTTTTAACATTTTGGGGATGCAAAATGCGGCAGATTTTGCGGCATTGGAGGCAAAAACAGGAAATGCGAGGAAATCAGAAGGAATCCTGTCGATCAAAAGGCAAGAAAAAAGATGGGAAAACCCCTTGAAAAATCCGATCAAATGCGCTATACTAATTAAGCTATGCGCCCGTAGCTCAGTTGGATAGAGCGTCAGACTCCGACTCTGAAGGCCATGCGTTCGAATCGCACCGGGCGTACCAAGAAAAAGTCCTTGATTTTCAAGGGCTTTTTCCTTTTGCGGGGATTTGGGAATCGGGACGTTTTTGGTATTTGAGAGTGTTTTGTCACACCCGTGTCACAAGGGAAGGCTGAAAACCCCTTATTTTTCAACGGTTTCCGGCGCTTTTGGTATCACATAAATGTCAACAGCAGCCAGCAGAGAAAAGAACGGTTTGATTATTCATTGTATTGTAAGATGCAATCCAAAATGACGGGATACCATCATCCGCCCTCGCTGCGCTCGGCCACCGCTCTTGGCCTCCCGGCCCGCTCTGCGCAGAAAGCCTGCCACTGGCAGTCTTTCCAAGCGCTCCCCCCTGCGGCTGGGGAAGGCTTTTGACTCGTCTTCTTCCTAATAGCTGATACGAAATCCTGATTGAAAACATGCACAAGCAGAAATTAGCAAGGGATAAACGAGATCCTTCGACTTCGCTTGCGCTCCGCTCAGGATGACATTGTAAGGTAAGTTTTCTCTTGTTTAGTGACTTAAATTGCTGCAAAAAAGCCAACAAACAAGGAAAAAAAGAACCTATTGATGTCATCCTGAGCGGAGCGCAGCGCAGTCGTTCGCCTTGCCCTGGCCGAAGGCCAGCAGGATCTAAGTGTAACTATCTCTAATCCCCGTCAAATTTCTGTTTTCCGGTATCTTAATCTGGGTGCCGCCTCAGATCACCGTCACAGTGAACCAGGTGGTATATACTCTGCCGGGCTGGAGCAGGGTCACATAGGGCTTATCCTCAAAGTTATCGGTGTCCTGCACCCGGCCGGGCATGCCGTGCCAGGGCTCCAGGCACACGTAGCTGCCGTGGTTATGGGGCATACTCCACACGCCCAGCACCTCCAGCTTGGGGAAGTCCAGGCGGATGCCGTGGCCGCTGGTCCGGTGCACCAGGTCCACGCTGCGGCTGTGCAGCCCCTCAAACACCAGGGTATCCTTCTGATCAAAGTAATCATAGCGCAGAGGCAGCACATGGCCGTCCCGGAAATCCGCCAGCACCTCGGTACCGCCCATCAGACCGCCCTCGGCCACCAGGGTATTGCGGCCCTCCTCCAGTTCAGGGAAGACCAGCTGATAATCCTCAAAGGCCGCGCCTTCTTCCATGGGACAGGTGAAGGCGGGATGACCGCCCACGCACAGGGGCATGACCCGGTCGCTCCTGTTTTCCACCAGGAAGGTGGTGGTGTAGCCGCCCTCAAACAGGCGATAGGTGACATAGAAGGCGAAATTGAAGGGGTACATGGCGCGGCTTTCCGCCGTGGGCGTCAGCACCAGATCCACAAAATCGTCCCCCACATGGGCCACCTGAAACTCCGCCTCCTGGGCGAAACCGTGCTTGGTCATGGGATATTCCTGACCGGCGATGCGGATATGGTCATTGCGCACGCCGCAGCACACTGGGAAAAGCACCGGTGCGTGCTGGGCCCATATGGCGGGATCGGCCTGCCAGATCACCTCGCGGCCGTCCGCGGTCTTGAAAGAGGTGATCTGCGCGCCCCGTGTCCGCACCTTGGCGGTGGTATTGCCATAGCGAAGGCTGATGTCTGCCATGGTCCTTCTCCTCATTTCACCCGCTCGCCGTTGCGGGCCAGCACCTCCCGCGCCAGGCTGCGGTAGGCTTCGGCTCCGGTGGAGCGGGGATCATAGCGGTTGATGGGCAGCGCGTGGCTGGGGGCTTCGCCCAGGCGCACGTTGCGGGGCACGGTGGTGGCGAACACCTTGGCTTTAAAGTGCTTTTTCACCTGGGCCACCACCTGCAGGCTCAGGTTGGTGCGGCCGTCGAACATGGTGAGCAGCACGCCCTCCACGTCCAGAGCGGGGTTGAGGCCGCGCTTGACCCGGGAAATGGTGTCCATCAGGCTGCGCACGCCCTCCAAGGCGTAATACTCGCACTGGATGGGGATCAGCACGCTGTTTGCCGCCGTCAGCGCGTTGACGGTCAGCAGCCCCAGGGACGGCGGGCAATCGATGATGATATAATCGTAGGCCTCCGCCAGCGGCCGCAGCGCTGCCCGCATGCGGTATTCCCGGCGCTCCAGGCTCACCAGCTCCACCTCCGCCGCCGCCAGCCGGATATCCGACGGCAGCACGCTCATGTTTTCGGTGTCGCTGGCCGTCACGCAGTTTTCCGCCGTGGCGATGCCCAGCAGCACCTCGTACAGGCTTTTGTCCCCCGCCTGCACGCCGGAGCCGCTGGAGGCGTTGCCCTGGGGATCGGCATCCACCAGCAGGGTCTTTTTGCCCCGTTCCGCCAGGCAGGCGCACAGATTGACCGTCGTGGTGGTCTTGCCCACGCCGCCCTTCTGATTGGTCACAGCAATGATCTTACCCAAAGTTGATTCCTTCTTTATTTCTATTACTCCTCCGGCAGCCAGGCCCGCCAGCGATAGGCGGGATGCGCCTCCCGGGCCGTCCGCGCAATCAGCGCCAGCTCGTCCGCCGTTTGGAAAGCAGCAAAATCCTGATACAGCGCCCGCAAAGCGGACAGGCTGTCGTGGGTCATGGCGTAGGTACGCAATCTGCTATACTGCCAGGCGCTGTGGGGCAGCTGATGCAGGGCCAGATAGAGCAGCTCGTCCGCCAGCTCCGCCACGTCGTCCACCCGCACCCGCATGGTGCGCCCGTCGTCCAGCAGCACCCGCATGTCCTCCCGGGTCACCGCCCGCAGCTCCCCAAACAGCAGGGAATCCAGGCTGTGATAGAGGGTATCGGGATCATCCGCCGCCGCATCGAAGCCGTTCAGCAGCCCGCAAACCCGGGCGCACACGTCGCTCGCCCGCAAAAAGGCCGCGCCCAGCCAAGGCTGCAAAACCCGCGCCACCGTTTCCATGCGCACCATAACGGCTTCTCCTTTCCTGTGTGATACCAAAATACCACATTTTCATCGTTTTGTCCACAGGCGGCGGGTCCAGGGACTGGAAAGGCAAGCAAAAAATAAATTTTTATGCATTTTGTTACAAGTATATTGCATTTCTGAATAAATAATCACATTTTTGTTCCGCGGGATATACCGCTTGTGGTGGGGGCTGCCGCCTGACACAAGGGATAGTTTATCCCCCAGGAGTGCGCATGCAGCGCTGGGAGCTGTGGATAACTCTTGCCTTTTTTCCGCAAATCTGCTATGATAAAGGCGTTCAAAGAGCGAGCAGGCGGTTTTATCCACAGGCAGTTATCCACCGTCCGGTTTCGACTGAAATGGTGGCTTTATTTTTTTCACTCCTTTTTGACCGGTTCGCCCGCGGACTTCTTTATACATTCTTTTCATATACAAATGGGGGCATGTTCCTTGGAAACTACTGTGCTTTGGGATCGGGCCTGCGAATCACTGGCCGCGAATATGATAAAAGTCACCTACGACACATGGATCCACACCCTGAAGCCCATCGCGCTGGACGGAGATACCTTTGTGCTGCAGGCCGCCACGGATTTCTACAAGAAAAACGTGGTGATGCGCTATGCCGCCACCATCGAGAGCGCCCTGAGCCAGATCGCGGGCCGTCCCCTGACGGCCAAGTTTCTGAACCCCGAGGAGGCCGAGGCCTACGTGAGCCCCGCGCCCGCGGTGGAAAAGCCCTCCTTTCTCAACCCCAAATACACCTTTGATTCCTTTGTGGTGGGCAGCAGCAACCGCTTTGCCCACGCGGCCTGCCTGGCCGTGGCCGAATCCCCGGCGGAGGCCTACAACCCGCTGTTCATCTATGGCGGCGTGGGCCTGGGCAAGACCCATCTGATGCACGCCATCGGCCATTATCTGCTGGCCAACAACCCGCAGGTGAAGATCGCCTACGTGACCAGCGAGGCCTTCATGAACGAGCTGATCTCCGCCATCCAGACGGGCCAGACCGCCTCCTTCCGGGATAAATACCGCAAGGTGGACGTGCTGCTCATCGACGACATCCAGTTCATCGCCGGCACCACCAGCACCCAGGAGGAATTTTTCCACACCTTCAACGCCCTGCACACTTCGGGCAAGCAGATCATCGTGTCCAGCGACCGTCCGCCCCGGGAGATCCCCCGGCTGGAGGAACGCCTGCGCAGCCGCTTTGAATGGGGGCTGATCGCCGACATTCAGCGGCCCGACCTGGAGACCCGCATCGCCATTCTGCGCCGCCGGGCCCAGGACGAGATGATCACCTGCGGCGACGACGTGCTGCAAATGATCGCCGAGCGGGTGCAGAGCAACATCCGCGAGCTGGAAGGCAGCCTGACCCGGCTGTCCGCCTACGCTTCCCTGACGGGCCGGCCCATCGACTGCGCGCTGGCGGAGGACGCTCTGCGGGAGGTCTTTGCCAGCCACGAGCCCCACAACGTCACCTGCGAGGACGTGCTGCGGGTGGTCTCTTCCTACTATAATGTGACCCCCGAGGACCTCAAGGGTCCCCGCCGCAACCGGGAGATCACCGTGCCCCGGCAGATCGCCATGTACCTGTGCCGCGAGCTCACGGACTGCTCCATGTCCCGCATCGGCGACGCCATGGGCGGCCGGGACCACACCACCGTGCTCCACGGCTGCGACAAGGTGACCGAAGACCTGCGCACCTCCGAAAGCCTGGGCGCGCTGATGGACGACCTGCGCCACGCCCTGCAAAACAAGTAAGCCTCCCCCTTTCGATCCTCCGCCTCTCCGGGCCGCATCCCTCCATGCGGACCGGACATGCGGAGGGTCTTTTTTATTTCTGATACTAAATCCTGATTGAAAACATGCACAAACAGAAAGTGGCAAGGGGGAACGATCGAGGTCTCCGCGATCCGGGGCCTTCCGGCCCGCTTTCCGCTGAAAGCCTGCCACAGGCAGCCTTTCCGGGCGCTCCAAGCCCTCGAGCTCTGCGCCAAAGGCCCGCTTGGGCCTCTGGACTCCATTCGGGCGAACCAGCTTAGTTACACGTTCAAGCACCTTCCGCCAGTTGATTGAATAGGCTTGACTTGTCAAACGCTCCAGAAACACGCCGCAACACAAAAGATGACCGGAAACGAGCAAGCTCGATCCGGTCACTTTTGCTTATGCGGCTATAACGCTGCGCGTTATTGACGGCTAAAGCCGT
>CACWUV010000144.1 GCA_902764185.1 uncultured Eubacteriales bacterium
ACCGTCTTGCGGTAGGAGGACAATACCAATCCACAGCATCCCCAGCAGTGTAGCACAGCTCTTGGTGAGGAGCTATAAACTACGACACTATAATACGAGAGAGGATACACAGCAGCGCCACGCTCTTTTTCATGAAAGACGGCATCCTTTCACATGGGTTTTATTCAGTATAGCATGGCATTTTGCGCCTTTCAAGTAAATTCTGCGCCGAATGGCAGATAAAAACTGCTTCGCGCGCCTTTTTTGGGGCAAGCTACCCGCAGGAGGGCGATGCAGGATGCGCAGGCATGTGAAAAGAATGGAAAAACGGATGGAGCGGGAGGACCGGCGGGCCCTGCGGCGCTTGGAGGGTCGGCCCAAACGGCATATCCTCCGCAAATTGACCCTGGCGCTGGCCGTCCTGATCCTGGGCGGGCTGACGGCGGGCTGGTTCCTGTTTGACGTGCCTTCCTGGCAAAGGCTGGATCTCACGCGCATCACCGCCGTCCAGCAGACCGGCGCGCTCTATGACCGGCATGATCAGCAGATCACCGCCCTCAAAGGCAGTCAGGACCGCACGGTCATCCCGCTGTCCACCCTGCCGGATTACGTGAAGAACGCTTTTCTGGCGGCGGAGGATCTGCGGTTTTATCGCCATTATGGCTTCGATCCCGTGCGCATTCTCGGGGCCATCGTGGCCAATCTGCGCTCCCGCTCCTTCAGCGAAGGAGCCAGCACCATCACCCAGCAATTGATCAAATTGACCCACCTGTCCACGGACAAGACCATCGCCCGCAAGCTGGAGGAGGTCTATTTGGCGGTGCAGCTGGAGGCCGCCTGCACCAAGGAACAGATCCTGGAGATGTACCTCAATTATGTCTATTTTGGCCGTGGCGCATACGGCATCGAGGCCGCCGCCCGTTCCTATTTTGAAAAAAGCGCATCGGAGCTGACCCCGGCGCAGGCGGCTGCGCTGGCGGCCATTGTCAAAGCGCCCTCAGCCTACGCGCCCCATCTCAACCCCGCGGCCAACGCTTCCCGGCGGGGCTATATCCTCTCCACCATGCTGGAGCACGATATGCTGGACCAGGATCAATACGATACCGCCGTCGCGGAGCAGCTGACCATTGCGCCGCCCGTCAAGACCGAGAACGCCTACGGCTGGTTCACCGACGCCGTCATCGAGGAGGCGGGCCGCGTGCTGGGCATATCCGGCGACGCGCTGCTGGGCGGCGGCTATCATATCTATACCACTCTGGACCCCGAATATCAGCAGATTGCCGACGCGGAGTACACCCAGAGCAAATTCTTTGCCGCGGCGGCCTCCGACGGCGTAAAGCCCCAGAGCGCCATGGCCTGCCTGGACACCCGCACCGGCGCGGTGCTCTGCGTGGTGGGCGGCCGGGAGTACACCGTGCAGCGGGGACTCAACCGCGCCACTCAGCTTCGCCGCCAGCCCGGCTCCGCCATGAAGCCCCTGGCGGTCTACGCCCCGGCCATCGAAAGCTACGGCGCCACCACCGCCACGGTGCTCAACGATACGCCCACCACCTTTCAGGGCGGCTACGCGCCCCGCAACAGCGGCAACAGCTATCACGGCTTTGTCACCGTGCGGGAAGCCCTTAAATGGAGCATGAACGTGGCGGCGGTGCAGATGCTCAGCCGCATCGGCGTGTCCGCGGGCCGGGATTACCTGCAAAAGGTGGGCATCCCGCTGACGGATGCCGATTGGGGCCTGTCGTTGGCGCTGGGCTCCCTGACCTACGGCGTATCCCCGGTGCAGCTGGCGGCGGCCTACGCGGTGTTCGGCAATGGCGGCACCTATTACGCTCCTTATTTCATCCGCGCCATCCAGGATGCGGCGGGCAACGTGATCTACGCCCATACCCGGCAAGGCGCCCGGGTGCTGAGCCCGGAAACGGCGTACCTGATGAACAGCCTCTTGCAAACCGTCACTGCCAGCGGCACGGGAGCCAAGCTCTCCGCCGCGGGCACGCCGGTGGCGGGCAAGACGGGCACCAACAACATGGCGGGCGGCGGCAACCGGGACATCTGGATGGCCGCCTACAACCGGGAGATCGCCACCGCCTTCTGGATGGGCTTTGACCGGCCCGACAGCAGCCACCGCCTGGCGGGCTGGGTCTCCGGCGGCGATTACACGGCGGCTCTGGCCACGGAGTTTTTCAAAAACGCCTACCGGGGCAAGGACAAGCCCGCCTTCGACGTGCCGGAGGGCATCGTGTGGCAGACGGTGGACCGGGCCAGCATCGAATGGCTGGGGGAAGCCATGCTGGCCACCGATCTGACCCCCAAAAGCTACCGCTATTCCGAGGTCTTTGTGTCCACCAACAAGCTGTCCAAGCGCTCCACCGCCTGGAAAGCGCCCGCCGGGCCCAGCGCCTTCTACGTGACCCACAACGACCGGGGCAATCCCGTCCTGTGCATCACGCCCACAGACAGCGCTCTTTTGCGGGTGCAGCGGGACAGCGACGGCGAAAGCCTGATATTGACTGAGCTCAACGCGGCGGCGGGCCAGACGGTCTATTACGCCGACGCCACGGCCAAATTGGGGGTGGTGTACACCTACCGGGTAACGCCCATCAACTATGAGCTATTGCAAAACGGCGTGCTGCTGGAGGGCAATCAGCTGGTGCAGATCGCCCAGGCGCGCTCGCCTTCCTCGGGCAGCGCCGACCTCTGGCAAAATATCCTGGGCTGGCTGTCCGGCGGGGAAACGGCCGAGACCTCCATATTCCAAATCGAATAATATTGCCGAACAAAAAATATTATATTTTGCAAAATACCTCTTGACACAATGTACTATGCGTGATATAGTATGCCGTGTTAAGAGGTATTATCTCAGGTCAGGAGGGATCGCATGGATGCTCAAATGAAGCGCGGGCTCATCGAGGCCTGCATTTTGAAGCTGCTGCTGCGGGGGGATTCCTACGGCTATCAGCTGGTGCGGGAGGCGGAGGAGGTGCTCTCCATTTCCGAGTCCACTCTGTATCCTGTGCTGCGCCGGCTGGAGACGGCGGGCGCGCTCAAGGTTTATTCCATGGAACACAACGGCAGGCTCCGCAAGTATTACGCCATCACCGACGCGGGCCGGAAGCGCATCGACGAATTCCTGGTGGAATGGCAGGACGTCATGAAGGTTTATGACTTTATCAGGAGGGATGAACAATGACCAGAGAGCAGTTTTTGAAGGATCTGCAGGCCGCTTTGGCGGATATGCAGCAGGAGGAGCGCGAGGGCGTCCTTTCCTATTATGCCGAGATGATCGACGACCGCATGGAGGCGGGCATGACCGAGGAGGCCGCCGTCAAGGCCATGGAGCCGGTGCAGGAGATCGCCAGCCGCGTGCTGGAGGAGGCGGGCGTGCCCGTGAGCAATAAGCAAAAGGCCGCCGACGACAAGCGCCAGGAGATCCGCCGTCCCGCCGGGAACATCCGCCAGCTGAACGTCCAGGCGGAAAACAAGCGCGTCACCGTGGGGGCGGGGGACGGGGATGAGATCGTCATGCGCTATATGATCGGCAGCAACGACATCTTCCAGCTCCATGAGGACGACGGCGTGCTGACCCTGGAGCACCGGATGCGCCCGGTCAGCAGCTTCATCAACGAAAAGAACGGCGAAGGCTTCAGCCTGGAGAGCATCCTGAGCGGCGTGGGCAAGTTCATCTCCGGCTTGGGGGAGCGCATCGTCTCCGACGGCGGCGTATTCGGCTATGAAGCTCCCGAGAACGAGATTGAAATCACCCTGCCCAAAACCATGCTGGCCCAGTTGGCCGTCTCCACCAGCAACGGCCGCATCGCCGTGAGCGACGTCACCTTCGCCCAGCCTTTGCGCCTGTCCACCAGCAATGCTTACATTAAGCTGGACGACGTCAACTGCGCCCAGGCCGTCACCTGCGCCACCAGCAACAGCCGCATCGTGCTGGACGACGTCAACGCCCATTCCGCGCGCCTGACCACCAGCAACGGCCGGGTGGCGCTGTCCGATCTCTACATCCGCGAGGAGCTGGAGTGCATCAACAGCAACGGCAGCATCACCGTCAAGGACAGCACGGCGGAAGGCCGCATGCGCTTGACCTCCAGCAATGGCAGGATCGAGCTGGACGGCGTGTCCGCTGCCGATTACACCCTCAAAACCAGCAACGGCGCCGTCGGCGGCACCCTCAAGGGCAGCGCCGCGGAGTACACCGTGTCCTCCTCCACCAGCAACGCCAGCAACCTGCTGGGCAACCGCGAAGGCGGCGACAAGCGCTTAAGCGTCCGCACCAGCAACGCGCCCATCACCCTCAAATTTGAGGAATAAGACTTTTTCACAATAGATTTACATTTTGAGCGTTGCCCAAATGCGGAATCTATGATAAAATATGCGTGAACCCTTGCAATCAGGAGGACGCGCATATGCGAAAAATATATGCTCTGCTGGTGATCCTGGCGTTGCTCTTGGCGGCGCTGCCGGCATCGGCAGACAGCTATCAGTTCGGCAAACTGTTCATGCTGGTGGATATTCCGCTGGATGAATATATGGTGCAGATCACGCCACAGACCGTCAATCAGTATTCTGAGTTTCTGGCCACCATCGGCCATACGCCGGAAAGCATGCTGGAGTATTTCAATCAGGAAGGCGTGCTGGTGTGGGCCTACGACGAAGCCTATGGACGCACCCTGGTGATCACCGCTGTGCAGGACGCGCCGGCGAAGGAGTATTACGACATCAACGAGCAGACGCCCGCCACCCGCGCCACCTACCGCGCCAGCCATACCAACGGCACCTTTTACAGCAAGACGGATTATTCCTTCGACAGCTGCGAATGGAAGAACTTCGGCGACGAGCAGGGCCGCTTCCTCATGGTCCGCTACGCCCGCAAGGCCGATGGCAAGGTGGCCTGGCGCGGAGAATGGCGGCGCACCATCCGCAATGGGTACACCTTGACCATCGACATGCGGGTGGTGGGGCGCAACGTCTCCTCCGGGGACATCGGCGCGCTCAACCGCATCCAGAATTCCATCTCCTTCGTCACCATGACCGAGGCGCCGGAAGCGCTGCTGACGCTGGCCTTCAGCGCTCCGCCCCCGGAAAGCACCAACAGCGACACCTTCACCATCAAGGGGACGACGCGCCCGGGCGCATCGGTCGTGGCCGCCTATGCCGCGCTGCAAAGCAGCAAGAGCAAGGTGTTTTCCACCACGGCGGACGCCAAGGGCGCGTTTTTGATTGACGTCACGCTGCCGGGCCGGGATCTGTACAATCTGATCGTCAGCGCCACCTCGGGCGAGGGCACGGAAAACGAGCAGAACGCCAGCGAAACCTTCTCGGTGGAATATGATCCCACCGCGCTGCCGGTGAGCTTCACCGCGCCTTTCCCGGAGGTATTCACCACCGACTCCTTCAAGCTCTCGGGCACCACCATGACCGGCGTCACCATCCAGATGGTGGTGAACAACGAACTGCAGACCAAAAAGACCGGCAACAACCGTACCTTCTCCTTCACCGTGGATACCTCCCAGGAGGGGGAATACAATATCCAATTGACCTTCACCAAAAAAGGTTACGACACCAAGGTGCTCAGCTACACCATCCGCCGGGAGATGGACGACGGCCAGCGCCACCAGATCGTCCGCGATACCTCCATCAGCCCCGATTACGCCAACGTCAGCCGCTCCCCCGAGCGCTATGAAGGCCGCGTGCTGCGCTATAAGGGCTATGTGACGGATGTGAAGGAAAACGGCAGCGAGTGGGTGGTCACTTTTGCCACCGATAAAAGCGGCGGCAATTTCAAAAATCTGATCATCGCGCTCAGCGACAGCCCCGTGTCCGTCGATCCCGAAACCCTGGTCACCCTCTACGGCACCATGAACGGCACCTACACCTCCCTCTCCGAGCAGGGGCAGGAGACCACCTATCCTCGGGTAAATTTGGCATTTATCGACTAAAAAAACGAACATAATTTGTGCGTTTGCAAAATTTGTTCTTAAATGTCGCGTTAGTGCTTTTCTTGTGACAGGATTTTGTGTATAATAGGTGCTGACAGAAGAATATGCCGCTACGGGGGAGGAAAAAAATATGACCAGTTTGCTCACCACTTGGGAGAAAGACCCGACCAGCGTACCAGTCGGCCCGCTTGGCATCATCGCCATGCCGGGTTGCGAGAAGATCGGCGAAAAGATCA
>CACWUV010000145.1 GCA_902764185.1 uncultured Eubacteriales bacterium
CGTAGTACAGCAGGACCGAATAGGCGGCCACGCCGTTTTCTCCCATCATTTTGAGAAGCTGCAGGTTGTAGCAGATCGCCAGGATGTTGAAGGAAATGTTCCCGACATATTCCGACAGACCGTTGCTGCAGGCCCGTGAAAGGGCCTTCTTTTCGAACCGGGCCGGCACCATGCGCAGGGAACTGCGGTTCCGCCGGCTGGAAAAATACCATAGCGGATAGAAGCCGCCCACGCAGCAGGCCAGCATGGAAGCGGCGGCCGCGCCGGCCAGCCCCCAGTCGAAAACGATGATGAAAAGGGCGTCGAGGACCATGTTCGTGGCCGCGCAGGCGATCGACAGCGCCGTGCCGAGCTGCGGTTTTTCCGCGGTCATATAGAAGGACTGGAAGCACATCTGGAGCATGAACCCCGGCAGTCCGACGGCGCAGATCCGGCCGTAGATGACGCATTGCCGGACCATCTCCCCTTCCGCGCCCAGGACGCGGGCCATGCGGATCTCGGCGGGCGTCTCATAGGTGGGGCCGTTGAACCAGGCGTAAACACCCTCCCGCAGGGTGATGCCGCGCTCCTGGGCCACCTCGGCGGCAATGGCCCGCAGGCGCTTGTCATAGGCCCGGCTCATATCGGGAAAGCGGGGACCCAGCTCCTCCACATTGGGACCGGTGAGGGGATTTTTGCCGGAAAAATTGATGAAATCGGTGATCAGCATCAGATCGCCGGGGGCAAAATCCACATTGACCGCGCCGGCGGCGTTGGTGAGGATCAGATCCTTGACCCCCATGCGCGCCATGGCCCGGATGGGCAGCACCACGTCGTTCAAGGGATGTCCTTCATAGCTGTGAAAGCGGCCGCGCATCATCAGCACCCGCTTGCCATGGAGCGTGCCCGCCCACAGCTCGCCCGCGTGGCCCGCCACGGTGGACATGGGAAAGCCGGGGATCTCGCTGTACGGGATCATGCGGGCCTCCGTCAGCGCCTCCACATAATCCCCCAGGCCGCTGCCCAGCACCACGGCGATGTCCGCCTCGCCCAGGGCTTCCCGGATATAGGCCGCCGCCTTGTCAATCCGCTCAATTTCACGCATGGGGCTTCATCTCCAATTCCTTAAAGAATGAATCCGCGCCGAAGCGCTGGGGCAGGCCGAAGCCCTCGCAAACCGTGGCGGCGATGTCCGCATAGCTGCCGCGGGTGCCCAGATCCACCACGCCGCGCATCCCCCGGTGCCAGGCCAGGATGGGCACGCGCTCCCGGGTGTGGTCGGTGCCGGAATAGGTGGGATCGCAGCCGTGGTCGGCGGTGATCATCAGCAGGTCGTTGTCCGTCATGGCTCCCAGGATGTTGGGCAGATAATCGTCAAAATCCTTGAGGCACCGGGCGTAGGCCTGCACGTCCCGGCGATGGCCGCAGTTCATATCGAAATCCACCAGGTTGACGAAGCACAGGCCGGTGAAATCCCGGGCCATATCGGCCATCAGGCTCTCCAGGCAGGCGGGATTGCCCGCGCTGTGCACGCTCCGGGTAATGCCCTTCATGTTGAAGATGTCCTCGATCTTGCCCACGGCCAGGGTGTCATAGCCCGCCTTGCTGAGCACGTCCAGCATGGTATCGCTGAAGGGGTCCATGGAAAAATCGTGACGGCGGGGGGTGCGCTTGAAGTCCGCCGCGCAGGTGCCGGTGAAGGGACGGGCGATGACCCGGCCCACGCCGTGCTTGCCCTGCAGCAGCGCCCGCGCCTTGCGGCACATGTCGTAGAGCTCCTCCACGGGCACGACATCCTCATGGGCGGCGATCTGGAACACGCTGTCCGCCGAGGTGTACACGATCACCTTGCCGGTGCGCAGGTGCTCTTCGCCCAGCTCCTTGAGGATCTCGGTGCCGCTGGCGGGCTTGTTGCCGATGGCGCCACGGCCCACGGCCTTTTCAAAGGCCTCAATGACCTCCGGCGGAAAGCCGTCGGGGTAGGTGGGGAAGGGCTCGGAAAGAGTCAGGCCGGCGATCTCCCAATGGCCGGTGGTGGTATCCTTGCCCCGGCTGGCCTCGGTGAGACGGCCAAAGGCGCCCGCCGCGGCGATGTCCCGGGTCAGGCCCGTGCCGGGAATGTGCCCAAAGGCGATGCGCTCCATGTGGGGCAGCTGCAGATGGGTCTTTTGCACGATATGGCCCACGGTGTTGGCGCCTTCATCGCCATAGAGAGCCGCGTCCGGCGCGTCGCCCACGCCCACGGAATCCAGGACGATCAGGAAAACTCTGTTCAGCATGATAAATCCTCCCGCTTTCGTAATTATTTGTTCAGTTTCTTCATTCTCCGCTCCAGCACATCCGGCGCGGCCACGCTGTATCCAAAGAAGCCCAGGGCCGGGCCCAGGGACTGATAGACGCCGTGGCTGTACGCCACCAGCTTGGCTTTTTGCAGGTCGATCCTGCCGTTTTTATCCAGCACGCTGTCCTGCACGCCCATGCCCACAATGCGGCCGATGAACAGGTCGTGGGAGCCCAGCTCCAGCACCCGCTCGGTTTTGCAGGCCAGGTAGAGGGGGCACTCCGCAATGGCGGGGGCGTACTGCAATTCGGCCACCCGCGCGGGGGTCAGGCCGCAGGCGGCAAATTTATCCTCCGCCCGGCCGGATTTGACGCCGCAGTAATCCATGGCCCGCAGCTGGCCTTCCCCCACCAGGTTGACCACGAACTCGCCGGAATCCAGCAGGATGTGATGGGAAAAGCGCTCCTTGCGCACGGCCACGGACACCATGGGCGGCTGGCTGCACACCGTGCCCGCCCAGGCGATGGTGATGATGTTGGGCCGATCCTTTTCCGACGCGCAGGACACCATGACGGCGGGCACCGGGCACAAGAGCGCGCCAGGGGTCAGGGATGTGAATGCCATAGGTTCTCCTCCTGTCAAAAAAAGGCGGAGCAAATACGCTTCGCCTTGGTTCTTTATTCTGCCTTATCCCAGAATTTATCGAAGGGATAGATGACCCGCTGCACGTGGCCCAGGATCATCTTGCGGCTCAGGGGCCCCACGTTGCGGCTGTCGTTGCTGTTGCCGCGGTTGTCGCCCATGACGAAGTATTCGTCCTCCCCCAGGGTGTAGGGGCCCAGGCTGGTGGTGAAGGGGGTATCCATGTCGATGTCCGATTCATCCACCAATTCGCTGTTGACATACAGCTGGCCGTCATGCATCTCGATGGTATCGCCGGGCAGGGCGATGAGCCGCTTGATGAACAGGGTGCCGCCCCGGCCCGGATAATGGCAGATGACGATGTCCCGGCGGTTGAAATTCCCGCTGAGGTAATCATACTTGGTGGCCAGCACGATTTCCTTGTTCATCAGGGTGTTCTGCATGCTTTCGCCCTTGACCTTGACGGGCACGAACAGGAAGGTGCGGATCACCAGGCCGATGGCCACGGCGGCAGCCAGGGTCAAAATCCAGCTGATCAGCTCCTGCTTAAAGGTTTTCTTGGGCTTCTCTTGCTTTTCCTTTTTGCTCTTCATGGCGATGTTCATCGTCTTTTTCACTCCACTTTATCCCAAAATTTGCTCAGCGGCAGGATGGTGCGCTCCACGCGGCCCACGATCATATCCCGGGTGATGGGGCCCACCCGGCGGCTGTCGTTGCTGTTGCCCCGGTTGTCGCCCATGACAAAGTAGCTGTCCTCCCCCAGCAGCACCGGGCCGAAGGTGGTGCTGGCGGTGGAATGCATGTCGATGCCGCTCTCGTCCACCAGCTCGCCGTTGACGTACACCGCGCCTTCCCGCATTTCCAGGATGTCGCCGGGCAGGGCGATGAGGCGCTTGACGAACAGGGTGTGATGGGTGAAGGAAATCTCAAAGCTGCCGCCGACGTTCACATTGGACTGGGTGTTGCGGTTCGGATAGCGGCAGATGATCACGTCGCCCCGTTTGAATTCCCCCCGCAGATAGGCGGGCTTGCTGACATAGACGATATCGCCGTCCTGCAGGGTGTCCCGCATGCTTTCGCCGTCCACGCGGATAGGCTCAAAGAGGAACATGCGGATGATCAGGGCCAGGGCCACGGCGCCCAAAATGGTTAATATCCAGCTGATCACTTCTTGCTTGACCGTCTTTTTCTTTTTTTCTTTTTTGCGGAAAAGGGAAAATTTCTTTGGCGCGGCCTCGGCTGCCTGCTGCTCCGCGGCCTCTAAAGGCTGTTTTTCGGGTTCCAGGTTCATGGGTTCGTCAGCTCCTTTTGACTTAGGGGATCAGGGCCTTGGGATATGAGTTTTTTGCGGCGGCGAAGAAAATCCTGCCGGTCCAGCATCACGATGCGCCCGCAGCCGTGGCAGCGGATCTTGATGTCCGCGCCCACGCGGATCACCGTCCATTGGTCGCTGCCGCAGGGATGCTTTTTGCGCGTCTGCACCACGTCCTGCAGCCGGATCTCCTCCGTCATGGCCCTGCCCCCTTTCCTTGATGACTGCGTCTATTATACGGCATCGGGCGGAATTTTTCAATGTCAATTCCATGCATCCCGTGAAAGGGGGGTGGCGCCCCCGTGCTGTCAGGGATGATTATACGGCAAAAAAGTGAAAAAGGTGTGAACGGCGGATTAGAAGGGGATAAGAAATGGGGAAGGAAATAGAAGAACAGAAATTTGACGGGGATTAGAGATAGTCACACTTAGATCCTGCTGGCCTTCGGCCAGGGCAAGGCGAACGACTCCGCTACGCTCCGCTCAGGATGACAGAAACAAGTTGTTTTTTTCTTTGTTAATTGGCTTTTTTGCAGCAAATTAAGGGACTAAACAAGAGAAGACCCATCTTACATTGTCATCCTGAGCGGAGCGTAGCGGAGTCGAAGGATCTCGTTCCTCCTTGCCAATTTCTTTTTGGCCTCCGCCTCCCTCCCCGCCCGTTTTTCACGGTTAGCTTGCACTAACTGGTCGCGCTTTTGCCCAATACAGACATTTTTTTGCAATCCCCCTTTTCAAATCGATATTTTTATGTTAAAATTGACCTACAATCAAATTGCTCCGAGTCCGGGCTGACCCACGCGGCCGCCCTGACCAATGAGTGTCACCGGCGACGGGGGCGCTTGCCTTTTGCGAAGGAGCCCGACGAAGATTGCCCGAAGCATACGGCCTCGTATGCTGTTTGAGTTATTTTCGGCGGGTTTTGATCTGTCAGGAATCTTTGTTCTATTGAGTAAGGAGGAGTTCCATCATGGCTGAAACAAAGGATCGCAAGAGCTTCCTCGACAAGGACTACACCCGCCGCCAGTTCCTGAAGCTGTCCGGCAAGAGCCTGGCCGGTCTGGCCATCAGCACCAGCATGCTGAGCGTTCTGGGTGTGACCAAGGAAGCTGTCGCAGAAGACAAGGTGCGCCTGTGGGCGTTCCCGCAGGGCCTGCTGGTGGTCAATGAGGACCGCTGCGTGGGCTGCCAGCGCTGCGAAATCAACTGCACACTGACAAACGACGGCTGCTGCTCCAGCTACATTTCCCGCGTCAAAGTGACCCGGAATCTGTACTCCAGCCGCAACGGCCACGGCCTGTACACCGAAGACAACTGGACCTATTTCCCCGACACCTGCCGCCAGTGCGAGAACCCCGCCTGCGGCAACGCCTGCCCCATGGGCGCCATCTACGCCGATGAGAAGGGCATCCGCCGGGTGGACGAGACCAAGTGCATCGGCTGCGGCGCCTGCGTGCAGGCCTGCCCGTGGCATATGCCCACCGTGAACCCCGTGACCCACAAGTCCTCCAAGTGCATCATGTGCGGCGCCTGCGCCGAGGGCTGCCCCTCCGGCGCCCTGAGCCTGATCCCCTGGGACAAGGTGGCTTCCGCCGCGCAGGTGAAGGAGGCACTGTCGCTGATCACCAGTGTGCCGTTGCTATAGGTGAAGTGCTTGCCGGTGTAGTACTTGCCGCTGCCAGCAGTAACCTTGTCAAGCTTGGTGACATAACCGTCGGAGTTGTAGGACGGAGTCATCAGCTGACCCTGCGCGATATTGTTGATGCCGGTGGCAGAGGTCTTGACCTTGATGGTGGTCTCCTTG
>CACWUV010000146.1 GCA_902764185.1 uncultured Eubacteriales bacterium
TTGTCAATCTCCGGTGTATAATGGCCTATTACAGAATTATGAACGGCATTTTTCTTTTGATTCCTTTTGTTTTCGCTTTGTGTATATAGTATAAGACTTCTTATCCCAAAGCCTCATAGACAAGCAACAGTGAATGCCATTTGCTGTCAGCGTTTTGATCCCTTCTGCACCACCACCCGCACCTCCACGGCGCTGTCAAACTCATTGACCTGATATTCCGCTGCCAGGCCGGTGTCCCGCATCTGATCCACGATGCCGCGGATGGCGTTGAGGTAGAGCCGCGGGTCCCGGGCCAGGCTGATCACCCGGCGGGGCGGCGCGGGCACGGGCAGGCGCTCCAGGGCGCGGGCCACCAGCTGCTCCGTCTTTTGCACGGACAGCTTTTCCACGCCCGCCCGGGTTACGATGCGCAGACGGGCTTCCTTGCCGGGCAGCGGCAGCAGCGCCCGGGCGTGCCGCTCGCTGAGGCCATGCTCCATGATGGCCTCCCGCACCTCGGGCTCCAGCCGCAGCAGGCGCAGGCGGTTGCTCACCGCCGGAATGCTCTTGCCCAGCATGCGGGCCAGGGTGTCCTGGCGCATACCCTGGCGCAGCAGGCGGTCATAGGCCTGAGCCTCCTCAAAAAAATGCAGGTCCTGCCGCTGCACGTTTTCCACCAGCGCCAGCAGCGCGCTTTCCGCGTCGTCCGCGGGCAGCACGAAGGCCTCGATGTGGGTGTGGCCCAGCAGCTTGCAGGCCCGCAGCCGCCTTTCCCCCATGATCAGCTCGTAGCCCGCGGCGCAGGGCCGCACGGTGACGGGCTGCAAAAGGCCGCTTTGCCGGATGGAGGCGGCCAGCTCCATGATTTCCAGGGTGTCGAACTCCTGCCGGGGCTGCATCCGGTTGGGTGTAATGGTATCCAAGGGAAGCCAGCACAGCTGACGCCCGGCGCTTTCCACAATCTGTTCCGCTCGCATAGTATGCCTCCAATGCTTTCGGAGAGGACGCCGCGCAGCCGCCTCCCTCTGCGTCCGCGCGGCGCTGCATCCTCTCCTTGTCCATTGGTTTCTACGTCAAAAGCGCGGCCTCCTGCCAAATCAACCGGCGGGAGACCGCGCTTTCGTTCGTGGTTTTTCGCGGATTATTCCTTTTTTTGCGGCTTTTCGGGGGCTTTCCCCAGCGGTTCCTTGGAGGGCGTGCCGCTTTTGCGGGGATAGCGTCGAACGGTTTTTTCCATTTTGCGGAAGGACTGCACATAGTGCTCCCGGCCCGCGATGGGCAGGCGGAAAAGCGTCTCCGCCTCCGCGCTCAGGATGCGGGCGGCACGCTGACCGTCGGCCAGCTCCTCCCGCAGAGCGGGCCCCTTCCAGCACAGAGCATGACCGCCCACCCGCACGAAGGGCAGCAGGTATTCGCACAGCACGTTCAGCGGCGCCACGGCTCGGGCCACAGCCACATCCATCTGCTCCCGCAGATCGCTCCGGGCAGCGTCCTCCGCCCGGGCATGGAGGATGCGCACGTTCCGCAGGCTCATCGCGTCCGCCACGGCCTGCAAAAAATCGCAGCGCTTGCGCTGGGCGTCCAGCAGCGTCACCTGAAGGTCTGGCCGGGCGATGGCCAGCGGCATGCCGGGAAAGCCCGCGCCGGTGCCCACGTCGATCAAGCTTGCGCCCTGGGGAAACCAGGCTTCCTGTGCCAGCGGCAGCAGGGAATCCCCATAATGGCGGACGGCCATCTCCTCCTCGGGCACGTTGGTCAGATCCATGCGGGCGTTCCACTCCAGCAGCAGCGCGTGATAGGCGCACAATTTGTCCGCGGCCTCCGGCGTCAGCGCCACGCCACCCTGGTGCAGCAGCGTCTTTAATTCTTCAATCATCCTTTTCCTCCCTGCGGATGCGCAGCAATTGCAGCATCACCTTTTCCAGCGAGCCTTCCAGGGGCATTTCGCCGCTTTTGACCTGGTATTCCGCCGTCATGCAGGCCTCGCCCATGGCCCGCAGCTGGCTTTCCGAATAGCGGACCACCTGGTTATACAGCTGGCGCACGGCAAAGGGCGGCGCGGCGATTTTGGAAGCGATGGCCTCCGGCTGCATGCCTGCGGCCCGCAAGAGCTTCACCGCCAGCAGGCGGCGGCATTCGTTTTGCAGCAGCGCCAGCAGCATCAAGGGCTCCTCGCCGTCCTTCTGCAGCGCGTGGGCCAGGGTGAACGCCCCCTTGGCGTCGCCGCGGATCAGGCTGGCGGACAGATCGTAGACCCGATAGGCCGTGGTTTTGGTGCACACGGCGTCGATGTCCTCCGGCAGGATCTCCGCCCGATCCCCCGCATAGGCCGCCAGCTTTTGCAGTTCGCCGGACAGGGCGTAGAGCTCCGTACCGGCGGTGAAGGTCAGCTTCTGGCAGGTGGGGGCGCTGATCTGCTTGCCCAGCTTTTTGAGGCTCTGGGCGATCCAGCGGGTCATCTCCCGATCGTCCAGGGGCAAAAACTGCACGATTTCGGCGGATTTCTTGAGCTGGGTATAGAGCTTTTTGCGTCCGTCCGCCTTGTCCCGCACATAAAAGACAATGCAGGCGGTATCCGGCGGGTTTTGCAGATAATCCGCCAGCGCCGCGGCATTTTTCGCCTCGTCGTAGCCCTTGGCGCGGCCTTGCAGCATGCCGCACTCCTGCACCACCACCAGGCGCCTATCCGCCATGAAAGGCAGGGTTTCGGCGGCGGCGATGAGGGTGTTGGCGTCCGGATCTATGAGCCGGGTCTCGTTCATATCCTCCAGACCCTCGGGCAGCAATTTGGCGCGCAAAGCCTCCAGCGCCGAGCGCTTGATATACTCCTCCGGTCCCTCCAGCACATAGCAGGGCGCAATCTTGCCCTGGGCGACAGCATCAAAAAACGTGCGGCGTTCCATAACGGCTCCTTACTGCATAAAACCTTGAATCCAAGCCTGTCCCCGGCGCGCCGTCAGCGTCAGCGCGCCGTGCTCATTGGTATCATATATCATTGCGCCTGCTTCCGCAAGCCTGGAAAGCGTCTTTTCGCTGGCCTTGCGGGTGCTGATCAGGGCAGCGTCCGGCGATACGGCAGCCAAAAAGCGTTCGCCCGTGCTGGACGCGGAGCCATGGTGGGCCACACGGAGCACCTGGGCGGGCCGGGCGGCGCGGAGCTCAAAGGCGCCGGATACGTCGCTCATGTGCAGCATGGTGACGCCGTCCAGATCCAGGAGCAGCGCCAGCGCAAAATCGTTGGGATCGCTGTCCGGCGACGCGCCGCCCGCATCCGGCCACAGCACCTCCACCGACACGCGATCCAGGGCCAGATGATCTCCGGCGCAGAGGGTGTGAATGGGAATGCCCCGCTCCTCCGCCTGCCGCAGCGCCTCCAGCACGGCATCCGACGCCGGGGTGGTCCGGGCCTCGGCGGACAGATAGATGCCATCGATGGGCACGCGCTGGCGCAGCAGATCCGAAAGACCCAGAGCGTGATCGCTGTGCAGGTGGCTCAGAAGCACATAATTGTCCCGGCGGCCTTCGCTGAGCAGGTACCCGGCCACGTCGCCGCCGTATTCCCCCACGTCGATCAGCAGGGTTTGGCTCCCGTCCTCCAGAATGGCGGCGTCCGCGCTGCCTTCGCTGAACTGGATATAACGCACGTCCCGGTTTTGCAGGGCGAACATCAGCGTCAAAGACAGCGCCAGCGCACCGCAGCCCATCAGCAGCCGCTTGCGCCGGTTCAGCAGCACATAGCGGGTGCAGAGCACCAGGCAGAGCACGGCGGCGGCAGTGACATAAAAGGGCAGCCGCCGGATCAGAAAATCAGCAAAGGGCAGGGACGCGCAGACCCGCACGAAGGCGGACAGCGCGGAGCATACCAGGGCGACGCCCTGTCCCAGCACCCGGGCCAATGGCAACAGCGGCAGGCTGAGGAACAGCAGGCCGATCAATACAGGCAGCAGCAGGGTGATGACGGCCACCACAGCCGGGCTGACCAGCAGCCCCATCAGGGACAGGCGATGATAATACCAGCCCACGGGAAAGCAGGTGCCCAGGACGGCGCACAGGGTGCTGGCGAAGGCGTGAATGACCCGCTGGAGCATCGGATTCCGGATTTTTTTCACCAGGATCTTCACCCTGTCGCCCAGCAGGATCAGCCCCAGCACCGCAGAGAAGGACATCTGAAAGCCTGCGGCAAAGAGCTCCAGCGGCCGGAGCACCAATATGCACAGGAAAGCCGCCGCCAGGCCCGTCAGGGGGTCCCGATGCCGCCGGGCCATGCGTCCCAATTGCAGATAGACCATCAGCAATCCCGCCCGGAGCACAGATGCCCGTGCTCCCACCAACAGCGCATAGCCTCCCAGCAGCGCCAGGCTGACGAGGAGCACGGATCGCTGGGAAGGCGAAAAACGCCGCAATAGCAGCAGGATGCAGGAAAAGAGGATCATGACGTGCAGGCCGGATACCGTGAGCACGTGGGCCACGCCCGCCCTCTGAAAATCCTCCGCCAAGTCCTCGGGCAGATCGGATTTATCGTCCAGCAGCAGCGCCGCGGCCAGCGGACTCTGATCCCCCAGCAGATCGTCCAGCCGCAGGCGGATGGCCTGCCGCCAGCGGGACAAAAGCGGCTTGTTCCCAGGCAGCAGCGTCAGGCCGTCGCAGCCGGTGATGCCCAGCGTGACGCCCTTTTGCAGCAGATACAGGCGAAAATCGAAGCCATGGGGATTGATCTGGCCGGAGGGATGATAGACCCTGCCAGTAAAGACGGCGGTTTGTCCCTCCGTCGGCAGCGGCTCGCCCTCCTCCTTGGGCCAATAGGTCCAGTAGGCGCGATAAGCGCGGTCCTCCCCCGGCAGGCGCACATCCCGGAGATGCACCGCCACCCGGCCATCCTTCTCCCGGACCCGGGGCTCGCTGGCGACCACCGCCGTAACCGCATAGCTGCCTTCCTCCGGCAACACCGGATGAGCGATGACAGCACAGCGCAGCAGGCCCAGCGTCACGGCCAGCGCCATGAGCGGCAGATAGACGGACCTGCTCATACGGCGCAGCAGCAGAGCGCAGGACAGGCAGCAGCCCGCCGCACCCAGCCACAGCCAGGAGAAGGCCACGCCTCCGCCCAAATAAACGCCCGCGCCAAAAGCCAGTGCCAGATGCACCAGCCAGCGGCGCGGACGATAGCGCAGCATATCAGAACTCCAGCGTCAGGCCGGGATGGGCCAGCTGGGCCTCGGGATAGACCTCCCGGGCTTCACGCAGCAGCACGGCCTGATCGATGCCCGGGGTAAAATGGGTGAGCACCAGCCGTCGGGCCCCGGCGTCCCGGGCTGCCTGCGCCGCCAGACGGGCGCTGAGATGGGGCTTGTTTTCCGCCCACAGCGCATCGGTAAAGCAGGCGTCCGCCAGCAGCAGATCGCAGTCTTTCGCCCAGGCCTTCAGGCCGTCGCAGGTATTGGTATCGCCGGTGTAGCAAAAGGACTTGCCGCCCGCCGTATATCGCACGGCAAAGCAGGGCACGGGATGGCGAACCGGCAGCGCGTTCAATATCAGTGCTCCGATGTGCTCTGCGTGCTCCAGATCGCGCAGGTCAAATGCTCCCGCAAGCAGCGCCCGCACCTCCGTCGGCGCCTGCGGCGCGTAGACGGGCAGACGGCCCTTGCCCTGCATGCGGTAGATCAGGGGCAGCATATCGCTCATGTGGTCATAATGCAGGTGGGAGAGCACCACGGCATCCAGTTTCTCCGGCGCCATCCGCGCCGTGAGCGCCGCCAGCGTGCCCGTGCCGCAATCCAGCAGCACCCGGGTGTTCTCCGCCTCCAGCAGATAGCCGCTGCAGGCGCCGCCTGGCGCGGGATAAGGGCCGTTACAGCCCAATACGGTCAGCTTCATCCTCCGGCTCCTTTCTGAGCAGCCTGC
>CACWUV010000147.1 GCA_902764185.1 uncultured Eubacteriales bacterium
CACGCTCAGGGGCTCGCTGATCAGATCCGGCGTGCGCATGATGCGCCGCAGCAGCACGATGTTATCCCGCAGGGATTCGGTGAAGGCCTCCTGGGGCCCCAGCACCACGGTCTCCGTGGCGGGAGGGTGCACCCCGCGCTTGACGAAGCCTTTCACGTCCGCGATCAGCGCGCCGTCGATGCCCTCCACCAGCAGCGCCGCGTCCCCCGCGTAGATCCGCGTCAACGCCGCCTCCAGATACATGGTGGGGGACACGCTGCCCACCGGCAGCAGATGCGCCAGCAGGTAATCCCGGCTGGGCGGGCCGCCTGTGGCCCTGAGGCATGGCAGCAGGATGTATTCCTGAATCATCAGCCCGCTGCTGAGGCCGTCCACATAGAAAATCGCCGCCCGCGCGCCCATCAGCGTGAATTCCCGAGTCACCGCGTCCTCGCTCAAGGGGATGTGCATGGCGTCGCGGAGGAGCTTTCGGCACCGGTCATACCCGCCGGTGAGGGCTGCTTTTTCCATGGATGGGCCTCCTTTTTTTGAGAGTTTGCGCGGATTGAGGGGGCTTTATACAAACGGAATTTATAAGATAGTCAACAAGATCCTGCCGGCCTTCGACCAGCAGGATCTCGTGTTGTCTGACTTCCATAATTTCTATTTTTGCATCTTGTTTTATGATAATAGTATCAGGCAGGCCAAATAAATTGCGCCCTCCCATGGGGGTGAGCCCCGCGCCGATGCCGGGAAGGCGTTCGCTGTCTGGATGCTGCTGTCGAAAAACCGACCCCTTATACATTCGCTGCATGGGGAGGAAATCCTGCGTAAAATGGGCGAAAGCGCGCGCCCCTTGGCTATAATTCCACCGCCACCGGCTGATCCAGGGTAAGGCTGTCCGGGGTGACCAGGCAGTCCCGGGCCAGCACCTGCACCCCGGCGTCCCGGGCGTGCGCCAGGGCGTCGGCAAAGGCGGGATGGGTGCGGCGGTTGGGGCGAAAGACGCGGACGCCCTTCATCTGGATGACGATGAGCAGGGCGGCGGCGTGTCCGGCGCGGACGCAGCTTTCCAGCTCGCGCAGGTGTTTGACGCCGCGCTGGGTGGGCGCGTCGGGAAAGAGCGCCACGCCGTCCTCCTCCAGGGTGCAGCCCTTGACCTCCACGTAGAGCTTCTTATCACCCATGTCTGCGCAGAAATCCAGCCGGGAATCGCCAAAGACGGCCTCCGGGCGCAGATCGGTGATCTGGGGGAACAGCCGGGGCAAAGCCTCCGCGGCGGCCTTGTTGGGCGCCTGGCTGTCCATGTTGACGAGCAGGCCGCCCTTTTCCACCGCCACCAGATCATAGCGGGTTTTGCGGGCGGGATTCGCGCCCTCCGCCAGCCAGACCCGAGCGCCGGGGATCAGCAGCTCCCGGCAGCGGCCGGTATTTTTGACGTGCACGGTCTCCTCCCGGCCGTCCAGACGCACCCGGGCGATGAACCGGTTGGGCCGGGCGATGAATTCCGCCGGGAGCACATGTTCATAGAGCTTCATTTCGTTTCCTCCGTCAGCCGCATGATACACGCGGAAAGCCCCTTGTGTCAAGGGCGCGGCCCATGGTATAATGCACCTTGGAAAAAATCCAAGGAGCGCGCCATGGAAGACTACAACAAGATCCTTTTGACCATCGAATATGACGGCTCGGGCTTCGCGGGCTGGCAGCGGCAGGCCAATTTTCGCACCATCCAGGGCGAGGTGGAAAAGGCCGTCAGCCGCGCCGTGGGCCGGGAAACCACCATCTGGGGCGCCAGCCGCACGGATGCCGGGGTCAACGCCACGGGCCAGCGGGCGCATTTTTACAATTACAGCACCATTCCGGCGGAAAAATTCCCCTTTGTGCTCAACACCATGCTGCCGCCGGACGTGCGCATCCGCGCCGCCCGGGAGATCCCGGAGGGTATCCACGCAAGGTTTTCCTGCTGCGGCAAGATCTACACCTACCGCATCTTCAACAATCGCCACGCCAGCGCCATGCGGCGGCATTTTACCACCCATATCCCGGTGCCGGCGGACGAAAACAAAATGCGGGAGGCGGCCCGCCGTTTCCTGGGCACCCATGATTTCGCCGCCTTCCAGGCCGCCGGCGGTACGGCCAAAACCACCGTCCGCAGCGTCTACGGCCTGGATGTCACCCGCCAGGGCGACGATATCACCCTGATCGTGCGGGGCAACGCCTTCCTCTATAACATGGTGCGCATCATGGCGGGCACGCTGATCGCCATCGGCCAGGACCGCCTGTCCCCGGACTGCATCGACGAAGCGCTGGAAACCGGCAATCGACTGGTGTTGGGCGTCACCGCGCCGCCCCAGGGATTGGAATTGACGAAGATCTTCTATGATCTGCCCGGCGAGGAGCCGCCGGGGGATATGCGGTAGGGAAAAGGCTCTTTAAATTGATTCCCGTCCATGCTATAATCCATTTGCCGCCTTGAATGGAGAGGCGGAGTGCAAGGAGATGCCCTATGCAATACGATCAAAATTCCTACATTCTGGGGATGATCACGGCCTTTTGCGAGTGCGTGGCCGGGGGCTGCAAGCACATGGCGCTGTCGCCGCCGCTGACGGCCAAGGCTTTTGATGCCGTGCGGGAGGAGGCCTGCCGGTGCATCGAGCGCCACGGGCTGATCCATTATCACGAGCAGAACGCCGATCTGCCCGAGAAGGAGCGCTTCCACTGGATCGTCATCGCCGCCCGGCAGGAGACCATCGAGGCATACCGGCGACTGCGCGAGGCGGGCTACAACCCGGCCAAGTGGATGAAGCCCTTTTACGAATTGCTGAGCTACAACGAGACTGAAAGCGTCCGCACGGGCTATGACGCCTATCGGGAGCTGTTTGACGAAAAAGAGGAGGAAAACCCATGAAATTAGCTGAAGCTTTGGCGGAGCGCGCTGACCTGCAAAAGCGCATCGAGCAGACCAAGAGCCGCCTGAAAAACAACGCCTGGGTGCAGGAGGGCGAGCGGCCCGCCGAGGATCCCGTGGCTTTGGACGGGGAGCTGGCCGCCCTGTGCGATCAGCTGGAAAAGCTCGTCACCCGCATCAACCTGACCAACGCCCAGGCGTCCATCACCGGCCTGCTGGCCCGGCGGGACGCCCTGAGCATCCGCACCGCCGCCCTGCGGGACTTCCTGGACGAGGCCAGCCGCACGCCCGTGCGCGCCGCCCGGGGCGAAATCAAGATCCTGCCCACGGTGAGCGTGCAGGAATACCGCAAAAAGGCCGACGCCCTCAGCAAAGAGCTGCGGGAGCTGGACATGCGCATCCAGCAGCTCAACTGGACCACCGATTTGATATAACCCTTTCCGCTGGTAGCGGACGCGGGCGGGCATCAGCCCCGCGGCAGGGCCAATGCCGCATTAGAACGCGACGGGGGCGCGTCCCTTTACGCTGATCCCCAGCACGTTTACACGGGCAAAATTCACTTTGCACGCTTATCACCGCGATGCCGACGCGTTTTGCGAGGGTGGGAAAGGGGATAAATAACAAAAAAGATCCTTCGTCTCCGCTAACGCTCCAGGGCCGACGTGACCGTGGAGGCTGAGATTTGAGAAGTATGGCGGACGGCATATCACTGTGAAAATGGTGGTATCGCCGTCTGCTTTTTGTGTTTTTGCAAAAGATATTTTTGTGTTTTTGTAGAAGCTGTTGCTAAACAGGAACTAAATATGATAGACTTACTATCGTAATCATTGTTGGGCGATTACTATGCCCATTGCCGGATAAATGCAGGGATTTGCTTATGCGCAACCAGGGAAAAGAGCCGGTATTGAACCGTACCGGAACAAACGCAGCCTGCCGCGCGCAAAGCGGGACGACGGGGGAAGACGGAATATGAACAATGGCAGTCAAAGCCACACGGCGGCGTGCGTTCGGGAGAAACAACCGTCGTTGATCAGCGTGATTATTCCCGTTTTTAATGTTGCTCCGTATCTCAGAGAGGCATTGGACAGTGTGGTTCAGCAGACCTATCCGCATCTGGAGATTCTCATTGTGGACGACGGCTCCACGGACGGGTCGGGGGAGATCTGCGACGAATACCGCTCAGATGTCCGCGCTCAGGTGATTCATCAGGAAAACAGGGGGCTCAGCGGGGCCAGAAACGCGGGGCTCGATCGTGCGGGCGGGGAGTATATCGCTTTTCTGGATCCGGACGACGCATGGCATCCGGACTTTATCCTGAAGCTGCTGGAAAACATGGAAAACGTGGATGTCGCGGTATGCCAGTATGAAGTGCACCGGCAGAAGCTGGATACGAAAGGGCAGATCCAGCCCGCGGCAAAGAAAGGGTTTTACAGCCGGAAGGAAGCGCTGCGCGCTCTCGCGGAAGGAACCATCAATGTATCCGTATGGAACAAGCTGTACCGGAAGGAGCTGTGGAAGGAGATCCGTTTTCCGGAAGGGCATAATTACGAAGATATTGATACGACCTATCGGATCTTTGACCTGTGCAGGCGGATATATTTTCTGGACGAGCCTCTGTATCTCTACCGGAAACGGCGGGGAAGCATAACCCAAACCGGCTCCAGAAAAAACATGGAGGATCGGAACCTTGCCTGCCGGCATCTGGAAGCTTTTATGGAAACACATACCCCGGAAATATTCAGTGAAAGGCATCTGAAGATAGTTCGTCAGTCCCGGCTGAGCGGGATGATGACGTTCTATGCGAAAGGATATGTGGATGCGGCGGAGGCCAGGGCGGCCTGTGAGGGAGTGGACCAGCGGGATTGCGGGTTCCGAATCAGAACGGCCTGCCGGATCATCCGGTTCTGTCCCGGGCTGCTGAAGATTCTTTACCCGGTTTACAGGCCTTTCAGGATATTGGTATGGAAGGTTTTCGGGAGGTAGACGGAATTGGACAGAAAGAAAAGTATTCTGAACGTTTCGGTCTCCATTGTCTCCCGGGTGCTGCTTCTCGCCGCGGCTTTTCTGGTCCGCCGCCTGCTGATTCAGTATGCTGGAAACAACGTAAATGGACTGAACTCTCTGTACACCAGCATAATCGGAATGCTGGCCGTGGCCGAGCTGGGCGTGGGCAGCGCGATCAGTTACTCCATGTACAGGCCCATTGTGGAGGGGGATAAAGAAAAAACAGCGGCGCTGTACGGGCTCTACCAGCGGCTGTACCGGATTATCGGCGGGGTTATCCTGGCCGCCGGGCTGATCATAACGCCGTTTTTGCCGAGGCTGATCAGCGACTACAGCGCGCTGAACGTGAATGTTTATCTGACCTTCGGGCTTCTGCTGATCTCGGTGGTGCTGTCCTATCTGTACGGGGCAAAGACATCCCTGATCGAAGCCTGCAAGGATAATTATATCACCACCGGAATACTGACGGTATGCCGCCTGATTCAGTATGGACTGCAGGCGGCGGTGCTGATCGTGTACCGGTCTTTTCCGCTGTTCCTGGCGTGTCAGATCGTGGAAACTTTGCTGATCTGGGCGGGAACGGAGGCTGTTGCCCGAAAACGGCATGGCGACATTTTAGCGCTTCGGGTCGGCGTCGATCCGGAGACGAAAAAAAGCATCAGCCGCAGCATCAGGGCCATGATGATGCACCGGATCGGAACTGTGCTGGTGAATACGGTGGACAGCGTGATCATCTCCGCGTTTGTGGGGGTGGCCGCGCTGGGAAAATACAGCAATTACGCCCTGATCTCGAGCGTGGTGGCGGGCACCATTTCCCTGTTTTTCACCCCGCTGGTTTCGGAGATCGGCCATCTGT
>CACWUV010000148.1 GCA_902764185.1 uncultured Eubacteriales bacterium
CCCGTTTCTGGGAAAAACAGCGGATTTTCCGGCTTTTTCGTTTTGTTTCCGGCAGGAAAAACGAAAAAAGCGGCGTATTATATAAAGATGTGTCTTTCACGCATTTTCCCTGGAGGTTTTTGATCGCATGAATTTATTGAAACTGCGCGAAAAGCTGGGAGCAGAGGAATTCGACGCCGCCCGTGCGCTCTATCGCCGGGGCGCGGTGCGCGAATTGCAGCGGACGGCGGATTATCTTTCCTATTCCGTGGCCGGGGTCAGCCAGCCTGTGCGCATTCTGTCCACAGGCCGCCTGGAATGCCCCTGCGACCGCTCTCCCCTGTGCCGCCACGCGGCGGCCGCATTGATCGACGCCTCGGAATCCGGGGCTTTGCGGGCCATGCAGGAGCTGCGCGCCCGTTCCCGGGCCGCTTCCCTGCTGTCCGCCATGGAGAGCGCGCTGCCCGAATCGGTGACGGTGCGCCTGGAGCCGGAGATCCGCATGACGGGCGTTAACATGCAATTGGGGCTGCGCATCGGCCAAGACCGGCTTTACGTGGTGCGCTCCATTCCCGATTTTCTGGAATCCATGAACACGGGCAGCAGCCTGTCCTTTGGCAAAGGCTTCACCTTTTTCCCCAGCTGGATGCGCTTTGAGCCCAGGGCAGCACACCTGATCTCCCTTTTGCAGCAGCACTGCGCTTCCCTGCAAAGCGCAGGCGTGCGCATCGGCGTGATGGAGGCGCGGCAGATCGCCCTGCCCGAGGCGGTGGCTCTGCAGGTTTGGGATACCCTCAGGAGCATGCAGTACCGGCTGACGTTAGAAAACGGCGAGCCCATGGAACAGGACGGCATATCGGACGATCCGCTGCCCCTGACCTTCACCCTGAGCGACCGCACCAAGGCCAGCGCGGGCTTCCACCGGCTGTGCGTTACGGCGGCCTTCGACGCGGAAATCGTGTCTTTGACCTCCGATTGGTCCTATGCGGTGGTGGACGGGGTGGTGACCTATGTGTCCCGCAGCCAGCGCGGCGCGGCCCGCATCTGCACCGCCGAGCGCACGGACGGCCGCACCACCTTCCTGTTTGATCCCGAGCAGACCCAGAAGGTCATGAGCGAACTGACGCTGTGGCTGGCGAGAGTGGGCGACCTGCGCTTTTCTCCCGAGCTGGAATGCCAGCTGACCCGCGCGCCCTTCCAGGCCAAGGTGTACCTGGACCGGGAAGGGCGGGACGTGACCGTGCGCACGGAATTTCTCTATGGCAGCACCGTCATCGACCCCTTTATGCCCGCGGAGGAAAACAACAACCTGCTTTTGCTGCGGGATGCCCAGCGGGAGCAGGAAATCATGGATCTGCTGGCCAACGCGGGCTTCCGCATCGTCAGCGGACGGGTGTACCTCAGCGGCGCGGAGAACATATATCGCTTCGTCACCGAAGGCGCGGGGCAGCTGACCCAGCTGGCCGAGGTGTTTTTCAGCAAGGAATTCCGCAAGTTCAATCCCCGCAGAGCCGCCCTCACCGGCGTGCTGCGCGGCAGCGGCGGCAAGCTGCAATTGGAGATTGACGACGACGGCATTCCCGTGGAGGAGCTGCTGCCGCTGCTCAAGGCCCTGCGGGACCGGGCGGCCTATTTCCGCTTCAAGGACGGCACCTTCGTCTCCCTGGAGGATACGCAGGACTGGCAGCCCTTGGCCGAAGCGGTGTGCGAAGCGGCGGAATTCACCGACAGCCGGGATCTGGGCATGTTCCGGGCGGCCTATTTTGAGGCGCTGATCGAAAGCCACCATCTGCCTGTCTCCCTGGACGAGGAAGCCAAGACTGCGGCCAACATGGAAGCGCCCACGCCCCAGCCGCCCATCGACTGCCTGCGGCCCTATCAGCAGCGGGGCTTTGAATGGCTGTGCGCCCTGCGCTCTCTGCGGATGGGCGGCATTCTGGCTGACGACATGGGCTTGGGCAAAACCATCCAGACCATCGCGGCCCTGCTGTACTTTGTGCGCTCCGAGGAAGAACGGCTGCCCTCCGTCATCGTGGCCCCCACCTCCCTTACCTATAACTGGCTCAGCGAGTGCAAACGCTTTGCGCCCGAGCTCAACGTGATGCTGCTCACCGGCTCCCAGCAGGCGCGGGCGGATCAGATCTCCTGCCTGGAGGGTCCGGACGCGCCGGACATCCTGCTGACCAGCTATCCCCTGATCCGCCGGGACATCGGGCTGCTCAGCGAGGTGCAGTTCCGCTTCGCCATCCTGGACGAGGCCCAGCAAATCAAGAACAGCGCCAGCGTGGGCGCCCATGCCGTGAAGCAATTGAGGGCCCAGACCCGCATCGCCCTGACCGGCACGCCCATGGAAAACCACGCGGGCGAGCTGTGGAGCATTTTCGATTTCATTCTGCCCGGCTATCTGCCCCGGGCATCCGCCTTCATGCGCCGCTACGGCGAAGGCGAAAACAGCGAGGAACTGATGCACCGCATCCGTCCCTTCCTGATGCGCCGGCTCAAAAAGGACGTGCTGACCGAGCTGCCCGACAAGCTGGAGCAGACCATGATGGCCGAAATGCCGCCGGAGCAGCGCCGGGTATATCAGGCCGGCCTGGTGCGCAGACGGGACTACGTGAAGCAGTTGCTGTCCACCCGCGGCCTGGCCAAAGGCCGTGCGGAGGTGCTCTCCGCCATTACGGAGCTGCGGCAGATCTGCTGCCATCCCGCTCTGTGCCTGCCGGATTACACCGGCGGATCGGGCAAGCTGGACATGCTGGTGGACATCCTGATCCCCGCCATCCAAAACAGCCATCGGGCGCTGGTGTTCAGCCAGTTCACCCGCATGCTGCGGCTCATCGAATCCCGGCTGCGCCAGGAAGGCATCCAATGCCTGTACCTGGACGGCGATACCCCCGCGGACGAGCGGGTGAAGCTGTGCGACAGCTTCAATAACGGCGAAGGCAGCGTGTTCCTCCTGTCCTTAAAGGCTGGCGGCACGGGCCTTAACCTGACGGGCGCGGACATGGTGATCCACTACGATCCCTGGTGGAACCCCGCCGCCGAGGAGCAGGCCGTGGACCGGGCGCACCGAATCGGCCAGACCCGCAAGGTGGAGGTCATCCGCCTGCTGATGCACGACTCCATCGAGGAGCAGGTGGTGGGCATGAGCCAGGCCAAACGCACGCTGTTTGACAAGCTGATCACCCCCGGCGAAAGCATGCCCGCCAAGCTGAAGGAAGAGGATCTGCTCAAGCTCTTTGAGGGCGCGTAACCCTTTTTCTTCTATTTGACGGGAAGGCTCTGTTCGCGTATAATAGACAGCGGATATGGAGGTATGTATGCCAAGCTATGACGCTGCGCCGCAGAGCAAGCGGCTGAAACGATATTTGCTGCTGGCGGCCATCGTGGCGCTGGTGGTGGTCATCGCCTATCTGCTGGGTTCCCTCAGCGGCAAGCGCGGCACCATCACGGGCACCAAGCTGCGCTGCGTGGTCAGCCAGGATGTGACGCCCTTTGACGACCGGGTCCTGTATTACGACGCCAACACCCTCTTTTGCCTGTCCGCCAGCGGAAGCGAGCTGTGGAAGGCCAGCGTGGGTGAAAACGCCCATTTCTCCGCCGGTGAAAAGCAGGTGGTGGTATGGAGCGGCAATCAGCTGATGCTCTTTGACCGCAACGGGCGTCCCACCTATTCCGACCGGCTCAGCGAGCCCATCCAGTTTGCCCGGGTGGGCACCAAATACATGGCCGTGGTCACCGGCGACGGCGTGACCCCCACCCTGACCGTGCGGGATATGGAGGGAACCCAGATCGACACCGAGGTGACCAACTATACGGACCTGATGATGCTGGACTGCGGCTTCTTTGGGGACGGCGAATATCTGTGGACCACGGCCCTGGACGTATATGGCTCCGCGCCGGAAACCACCATGCACGTGTATCGCGTGGGCGCCATGAATACGGGCAATATCTCCCTGGGCGAGCCCATCACCTACGCGGTGGTCTATTCTGGCAACTACCTGAACGTGATCAACACCCGGCAGCTGCGGCTCTATGATTACCGGGGCACGGAAAGCGCCTCCGACGCCGTGCTGGTGTACGGCTGGAAGCTGATCGGCTCCACCCCCACCAACAATTTCCCCTATCTGCTGCTGGCTCCTGTGCTGCAGACGGACACCGACGGCGCGTTCACCGAGCTCCGTTTGCTGCACGGCAAATCCGACACCCGCTATTCCCTGCCCGATTCCTGCGTGGGCGCGGCCATCCGCGGCCGCCGCCTGTACGCCTTCTCCAGCAACAGCCTGTACCGGGCGGACACCGGAGAGCAGCGCTTTTCCGCCCTGCGCCTGCCCGTGGACGGCGTGGTGACCGATTATCTGGGCATCACCAGCAACGGCACGGCCCTGCTGGTGTGCGGCTCGGATGTATGGGCAGTCTCCCTGCCCTGAGAATGCCATGAACATCATTGATTTATTGCTGCTGGCCGTGGTCTTTATCAGCGTGGCGCTGGCGGTTTACCGGGGCTTTCTGGCTTCGCTGCTGGGTCTTTTGGCCTGCATGGCCAGCCTGCTGTTCGCCTTTCTGGTCGGACCTCAGCTGGCGCAGCAGCTGGGCGGCAACCAGAATGTCGCCAATCTGCTGGCCACCTATACGGACGCGGGCTCCCTGATCGGTGACTATTCCCTGTCCGTTATTCCGGCGGCGGCGCTGGACGAATCCATCGTGGAGACGGTGATGAAAAACATCTCTCTGCCGCCGCTGGTGCGGGATATTTTGCGGCAGAACCTGATGACCGACGCTCTGTCAAACACCGCGTACACGCTGAATGATTACGTTACCTCCACCATCGTGACGGTGCTTTTGCAGGCAGGCAGCTTTATGCTGTGCTATTTTGTCTGCTTCCTGGCGCTCCACCTGATGATCAACCTGGTGGATCATGTGTTCTATTTTCCCGTGCTGCGCCACTTTGACTGGCTGATGGCCGCGGTGATGGGCGTGCTGCGCGGCATCGCCGTGGTGTGGGTGCTGCTGCTGGTGGTGCCCGTGGTGCGCATGGTGATTCCCTTTGACCTGCTGGAAACCTATCTGGGCCAGAGCAAGCTGCTGCCGCTGATCGACAGCGACGCCTTCTTCTTGCGGGTCGTGCAAGGCCTATAATCCTCTCCGCCCTGATGGGCGGGTTTTTGATTTGCTTCTGATTGTCAACATTTTGTTGCTCTGCGCTCCCTTTTGCGTGTATGATTTTATATGATCACTCCCATTTGCAAAAGGAAACGGACCACCATGAAGCACATTCACATCCTAATCACAGATGACAATAACCCGGAGCATACCCTCGTGCGCCTGCCGGACGAAATGCTGCCCATCGTGGGCATGGCGCAGGTATCGGATACCGACGCCTATGGGCAGATCCGCAACCTGCTGCTGTCCATCGGCTTTCCCGCTCATTTGAAGGGTTATCATTATCTGATCACGGGCATCCAGCTGACCCTGTCCCGGCCGGAGCTGCTGGGACGGCTGACGGGCGAACTGTATCCCGCCATCGCGGAGCGCTATGACACCACGGCCAGCAAGGTGGAGCGCGCCATCCGCCACGCCATCGACATTGCCTGGCAGCGCGGCAGAGTGGAGCAGGTAAACCAGCTGGTGGGCTGCCATGCCGCCTGCCAGGAGGACAAGCCCACCAGCGGCCAGCTCATCGCCACCATTGCCGAGCTGATCTGGCGGCAAAACA
>CACWUV010000149.1 GCA_902764185.1 uncultured Eubacteriales bacterium
ACCCGGATGCCATGCCCCGGATCATTGACGACGAACTGTTTGAACGGGTGCAGCACATCCTGGATCGCAACAAGAAGGCACCAGCAAGAAGCCGCGGCAAGGAAGAATATCTGCTGACCACAAAGCTGTTCTGCGGTTATTGCCGGGAGATGATGACCGGCTACGGCGGCACCGGCAAATCAGGTAAAACGTACCACTACTACGCCTGCAACAATTTCAAAAAGCAGAAATGCGGCAAGAAAGCCGTCAACAAGGAGAAGCTGGAGGATCGCGTGATCCAGGAATGCCGCAAGCTGCTGACAGATCGCAATATCGAGAAGATCGTCACCGCCGTTGCGGAAGCCTGCAAAGCGAATTATGATAGCTCCACGGTCAAGCGCCTAAAAGCCAGTATTCAGGAAGCAGACATCGCCATCGAAAATCTGTGGAAGGCCCTGGAGCACGGCCAATCGGTGGAGATGATCACCGAGCGCATCGAGAAGCGTACCAAGGAACGGGATCAACTGAACGCACAGCTGGCGGAAGAACTGAACAAGCAGGTCATCTACACCGCGCCGCAGGTCAGAAGCTTCCTGTATTCCCTCAAGCGCGGCAGTATCAACGACATCAATAACCGCCGTGGTATGATCAACATCTTTGTCCGGGCCATCTACCTATTTGATGACACCATGACGCTGGTGCTGAACGGCGGCGACAGGCCCATCACCATCGATAATATCCTGCTGGATGAATGGTTGCATCTGCTCCACCAAACAAGAGAAATCCGAACTTTCAGCCGGCAGGCGGAGGGTTCGGATTTTTGTATTGATTGACGACATAAGTATTTTATAACGGATCAGCAAAAAATGGCCGAGGCATCTCCTGTCGCGAAGGTGCTCCGGCCTAATAGTCATTTATGGATTATCCTCTTATTTGGGATTGGTATCAAAAGCAAAAGAGGACGTTGGGCAGCACAGCCCAGCGTCCCCTTTTTTGTGCCAGTATTACTCCAAAATGTTTGTTGTTATGAAGTCCACGCCCATATCCATCGCCCGCTGGGCGTCCTCCGGGGCGTTTACTGTCCAGACGTTCACTTTGATTCCGGCGGCATGCAGGGCGTCCACGTATTCACGGGTCAGGACGGTATGCTTGATATCCAGATCCAGGCGATACTTTTGCAGCGTATCCAGCAGCCAATCGGGAATAGAGGAAATCAGGAATTGCGCCTGCTGCTGGGGCAGGCGCTCCCGGATGCAGATCATGTTGGGCAGGTCGAAGGAGATGAAGATGACCTGATCCAGATAATCCTCCTGGCGGATGATGTCGATGATTTTGTCGATATCCTCCGGGATGAAATGATTTTTGAGCTCCAGGACGGCCGCCTTGTCATATTTTTTGCAGATGCCGATGTATTCCCGCAGGCTGGGCAGGATCAGGTCGCCCCGGCCCTGCTGGCCGTCAGTATCCAGCAGCCGCAGGGAGCGCAGGGTACAGAAGCTGGTCTGCTCCACGATCATTTCATCCCCGGCCACGCGCTTGGTGTTGTCGTCATGGATGATGATGAACTGACCGTCCGCCGTGCGGTGCACGTCGGTTTCAATGCCATAATAGCTGCGCTGCCCGGCAGCCACAAAGGCCGAGGCGGTGTTTTCCATTTCCAGCCCGCTCATGCCGCGGTGGGCGATCATCAGCGGTTTGTTTTCCTGGGGCAAACGGATGCTGTCTTTCATGTTGTTGCCTTTCTTATTTCATGGCGGCCTTGCTCATGCCGGTCATGATGTACTTTTGCAGGATCAGGAACAGCAGTACGATGGGGATGATGGCCATCACGGCGCCCGCCATGATCTCATTGAAGTTGGACACATATTGTCCGGCATAGGTCTCCTTCAACCGCTGCACGCCCACGGCGATGGTGCGGCTGGCTTCGGACTGCGTGACCATCTTGGGCCAGAAATAGCTGTTCCAGCCGTTGATGAAGCTGATGATGCTCACGGTGATCAGCGTGGGCTTGCACATGGGGCACAGCACATGGATGATGGTGCCAAAGCGTCCCATGCCGTCGATCTTGCCGGCCTCGATATAGCTGTTATCCACCGCCATGAAGTTCTGCCGCAGCATGAAGATAAAGTACGCGCTGACCATGTTGGGCAGCACCACGCCGGTCCAGGTGTCGATGGCGTTCAGCCGGGAAATGGTGACGTAGATGGGCACGAAGGTCACCTGGATGGGCACCATCAGCGCGCCCAGCACCAGCATGAACAGCAGGTTTTTGCCCTTGAAATCGCCCTTGGAGAAGCCGTAGGCAGCCATCACGCCGATGGTCAGCTCGCCCAGCATCATGATGACCGTGGTGACCAGCGTGTTGATCAGATACCGGTCAAAGGGCGCCTTTTGCAGCACGTTGGGATAGTTTTCCCAGATGAATTTGTTGGGCCACAGGGTAGGAACAACCCGCAGCAGCTCATCCGAGGTTTTCAGGGAGGAAATGATCATCCAGTAGATGGGGAACAGCGAAATCAGCACCACCAGAATGGCGGCGGCGTACTGGGCCACCACGCGATAAACGCCGTGGGCCATCTGCAGCTGCTCGTCGGCTTGCACGATGGGAGAAACAAAGCGCATGTACAGCCCGCACACCAGCACCACCGCCAGGATCGCCAGGGCGATATAGCCGAAGATGGCATAGCTTCCGGCGATCAGGTTCAGATCCTGCTTGAAGTTGTACTCGATAAAATCGGCCTGCAAGCGGGCTTCCGCCAGATTGGCCGCGCCGGGGGCGTGCCTGTGCAATGTGGCGTTGTAGCTGATGATGCCAAAGGCCCAGCAAAGGATCAGCACCAGGGCGATGGCGGTGAAAAGCACCAGCAGATCGAAAAAGCCGCTCTGCCGCATCCGGTGCCAATGGGTCGTGACGGGCGTTTTGGTCTTCATCTGCCGGACGCCGTCCTTCCACATCGCAGGGATGGGAAGCAGGATCAGCGCGGCGGCCAGGGGCAGCAGATAATATTTCCAGCTTCCCGCGGTTTTCAGGGGAATGAGCACCAGCGTGCAGATCAGGAGGGCAAACCCCACCAGCTCGCTGATCACGCCGATTTGTTTATCCTTGTTCAGCTTGTTAAACATGTGGTTCTGCCTCCTTTCTTAAGCGTCATAACTCACGTTGCGGTTGGAGAAGCGCATGGTGGCCGCCGTGCAAACCAGCAGGATCAGGAAGAACACCAGCGATACCGCCGCGCCGCGGGCTGTATGGAAATCCTTGAAGGTCAGGTTGTAGATCCACTGCACCATCACGTTGGTGGAGGTGCCGGGCCCGCCGCCTGTCATGACGTCCACCGATTGGAACACCTTCATACTGGCGATGAACGTGGTAACGAACAGGAACAGCGTGGTGGGCGCCAGCAGCGGCACCGTGATATACCGGAAGCGCTGCACGCCGTCGGCGCCGTCGATGGCCGCGGCCTCGTAATAATCCTGGCTGATACCCTTCATGGCGGACAGGTAGATCATCATGGCATAGCCCACCACGCGCCAGGCGGTGAGCAGTAAGATGCCCGCCAGGGCGCTGTTGGCGTCGATCAGCCAGTGCGGACCCTGTATGCCAAACAGCGACAGCACATAGTTCAGGATGCCCTCGCTCTGACCGATGCCGGTGGCGATGGTGCTGTACAGGATCCACTGGAACACCACCGCGCTGGTGGACACGGCGATGTACTTGGGCATGAACACCACCGCGCGCATGGCATTGAAGGCGCGGGTCATGCGGTTAAACAGCAGCGCCAGCAGCATGCCGCCCACCAGGGTGATGAGCACCTCCCAGAACATATACACCGCGGTGATTTTCAAGCTCTCCCAGAAATAGCGCTTGCCCGCGCCGTTGAACATCCAGTCAAAATTGGCCCATCCCACAAATTCCTGCTTGCCGGTGGTCAGCACGGACATGTTGGTGAAGGAAATGCGGATCAGGTCGATGACAGGATAATACACGAACAGCAGGAACAGCAGCAGCGCGGGCTCTACGAAGAACAGGTCCTTCATGCGCTCCCACTGCTGAATGCGCATCATGATGCCGTTGAGCAGCAGTACCAGGCCCAGCAGCAGGATTATGACCGCGTAGTTCATGATGGCGCTTACCGGGGCGATGGGGATATCGCCCTTGACGGACACATAATAGGTGCCCGCAGCCGGGATGCGCAGCGTGACCGGCGCAAGCGCGCCCGCCGTGCCGGAGCCGGGCACCATCACGGTGTCCACCTCCTGGCCGTTCAGGCTGTTGTACAGCACGGCCCGGCGCTCATGCTCGGTGGAGGACAGGGCATAGAGCTTCAGCTCGCAGGGGCCCTCCACCGTCATTTTCAAGCTCCTGTATTTGCTGCTGCCCGCGCCGGGAAACTTGACCCCGCGGGAAACGACAAGCCCGTTGTCCAGCGATACGGGAGCTTCTTCCTCTATAACCTGCGTGGTGCGGTCCTTGGTGGCGGGAAATTGCAGCGATCCCCCCTTGAGCGCCTTCTTGGTTTCGCCCAGGTCGAAATCCTCCACGTTGATCACCGATTCGTCGGCTCCGGAAAGAGCCGCGTAAAAAACGTGCATGCCGCTTTCCTCGCCTTCCATATCGAAGGCGCCCGTCACCTTGGTGCCCGCGCTGGTGGCCACCTCCCGGGCGATAAATACCTGGTCGGTCAGATTGGCAAAGGGGCCGATCTGCCAGTCTCCCGCCAGGTAGCCAAACAGGCCCACCAGCATGATCAGCGCGCCCAGGACGATCAGCGCCAGGCCCACGCCGCGCTGGAGGGGAGAGATCAGCTGCCGGCCCCTGCTCGGATGATGGATGGTTAGAGCTGCGTTTTTCACGATAAAACCCTCTCTACGATTTCAGGGGAGGGGGAAAAGATTCCCCTCCCCTGATATTTTGATTTGCGTCTGTCGCTTATTTCACGGCGTCCAGCTCGGCCTGGATTTCGACGGCCAGCTGATCCAGGGTCTCCTGGATGGGCGCGCCGTTGTTGTAGATCTCACCCAGGGCTTCACGCCACAGGTTGCCGCAGTTGTTGTAAGCGGGGTTCTGGTTGCGGGGGTTGATCCAGGAAGCCATCTTGATGATGGGGTCCATCGCGGGCTTCTTGGCCAGGTATTCCTGATATTCGGGCAGGTCCACCACGCTGCCGCGGGTGGGCAGATAACCGGTGTTGTCAGACCAGTACAGGTTGATTTCGGGGCTGGCCATGAACATCATGAACTGCCAGGCGGCATTCTTCTGCGCCTGAGAGGCCTTGGCGGGGATGAAGATGGCGGCGCCGCCCACTTCGCTCTTGAAGGACTCGCCGTCCTCGCCGCCGGGCAGCCAGGCCATGCCCACCTCAAACCGAGCGCTCTCGTCTTCCAGGGCGTTCACGCGGTTGACGTAGGTGGTGTACAGGGAGGAGGTGTGGAACACGCTGAACGCGCCGCCGGCGATGAACAGATCGCGCATGTTGGAGGAAGCGCCGCTGCCGATGGCATAGTAGGCGTAGCCCTTATCGATCCATTCCTTGATCTTGGTGTTGATTTCCACGCTCTTGGGGCTGTTGACGTCGGTGGTGCCGTCCTCGGTCACGATCTGCACGCCGTTGTTCTTGAACAGCATCTCATGATACCAGTAGTCCCAGCCGCCGAACACGGTGCCATAACGCTTGGTGGTGCCGTCCTCGTTGAACAGGGTGGCCTTTTCCAGGAAGGCGTCCATCTCGTCGAAGGTCTTGGGCATCTCGATGCCTTCAGCCTCGGCGGCGGTCTTGTTGTAGTACATGCACTGGGTGGAGATCAGGTAGGGCAGGGCGATCTGCTCTTCGTCATAGCTGGTGGAAGCCAGCAGGCCCTCGCCAAAGTCCTCCACGTCGTACTCAAAGGCGTCGATGTAGGGATCCAGCACTTCACACAGGCCGGCAGCGCCGTAGGAGGCGGGGTAGGAAGTGTTGCAGCACACCAGGGCAGGCACCGCACCGGCGGCGTCCGCGGCGCGGAAGGCGGTGTCGATCTCGGTGTAGCTGCCCATGTACTTGGGCTCCACGGTGATGCCCATGCCGTTTTCGGCGTTGAACTTATCCACCATGTATTTGATCTGGTCGTCAAACTGGCTCTCGTGGGCGTGCCACCATTCGATGGTGATGGGCTCGGTGACGTCGTACTCGGTGGCTGCCAGCGCGGGCGCCGCGCACAGCAACATGACGGCGGTCATCAGCAGGGCAAACAGTCTTTTCATTTTTTGTTTCTCCTTTTCCATAATTCCGCATGTAAAAAATAGCTTTATGCCCTTTTTACCATGCG
>CACWUV010000150.1 GCA_902764185.1 uncultured Eubacteriales bacterium
CCTCTTCCACTGCCTCTTCCTCGTTATAGCCGAGGCAGACTTCGTCGAAATTTGCCGCCCGCACCTTCGGCTCCTGTTCTCTGACCGGTACTTTCTTTAATACGTCACCCATTGCTTTTATCTCCTTTACCGTATGTGCGGACATTTCAGCAGTTTCCGCAGCCGCCCTCGTGCGTCTTTCCCTCCAGGTACTTCAGCTTTGCCTCGCCCTCCTGGGTCTTGTACATCTGGGCACGCTTCATGCACTCGTTCCAGTTGATCTTAAAGCCGTCAAATTCCGGGCCGTCAACACAGGCAAATTTCACCTCGTCCCCGACCGTCAGGCGGCAGGCGCCGCACATGCCGGTTCCATCGACCATGATCGGATTCATCGAGACGACCGTCGGGATGCCGTACTTCTTAGTGGTGAGCGTACAGAACTTCATCATGATCATCGGCCCGATCGCCACGCAGTGCGTGTATTTCTTTCCCTGCGCGACAAGCTCATCGATGACTGTTGTGACAACACCCTTGTGGACATAGGAGCCGTCATCTGTCGTGATGTACAGATTCCCGGCGACACTCCGCATCTTGTCCTCATAGAAAATGAGGCCCTTCGTCCGGGCGCCGATGATGACGTCGGCCGCAATGCCGTGCTCATGCAGCCATTTGACCTGCGGATAGACCGGCGCTGTTCCGACACCGCCGCAGACAAACAGGAATTTCTGGCTGTGCAGCTCTTCCTCACTCATGGACAGAATATCCGACGGTTTTCCGAGCGGTCCCACGACATCCTCGAAGGAATCTCCGGCCTCAAGCTCCAGGAATTTCATGGTAGAGACACCGACCGGCTGAAAAACGATCGTGACCGTTCCCTTGTCTGTGTCATAATCGCAGATGGTCAGCGGAATTCTCTCGCCGGTCTCATCTTTTTTGACAATCAGGAACTGACCGGGTCTGGCATGGCAGGCAAGAAGCGGAGCTTCCACGACCATGCGGGTCACGGTGGGATTGAGCGGCGTTTTTTCGATGATTCGATTCATAGGCTCTCCTATTCCGCATTCCAATGCATGCGATGCTGCAAGCGTCTGTAAAAATCGTTTTCCTCCGTGCGCACCAGGGCGACCGGCGGCAAATTATCCTGCATATCCAGGGTACCCTCCAGGGGCAGCAGATATTTATCCTGGCCGTCCGCCGTCAAGTCGGGCCGTTCCGACCGGTTGTCCCGGTTGGACACGTGCCAGCGCACCGCCACGTGATCGTGGGAGGAGACCACGATGGGCACGGCGGACAGGGACTGGGGACAGATGGGCGTGAGCACCATGAGCTCCATCTCCGGCATCAGCACGGGACCGCCGGCGGAAAGATTGTAGGCGGTGGAGCCGGAAGGCGTGCAAATGATCAGCCCGTCCCCCCGATACCGCAGGGCCAGGCTGCCGTTGACGGACACCTCGATCTCCAGGGTGTGGACGCAGGCTCCGCGATGGAACAGGATTTCATTGAGCGCAGATACATGGCCGCCGTTCATCAGCGTGCCGCCCAGGCGGGTGCGGTATTCCAGGTGGAATTCGCTTTGCAGGATCTTGTCCAGCGCCTGCATGGCGTTCTCCTTCTGGCAGTCCGTCAGATACCCCAGATGGCCGCAGTTGATGGCCCAAATGGGCTTATCCACCTGCAGCGCGCGGATGGCCCGGAGCACCGTGCCGTCTCCGCCCAGCACCACGGCGATATCCGCCAGCTCCGGCTGATCCGCCGCGCACACCTGCTGGCCCTCGGCCAGCAGGCGCTGGGCCAATGCCGCGGACAGGGCGCGGGCCTCGGGCGAGGCCGGATTGGGATAGAGCAAAAACCGCATGAATGCCCCTCGCTTTCTCAATATTGCTGTTGTTATTATAAGAAATGCGGATAGATTCGTCAATGCCGATATACAGAAAAAGAACGGCGCAAAACCGTTCTTTTAAGGAAGCTCTGATGAAAGGAGTCGGTCAGATGACGAGCATATTATTATGGGATGCAAGCGTAGAAATCGAAGATTTCATGCCCCTAACAGGGCTTCCTTAAAGCTTTTCCCAGGTGAGGACGCCGAAGTGATCCGACACCACGGGATGAAAATCGCCGTTGAAGATCACCCGGGAGCGCAAAGTGCGGCCGTCCTGGCGCGCCATGCACAGATCCATGCGCAGGCCGTCCACCGGGTTTTCCCGCCAGCCGTCGATCTGGCCGGGCACGGTGATGCCGCCGTCCCTGTCCTCGGCCCGCGCAAAGCAATCCTGCCAGCCATCGGCCAGCATGCGGTCATAGCCTTCGCCTCGGGTCTGGGCCGGGCAGTTGAAATCCCCCATCACATAGCAGGGGCCTTCCATGGCGTCGGTAAAGGCCCGCAGGCGCTGCCACTGGCCCAGGAAGGGATCCACCTCGTCGCCCCACCAGCCCATATGGGTGGAGCAGAACCAGCCCTTTTCCGTGCGGATGGCCAGCACCCGCCTGCGGCGCCAGCTGTCCTGGGGCAGATCCGGGGTGGAAATATCGGCGCAGCGCACCGCCAGGATGGGGCTTTTGCTCAGCAGCGCCACACCCTCATGCCAGGTTTTATAGCCCGCGTGGGTGAAGGCCCAGCTCCACTGATAACCCCGCGCCCGCTCCGCCAGCAGCAGCGCCCAGTTATTATCCACGATGGGAAAGCCCGCGTCCACGAACCCGCTGGCCGCAAGGCGCGCGGGATCGGCCAGGGTTCCCTTTTCCTGCTGGTTAATCTCCTGCAAGGCGACGACGTCGGGCTGCTCCGCGCTGATCGCCTCCGCCGCATAACGGAGGCAGGAGGCGTTATCCGCCTCCTGCCAGCTATGGGTGTTGAGCGTCAGCAGGACAAGATTATCCTTTGACTGCGCCATTGGTCAGACCTCCGATGATCTGCTTTTGCATGATGCAATACATCACGATGATGGGCAGGGACGCGATGACCAGACAGGAGAACGCCAGGTTGTAGTCCACGTTGAACTCGCTCTGGAAGTTGTACTGGAACAGGGTCAGCGTCCACATGGTATCGGAGCGGTTGAGGCACAGCAGCGGCAGCATGTAGTCGTTCCAGATGGCCAGACCCTCGCGGATCATGACGGTGGCCAGGATGGGCTTCATCAGCGGCAGGATGATCTTGTAGAAGGTCTGCACGGTGGTGGCGCCGTCGATGTAGGCCGCCTCCTCCAGGGAGGGCGAAATGCTGGTCAGATAGCCCACATAGAGGAACATGCTCTCGCAGGTGGCGTGGGCCAGATACAGCAGCACCATGCCCGTGGGGTTCATCATGTTCAGCGCGCTGAGCAGCTTGACCAGGGGCATCATGCGCACCTGGAAGGGCAGGAAAATGCCCAGCAGGAAGAAGAAATACAGACCCTTGAACACCTTGCTGCCGTGGAACATGCCGCGGCTCAGGGCGAAGGACATGGGGGGCATCACCAGCAGCTCCAGCACCAGGGAGAAAAGGGTGATGTAAATGGTGTTGCGGTAGGCGTACCACAGGGTGGGGTTATTCAGCACCGTCTTGTAGTTGCCCAGATAGAAGGACTTGGGCAGGGTGAAGAAGCTGCTGGCGCTCTCGCCCGAGGTCTTGAAGGTGGTGATCACGGTGATATACAGCGGGAAGAGGATCAGCAAAGCGCCCAGGATCAGGATCAGGTACGCCAGCGCATCCATTTTACGTTTGCTCTGTCTCACTTACTCCACCTTCCTATCATTGGTAAATTTGATCTGGATGAAGGAGATCACGGCGATGATGAGGCCCGTGACGACAGCCTGGGCGATGGCGTAGCTGAAGCGGTTGCGCTCCCAGGCGTTCTGCCAGATCAGCATGGCGATGGAGGTGGTGGCGCCGCCGGGCCCGCCCTTGGTCATGGCATTGATATAATCGAACACGTTCAGGCCCTGCTTGACGGCCAGCACCAGCACCACGCTGAGGGTGGGCAGGATGTAGGGCACGGTGATGGACTTGAACTGATGCCACGCGTTGGCGCCGTCGATGGAGGCCGCCTCGTAAAGATCGATGGGGATGGTTTGCAGGCCCGACAGGAACAGGAGCGTGGGCAGCGCCACGCCCTGCCACAGGTGCACAAACAGGATGCCGTAGATGGCCAGCTTGCGGTCGGCGATGATGTTTTCAGACAGGGTGGCGCTGCCGATGGCCTTGCCGATGCCGGGCAGCACATAGAAATACACCTGCTTGAACACCAGGGCGATGGTGATCATGGACAGCACGGCGGGCATGAAATACAGCGTGCGGAAGAAGGAGCGGCCCTTCATTTCCCGGTTGAGCAGCATGGCCAGCAGGAAGCCGATGACCACGATGCCCGCCACCAGGAACACGGAATAGCGGAGGTTGAAGATCAGCGCGTTGCCGAAGCGCTTATCGTTGGTAAAGACCTTGACGTAGTTGTCCAGGCCGATGAAGTTGAAGTTGGTGCCGATGCCCGTCCAGTCCGTCAGGGAATAATAGATGCCCATCAGGATCGGCAGGATCAGGAACACGCAGTACAGGACCAGGCCTGGGGCCGTCATGAGCAGATAGGTGATCCACTGCTCTTTGCGCATCAGGCTGTTTGCCTTGGGTTTGCGCGATACGGCAGACATACCGGTTCATCTCCTTTGGTCAAGATAAAGAGAAGGGACCGCTGCCGCACGGCAGCGGCCCCGATTGGGGGATCGAAGGAAATCAGTTGTTGTAGTAGTCCTCGATGGTCAGCTGGGCTTCATCATAGAAGGCTTCCAGATCGCCGTCCAGGATCAGGTTGGTGGCGGCGTCGCCCAGGGCCTTGCGCAGACCGGAAGGCCAGATGGCGTTCAGGCTCAGCGCGGTCTTGCCGGCGCTCATGGCGTCGTTGATCTTTTCCAGCTGCTTGACGGAGTACACCACGCCCTGGATGACGTTGGGGCTGCCCTCGATGTCGGTATAGGTCTGGGCGGTCTCGGTCTTGCTGAGGAACTCCAGGAACTTCAGGCACTCTTCGGGATGCTTGGTGGTGGCGGAGATGCAGAAGCTGGTGTCGATGGACACGATGACGTTGCTCTTTTCGTCATCCACGGGATTGGGCAGGGGAATCATGGCCACGGGCAGATCGGGGTTGAAGCCAAGCAGCGTGCCCAGGGACCACTGACCGTTGATGGTCATGGCGGCGCCGTCGTTCAGGAACAGCTGATAGGATTCGTCATAGCCAGCGCCCTTGGACTGGGGGTTGGTGTACTTGGCGATGTCCAGGGAAGCCTCGGCATAGCCCTTGAGCACCTTGGAATCACGGGGGTCCAATTCGCCCGCGGCGATGGCCTTGAACTCGTCGTCGTTGTCAGCCAGCATGGACATCATGCGCTCCATGCGCTGATAGACCATGTCCTTATCGGGCAAACCGAAGGGATAGATGCCGGCGGCCTGCAGCTTTTCGCAGGCGGCCATGAGCTCGGCCCAGGTGGTGGGCAGCTCGATGCCCTGTTGCTCAAAGATGTCGGTGCGGACGTAGAGGCCATAGCAGCTCAGGCTGTAAGGCATACGGTAGATCTTGCCCTGATAGCCGGACAGGGCCAGGGTGGAGGGAGCGATGTTGTTCAGGAATTCCTTGCCGGTCAGATCCATGATCAG
>CACWUV010000151.1 GCA_902764185.1 uncultured Eubacteriales bacterium
CTGAACGAGGCCGCCATCCGCGCGGCAAGGGCAAACCGGAAGTTTATCTGCCAGGAGGATATCAAGGAGGCCTTCATCAAGGTCGGCATCGGCGCCGAGAAGAAGAGCCACATCATCTCCGAGGAGGAGAAGCGCATCACGGCCTATCACGAGAGTGGCCATGCGATTCTGTTCCATGATCTGCCGGATGTGGATCTGCTCATCCGCACCAGCGGCGAAATGCGCCTCAGCAATTTTCTCCTGTATCAGTGCGCCTATGCCGAAATGACCTTCCCCACCGTGCTGTGGCCCGATTTTTCCCTGGATGATTATCACAGCGCGCTGGCGGCCTTCGGCAGGCGCGACCGCAGGTTTGGAGGGCGAAACGAATGAAAAACAGCATGAAAACCCGCATCATCACCGGGGCCATCTTGATCCTGGCGCTGGCCTTCGCCATTTGGATGGGAGGCTGGGTGTGCTCGGTGCTGCTGATTTTGGCCGTGGGCATGGCCCAGTTTGAAATGATGCGCGCCCTGCGCCAGCGGGGCCATCAAAACGTGCGCTGGCCCGTTTGGGCCGCCACGGTGGTCAGCGTGCCCGTGTTCCTTCTGTGGAACAACCAGTGGCTGTTGCCCATCGTGGTCATCACCGCCCTGATCACCACCGTTTACGTGCTCTTCCACGGCCAGCCGCAGCTGGACGACATCTTCGTGTCCCTCATGCCGCTGTTCACCGTGGCCTTTCCCGGCATGTGCCTGCTGGCCCAGGTCAACGCGCCGTACCGCTGGCTGCAGGTCATGCTGCTGTGCACCTCCTTCCTGGTGCCCAACCTGGGGGACGCCGCGGCCTATTTCATCGGCAGCCGCTTCGGAAAGCGCAAGCTGATCCCCGCCGTCAGCCCCAATAAAACGGTGGCCGGCGCGGTGGGCGGTCTTATCGGCAGCGAAATCGTGGCCCTGGCCATCTGGGGCATCGTGTACGCCTGCACCGGCGGCGCAGCCAATACGGCCATACCGCCTCTGTGGCATTATGTGATCATCGGCTTTGTCGGCGGCGTGGCGGGTCAGATCGGCGATCTTTTCGCCTCCCTGGTCAAGCGCCATTGCGGCATCAAGGATTACGGCACCATCTTCCCCGGCCACGGCGGCATGATGGACCGCCTGGACAGCACCCTGGGCGTGGCGCTGCTCATGTACCTGTATCAGCTGGTCATGTGGGGTTAAGCCATGCGGACGATCAATATTTTGGGCTCCACCGGCTCCATCGGCACCCAGGCTTTGCAGATCGCGGCGCTGCATCCGGATCGGTTCCGCGTCGGCGCGCTGACAGCCCACAGCCAGGCGGAAGCCCTCTTTGAACAGGTGCGGCGGTTCCGCCCGCAAATGGCGGGGCTCACCGGCTTAAAAGCCGAAGATGTCAAAATTCCCGAAGACCTGCGCTTCTGCGACTGGCGCTTCGGTCCGGACGCCCTGCTCTGCGCCGCCCGGGATGTTCCCTGCGACGACGTGCTGGTGTCCGTGGTGGGCATGGTGGGCCTGCCCGCTGTAATGGCGGCGCGCCAGGCCAGCCGCCGGGTGCTGCTGGCCAACAAGGAAGCCCTGGTGGCGGGCGGCCAGATCGTCATGGCCGCCTGCGCGGACGGCCCCGACGGCCCCACCCTGATCCCCGTGGACAGCGAGCACAGCGCCATCTATCAATGCCTGCGGGCGGCCCAGGGCAACCCCTACGAAAAGATATTGCTCACGGCCTCCGGCGGCGCCTTCCGGGATTTCACCCTGGAGCAGCTGAAAAACGCCACGCTGGCCCAGGCGCTGACACACCCCAATTGGAATATGGGGGCCAAGATCACCGTGGACAGCGCCAGCATGTTCAATAAAGCGCTGGAGATCATCGAGGCCCGCTGGCTCTTTGACGCGCGGCCCGAGCAGATCGAGGTGCTGATCCATCCCCAGAGCATCGTCCATTCCATGGTGCAGTTCCGGGATGGCGCCGTGCTGGCCCAATTGGGCGCGCCGGATATGCGCGTGCCCATTGCCTACGCCATGGCCTATCCGGAGCGCGTCGATACCGACGCCCCCCAGGCGGATTTTCCGAAAATCGGCCAGTGCACCTTCTCCGCCGTGGACCCCGTGCGCTTTCCCGCCGTAGGCATGGCTTACGCGGCGCTGCGGGCGGGCGGGGCGGCCTGCTGCATGCTCAACGCCGCCAACGAGGAGGCCAACGCCCGGTTCCGCTCTGGCGGCCTGGGCTTTATGCAGATCGGCCGCGTGGTGGAGGAAACCCTCTCGCGCATAGGAAATCTGCCCGCGCATACCATAGAAGAGGTCTATGCCGCGGACGCGGCGGCCCGCAGGGAAGCCCGGCGGGTCATGGAGCTTTTGAAGCAGGAGTAAACTATGTCAACCATCCTTTATGTTTTATTGGCCCTTTTGATGCTGGGCATCATGGTGGCCGTGCACGAGGCCGGGCATTTTTTTGCCGCCCGGGCCTGCGGCATCGCCGTGCGCTCCTTCGGCATCGGCTTTGGCCCCAAGCTCTTTGGCTGGACCAGCCAAAAGACCGGCACGGAATATGTGTTCCGCCTGATCCCCGGGGGCGGCTACTGCGGCTTTTACGGCGAGGATGACACCGGAGATCCCGAAAAGCTGGACCCCCGGGCCATGCAGCTGCAAGCCCCCTGGAAGCGGCTTGTCACCCTGTTCGCCGGCCCCTTTATGAATTTCGTCCTGGCCTTCCTGGTGGCTTTTTTCTTCTATGTGGGCTACGGCCTGCCCTACGCGGGGGATACCGTCAGCACGCAGATCGTGTCCGTCACGCCGGATTCTCCGGCGGATGCGGCGGGCTTGCAGGCGGGGACGGCAGGAAAAAGGAGCGATGCCGCGCCATGGATGGCGCGGCAAGTCCGACTGATAATGGATTGGAAGTACCTGTAATCGCAAGTCTACTTCAAATATTGTCAATTAGGGTGTCCAGTTAGATGTTCCGAAAAACAGAGGCTGAAATCACCCGTTGAGTTGTTAATATAGTGCTCTGATATTTAACGTTTTAAGTAACGAAAACCGTGGGCGCGGAAACCGTCTGGCGGCATGCCGGCCTGAGCGCCACCCTGGCGCATACCTGGGACGTGTGCCTGGACGCGGGCACCTCCATCCTGTCCGCTCTCAAAAACCTGGTGACCAAGGGCGAAGGACTCAACGAAATGAGCGGGCCTGTGGGCGTCATCAACATCATCGCCCAGCAAACCCGGGCCTACCGGCTCATGGGCTATCTCAACATCCTGATCGTCATTTCCATCAACCTGGGCCTGGTCAACCTGCTGCCCATTCCGGGCCTGGACGGCTGCCGTATCCTCTTTGTGCTGTTTGAAATCATCTTCCGCCGTCCGGTGAACCGCCGGGTGGAGGCCTATATCCATCTGGCAGGCTACGCTTTCCTGATGTGCGTGATGCTGTATTTCACCTTCCACGACGTATTGAACATCTTCGGCTGACAGGAGAACCCATGAAAACAAGAGCATTGACGGTGGGCGGCTTGCCTTTGGGCGGCGGCGCGCCCGTATCCGTGCAGAGCATGACCAATACCGACACCCGGGACGTGGCGGCCACCCTGGCGCAGATCAAGGCGCTGGCGGCGGCGGGCTGCGACATCGTGCGCGTGTCGGTCTATGATGCGGACTGCGTCAAAGCCGTGCGCCCGCTGGTGGACGGCAGCCCCGTGCCCCTGGTGGCGGACATCCATTTTAATCACCGCCTGGCCATCGGCGCCATGAAGAACGGCATAGCGAAGCTGCGCATCAACCCCGGCAACATCGGCGGCGAGGCCAATGTGAAGCGGGTGGCGGACTGCGCCCGCGCCCATCATGTGCCCATCCGCATCGGCGTCAACTGCGGCTCTCTGGAAAAGGACATTTTAGCCAAATACGGCGCGCCCACCGCCGAAGGCATGGTGGAAAGCGCGCTGCGCCACGCCAAAATGCTGGAGGATCAGCACTTTGGCGACATCGTGCTGAGCCTCAAGAGCAGCGACGTGCGCCTGACGGTGGCGGCCTATCGCCTGGCGGCCAGCCGGTGCGATTATCCTCTGCATGTGGGCGTCACGGGGGCGGGACTGCCCGGCAGCGGCAACATCAAATCCGCCATCGGCATCGGCGCGCTGCTGCTGGACGGCATCGGCGACACCATCCGCGTGTCTCTCACCGGATCGCCCATCCCGGAAGCCCAGGCGGCTATCGACATTTTGAAGGCCATCGGGCTGCGCGGCGGCGCGCGCTTCGTCTCCTGTCCCACCTGCGGCCGCACCCGCATTGACGTGGCGGCGGTGGCCAAGGCGGTGGAGGAGGAATTCAAAAACCTGGATCACGACGTCACCATCGCCGTCATGGGCTGCGTGGTCAACGGGCCCGGCGAGGCCCGGGACGCCGATATTGCGCTGTGCGGCGGCGACGGCTGCGGAGCGCTGTACATCCGCGGACAATACGTGCGCAAGCTCACGGGGGATCTGACCCGTGCATTCATCGACGCCGTAAGGGAATGGACCCATGAGCTATGAAGAGCTGATCGCAAAAATTGAAAACGCCGCGCCGGAGCTGAAAGGCAAGCTGACGCTGGACCGCGTGATCTACAAGCGCGGCAGTCGGCATGCCTATTTTTATCTGCTCAGCGACGCCGTGGCGGGGGACAGGGAATATCTGGCCGTGCAGCGGATACTCAAAAACGCCTTTCCCGGCATCCGCCAGTCCCTGCGCATCGCCAGCCCGTCCTTAAAGGACGATTTCCTGGCCGATCCCGACAAATACGCTCACGTCATCAACAATATCCTTTTGCGGGAGCATCCCGCGCTGTCCGCCTGGGAGTTCGACATGCGCTACAAGGCCGAGGATGGCCGCATCGTGCTGGAGCTGCCGGACGATTTTTCCATGCAGTACCTCAAGGAGCGCAGCCTCACCGACAAGATCAACCAGGCCATCAAGGATATTTTCTGCGTGGATACCGAGGTGATCTGCCGGGTGTCCGGCGTGCGGGAGGAGACCGCCGCCCGTCTGGAACGGGAGCGCCGGGCGGAGGAAGCCTTGCTGGAGCAGCGCCGGGAGGCCGCCCGCAAACGGGACGAGGAGATCCAGCGCCGCAGGGAGCAGGCGGAGGAGCGCAAGCGCCGCATCGTCTACGGCCGTCAGATCGCCGAAAAGCCCGTGCAGATCAGCGAGCTGACCAACGATTCCGGCGCGGTGGTCATCGCGGGCAAGCGGCTGGATTACGAGGAAAAGGAGATCAGCCAGGGCGAAATGCTGCTGGTTTCCTTCAATGTCACCGACTATACCGGCACCATCAAGTGCAAAATGTTCCTGCGCTATCGTCCCCGGTTCCGCAAGGAAGAGGCAGAGGAGCAGCCGCCCATCACCGAGGAGCAGCGCAAGGCCGTGCAGGACACGGTGGACGCGCTCAAAAAGTGCGAAGGCGTGATGGTAAAGGGCGAGTGCCGCTACGATAATTTCGCCCACGAATGCACGCTGATGGTGAACGCCATCAACCGCTACGATCTGCCCAAGCGCATGGACAACGCGCCGGAAAAGCGGATCGAGCTGCATATGCACACCCAGATGAGCAGCATGGACGCCGTGGCCTCCGCCACCGCGCTGATTTCGAGGGCTGCCAGCTGGGGACATCCCGCCGTGGCCATCACCGATCACGGCGTGGTGCAGGCCTATCCCGAAGCCTTTGGCGCGGCCAAGAAGAACGGCATCAAGCTGATTCCCGGCGTGGAAGGCTATCTGACGGACGAAGACCAGGCGGTGCGCACCGAAAAGGACGATCTGCGGCCGCTGGGCACGCCCATCGTGGTGCTGGACTTTGAAACCACCGGCCTGGATACCCGCAACGACCGCATCATCGAGATCGGCGCGGTGAAGCTGGCGGACGGCCATGTGACGGAAAGCCTGTCCGTGCTGGTGAATCCCGGCCAATTGCTAAAGCCCAAGATCACCGAGATCACCGGCATCACCGACCAGATGCTCAAGGATCAGCCGCCCATCACCGAGGCGCTGCCCAGGCTGCTGGACTTCATTGGCGATTGTCCCATCGCCGCCCACAACGCGGATTTTGACTACAATATTTTGCAGAGCGAGCTGCGCCGCCAGGGGATTGAAAACGAGTGGACCGTCATCGACACCCTGACCTTCGCCCGCAAGCTCTATCCCGACATGAAATCCCACCGCCTGGGGGTGCTGTGCAAGCGCCTGGGCGTATCCCTCAAAAACGCCCACCGCGCCGTCCACGACGCCACCGCCACCGCCCACTGCCTGCATCAGATGCTGGACGAGGTGGCAAAGCGCGGCGCCGATACCCTGGACAAAATCAACGACGTGGCCGCGGGCTACACCCTGGGCTCCAGCTTCCATATCGTGCTGCTGGCCGCCTCCCAAAAGGGTCTGGAGAACATCAACCATCTGGTGTCCGACGGCCATTTGAAGTATTTCAAGCGCCGTCCCCATATGCCCCGAGCCAACATCCAGAAATACCGGGAAGGCATCATCGTGGGCAGCGCCTGCGAGGCGGGGGAGCTCTATCGCGCCGTGCTGGAGGGCGCGGACGAAAAGAAGCTCAGCCGCATCGCCCGCTTCTACGATTATCTCCGCGTCATCGTGCGATTGGGCGAAAAGCTGGGCCTGCCCGTGGTGGCCACCGGCGACGTGCACTTCCTGGATCCCCAGGACAGCGTGTTCCGGGCCATTTTGCAGGATGGCCTGGGCTATGACGACTGCGACAATCAGCCGCCGCTGTATCTCAAAACCACCGACGAAATGCTGGAGGAATTCAGCTATCTGGGCCCGGAAAAGGCCCATGAGGTGGTCATCGACAACCCCCGCAAGATCATGGAGCGCATCGGGGAAATATCGCTTTTCCCCAAGCATCCCGAGGGCAAGACCACCTTCTCGCCCGTGTGGGATTACGCTCCGGACGACATCAAAAACATGGTGGAGGAAACCAGCCACCAGATGTACGGGGACGAGCTGCCCGAGATCGTGCAGAAGCGTCTGGACAAAGAGCTGAACTCCATCATCGGCTACGGCTACGCCACCCTGTACGACATCGCCAGCAAGCTGGTCAAAAAATCCAATGCCGACGGCTACCTGGTGGGCAGCCGCGGTTCCGTGGGCTCGTCGCTGGTGGCCACCATGTGCGGCATCACCGAGGTCAACGCGCTGCCGCCCCATTACCGCTGCAAGCACTGCCGCAAGGCCTGGTTCGACGTGCCCGCGGGCTATACCCTGGGGGTGGACCTGCCCAACAAGGACTGTCCCATCTGTGGCAAGCCCCTGACCAAGGACGGCTACGACATCCCCTTCGAGGTCTTTTTGGGTTTCAAGGGCGACAAGGTGCCCGATATCGACCTGAACTTCTCCGGCGAATATCAGCCCCAGGCACGCGCCTACGTGGAGGAGCTCTTCGGCACGGGCTACGTGTTCCGGGCCGGCACCATCGGCACCCTGGCCGATAAGACCGCCTACGGCTTCGTGATGAAATATCTGGAAAAACGGGGCATGGTGGCGACGGAGGCCGAAAAAGACCGCCTGGTGGCGGGCTGTGTGGGGGTCAAGCGCACCACGGGTCAGCATCCGGGCGGCATGGTGGTGCTTCCCCGCGCCTATGACATCTGCCAGTTCACCGCCGTCCAGCATCCCGCGGACGACGAAACCAGCAGCATCATCACCACCCATTACGACTTCAACTCCATGCACGACATCCTGGTCAAGCTGGACATCCTGGGCCACGACGATCCCACCATGATGCATATGCTGGAGCGCATCACCGGCGTCAATTATAAGGAAATCCCCCTGGACGACCCCGACGTCATGTCCCTGTTCCAGTCGCCCAAGGCCCTGGGCGTCACCCCCGAGGACATCGACTGCACCACGGGCACCCTGGGCATCCCGGAATTTGGCACCGCCTTTGTGCGCGGCATGCTGGACGATACCAAGCCCAGCACCATGGAGGAGCTGATCCGTATTTCCGGCCTCAGCCACGGCACCGACGTGTGGCTGGGCAACGCCAAGGACCTGATCAACAGCGGCACCGCCACCTTGAAGGAGTGCATCTGCTGCCGCGACGACATCATGAACTACCTGATCTCCAAGGGCGTGGACAGCAAGATGTCCTTTGACACCATGGAGAGCGTCCGCAAAGGACGGGGCCTCAAGCCCGAGATGGAAGCCGCCATGGCCGCCGCCAACGTGCCCCAGTGGTTTGTGGACAGCTGCAAAAAGATCAAGTACATGTTCCCCAAGGGCCACGCCGTGGCCTACGTCACCATGGCCCTGCGCGTGGCCTGGTTCAAGGTGCATATGCCGCTGGCCTACTACGCGGCCTATTTCACCATCCGCGCCACGGGCTTTGACGCCGCCACCATGATCACCACGCCGGAGATCGTCCGCGCCCGCATCAAGGAGCTGGACAGCATGGAAAAGACCACCGCCAAGGACAAGGACAGCCAGAACGCCCTGGAAATGGTGCTGGAATTCCTCATGCGCGGCTTCAAATTCCTGCCCGCCGACCTGTACAAGAGCGACGTCAAGGATTTCGTCATGGAGGACGGCTGCCTGCGGGTGCCCTTCACCGCCATCGGCGGATTGGGCGAGGCCGCGGCCCAGGGGATCGTGGACGCCCGCAGCGAGCCCTTCCTGTCCGTGGAGGACCTCAAAAACCGCGGCAAGGTGTCAAGCGCCGTGGTGGAGCTTTTGCGCAGCGCCGGAGCCCTGGACGGCATGCAGGACACCAACCAGGTGTCCATGATGGAAATGATGGGCTTTGACATGGGCTGAGCCGGATGCTATAATAAACCAACCAATTAAAGGAGGATGGAACCATGAAGGTGAAAATCGACGGCATGATGTGCATGCACTGCGCGGGTCGGGTCAAGAAGGCGCTGGAGGCCATCGGCGTTCCCGCGGAAATCGATCTGGAGAATAAGTGCGCCAGCATTCCCGACGGCAGCGACGTGAACGCCGTCAAGGAAGCGGTGGAGAAGGCGGGCTACACCTTCGTTTCTGCCGAATAAAGCCATTGAAAAAGCGCAAACCCTTTGAAAATCCGTAAAAAACGCTTGTATTCCTGGAAAGTCTGTGGTATACTGCAAAGGTATTCGGTTTGCAACACGTCTTTTTTAGGAAAGAAGGGTTTAACGAAGAGTGGGAAGCAGCTTGGGGAAAGTACGGAACGCGGCTTTTCTTCGCGCCCCGTATGACGTACCCTGACTGCGTATGCCCGCTCTTTGCGCTTGTTAAGGAGTTTTTATGCCGAAAAAAGCCGCTTCCGCCATTGGACAGATCACTGTCCTGGCCGAAAAGCTGGCGGCGGAGATGGGCTATGATCTCATCGAGGCCGCCTACGAAAAAGAAAACACGGGTATGTACCTGCGCTTCTATCTGGACAAGGAAGGCGGGATCTCCCTGGACGACTGCGAAAGCTATCACCGGGCGCTGCAGCCCAGGCTTGAGCCCTTCGATTATGATTTTATGGAGGTTTGCTCCCCCGGGGTGGATCGGCCCATCCGCAATCAGAAGGACGCCGACCGCTGCCTGGGTATGGAGATCGAGGTGCGGCTTTACAAGCCCCGGGACGGCCAGAAGGCCTTCACCGGCACCTTCACCGGCTATGACGCCGGGGATATTACCATCCGGCAGGGGGAAAACGAGATCACCTTCTTAAAAAAGGAGATCGCCGTGGCCCGCTGCACGGTGGACATGGAAGAAGTAGAAAACGCGGATCTTTCCTGATCCGGAAAGGAAGAAAATTTTATGGCAAATGCTGCAAATAACCGCCCTGATATCGTGGAGGCCATCAGCGCTCTGGCGCGTGAGCGGGATATCAGCGAGGAAATGCTGATCACCACCGTGGAGGAAGCATGCAAGGCCGCTTTCCGCAAAAGCGGTAAGCAGCATGCCGGCGCGCCCATGAATCTGTCCGTCGTCATCGCCCGCAAGAAGCCCGTGCAGGTCATCGCCCGTAAGGTCATCGTGGAAGAGGTGGAGGACGAAAACATCCAGATTTCCATGGAGGACGCCCGGGCCATCCGTCCGGATTTCCAGCTGGGAGACATCGTGGAGATCGACGTGACCCCCGATGACTTTGGCCGCGTGGCCGCCCAGACCGCCAAGCAGGTCATCGTGCAGCGCATCCGCGAGGCCGAGCGCGGCAAGATCTACGACGAATACGTGGAAAAAGAAAACGAAATCCTCACCGCCATCGTGCAGCGGGTGGATCAGCACTGCGTCTATGTGGAGCTGGGCCTCACCGAGGGCGTGATGGAGGAGAGCGAGTATATGCCGGGCGAGGAGTACCGCGAGGGGGACCACATCAAGGTCTATGTCCTCCAGGTGCACCGCAACCGCAATGACGCGCAGCGCGTGCCCCAGGTCTACGTCAGCCGCATCCATCCCGGCCTTGTCAAGCGCCTGTTTGAGATGGAAGTGCCCGAGATCGCCAGCGGCATCGTGCAGATCAAGTCCATCGCCCGGGAGGCTGGCAGCCGCACCAAGATGGCCGTCTACTCCAGCGAGGTCATGATCGATCCCGTGGGCGCCTGCGTGGGTCCCCGGGGCAGCCGCGTGGAAAAGGTCATCGCGGAGCTGCGCAACGAGAAGATCGACATCATCAAGTGGTCGCCCGATCCTGCCGAGTTTGTGGCCAACGCCCTGAACCCCGCCCATGTGGTCAGCGTGTTCATCTCCGAGGCGGAAAAGATCTGCCGCGTGGTGGTGCCCGACAGCCAGCTGTCCCTGGCCATCGGCAAGGAGGGGCAAAACGCCCGCCTGGCCGCCAAGCTCACCGGCTGGAAGATCGACATCAAGTCCGAAACCCAGTTCCAGGAGAGCCTGGCCGAGCAGGGCATGTCCTCCGCCGAGGAAGCCATGGGCGAGGTGCCTCCCATGGAGGATTACTATCCGCAGGACGAGGGCTACGAAATTTAAGAGGTGCCCATGAAACAGAGAAAGATCCCCATGCGCATGTGCGTGGGCTGCCGCGAGATGAAGCCCAAGCGCGAGCTTTTGCGGGTGGTCAAGGGGCCGGAGGGAGAGGTTTCCTTCGATCTCACGGGCCGCAAGCCCGGCCGCGGCGCCTATGTGTGCCGCAGCGCCGATTGCCTGAATCTGGCCATCAAAAAGCGCCAGCTGGAGCGGGCCTTTTCCGCGCCCATCTCCGAGGAGGTGCGGGAGAGCCTGATGCGGGAGATCGGCACGCTGCCGCCGCCCGCGGAGGAGAGCGCCGATGGCGAATGAGGATCGGCTCCGCGGATTGCTGGGCCTGTGCCAGCGGGCGGGCAAAATGCAAAGCGGCGCGGATCAGGTGTTAAACGCCATCCGCTCCGGCAAAAGCCTGCTGGTCCTCATTGATCAGGCCGCCGCGCAAAATACCGTCAAGAAAGTGACAGACGCATGCATATACTATCACGTGCCGCATGCGTTGATGCCCGCGGGTCTCCTGGGGGAGGCCACGGGCCGGGAAGGCCGCATGACCGCCGCCGTCCTGGATCACGGCTTTGCCGATAAGATCCGGGAGCTGGCGGAATAACAAAAGCGATACCCTGCCTACGATAAAATTTTCAGAACTCAAAGAATCCGGGGGTGCAAGCGTCGAATGACGAAGGTTAAGCTGAAGGAAGCCACCAAAGAACTCAATCAGAAAGCAGGCGCGATGCTGGAGGAATCCACGCGGGTGCGCCGCAGCGCCGAGCAGCTGCTCCAGCAGCTGCAGCGTCAGCGCGCGCAGATGCAGCGCGAGGAGGACGAAGCGCAGAAGCGCCTGCAGGTAGAGCAGCACGCCAAGGCATGGACCATGCCCGACGAGGAGGAGCAGGAGATGGCTCCCGTTCAGCCTGCGGTGCAGCAGACCAAGGCAGAAGCGCCTGCGGCGCAGCCCACCCCCGTTGCAGCCGTCAAGGAAGAGCCCAAGCAGGCGGAGCCTGAAAAGGCGGAAAAGGCTGAGAAGAAGGCGTCCGCGCCCGCAGCGTCGGCTGTGCCTGCGGCGCCCGCCGCGCCCAAGGCCGCGCCTGCGCCCGCGCCCAAAGCGCCCGCAGCG
>CACWUV010000152.1 GCA_902764185.1 uncultured Eubacteriales bacterium
CAAGGAGATTATTGGCAACAGAAAAAAGCTGACCCAATGGCAGGATGATTTCTGGCAGCACATGGTCAGTAAGTATCCAGAATTGGAACGCGGAGAAAGCGCCAGCGAAACCGGCAGGGCCCATATTCCGCCCCGTATCTTCAAGGCCATGACCCGGCTGACCAAACAGCGTCACGCCATCGAAGCGACGCTGGAAAGTATCAACATTCTCAACGCTAAATCCAAAGCCCAGGAGATCAGCAGAATGCTGGATGTATATATCCCGGGCGTGGAAAAGATGCAGTCCGCCTTGAAGAAATATGATACTGCTTTCTCCCAGACAGAAGCATTACGCCGGGAAAATGCAGTTCTGAAACAACAGATTGAGGTGAAAGAAAACAAGAGTATTGACGCGCGGTTAAAAGAAGCGCAATTGCTTCAGGATTACCACGAAGCGCAGGCTTTGCTGCAGCGAATTCCGCAAGATATCCTTGAGGAATATGCACCGTCGAATCAAAAGTCCCAACAAAAGCGCATCAGCAGGGCAGAGCCGCTGTGATCCCGGAGGTGGCTGCATGTGCTGGAAGATCATGTGTTTAGCGAAATGAAATGTGTGATTCACATTGGGGACGACAACATAGCAGTTTTGCGGGAGTTTCAGGACCGGCGTGCAGCATTGGCCGCCAAGCAACTGCAAAAATGTCCCGTTTCTCTGCTGAAACAGCTGAACTTCGATTCGGAAGAACTGCCCAAAGCAAGCTGAATCTCCATATTCTGTGATCCAGAGGGAGCAAAGTTCCGACAATTCCCTCTGGACTTTTTCATCAAATCTGTTATAATACTTGTATGTATGTGAAAAATAAAAGGAGAGATTAATTTGAAGAGAATGGAACCTCCCCGGGAAGATCACCGTGCCGTGGTGATTTATGCCCGCAAATCCAAGATCACGCACAAGGGCGATTCCATTGCCAACCAGGAGGAATACTGCAAGGAATATGCCCGGCTGCATCTTCAGCTGCCATCCGACTATGAATATCAGGTATACGAGGACGAAGGAAAAAGCGGCTTTTACGCGGATCGACCTGATTTTCAGCGGATGATCCGGGATGTGGAACAGAAGAAAATCCGCGCCATCGTGTGCTACAAGCTGGATCGTATCAGCAGGCGCATGGCAGACCTGACCAACCTGATCGAATACCTGAACAAATACGATGTGGCGCTGCTGATCAGCTCCAACAATCTGAACACCAAAGACAGCAATTCCAAGCTGATGATCCAGATGCTGGGCATGATCGCAGAGTTTGAGCGGGACGTGATCACAGAGCGCATCCAGGATAACCTGATCGAATTGGCGAAGGATGGGCGCTGGATGGGCGGCATTACACCCACCGGTTATACCGTGGAGCGAACCAAATACGGCAGCGGCAAAAAGAAAAACGCCTTTACCTATCTGGTGGCGATACCGGAAGAAAAGGCCCTGGTGCAGCATATCTACGCCACATTTCTGGCTACCCGCAGCATCAACGCCACAGCCAACCGTCTGAACGAAGAAGGCCATCGCACCAAGAACGGAGCCGAGTTTACGGTACTGGCAGTCAAGGATATCATCAAGAATCCTGTATATTGCGTGGCAGACCAGATCGCCTATCGCTACTTTATCGAAAATGACGGCAGCGTATATGGGGAGCCTTCCGATTTTGATGGCGTTCATGGCGTCGCCGTTTATAACAGAACCCAGCAGACCAAGGAAGCCTCCGATAATTCCACGTTCCTCCGCCCGGAATTTACCAAGGTGAGCAGAGCGAAAGACATCACCGAATGGATCATCGCCGTGGGCAAACACGAAGGCTTTATCGAGGGCAAGGATTGGGTAGCCGCGCAGTCGCTGAAGGAGCAGATCGCAGATCGGTACAGCCGCCCGCATCGGGCCACCAACGCGCTGCTGTCGGGACTGATGTATTGCCCCAGATGCCATCGCAAGCTGAACGTCATCCCAGAAAGCAATCGCTTTACCCATGGCAAGCCCCGGTTCAAATACGCCTGCCACAACGCCATCCGCAACGGCCCCTGTGATTACCAGGCCGTCCGGGGTGTGGAGATGGACGAATATATGCTGGAAAAGCTCGCCTCTCTGTCCCGGGAGGAAGAATCCTATTATCTGGATAAGATCCAGGCGCAGATCGACCGGCTACTGAAAACGGACAAAACCCAGCAAGAAATCAAGGGAATCAAAAAGGAGATCGAAAAGCTGGAGCGAAATATCAAATCCCAGGTGAAGGCCATGCGTTACGCCGCCGCTGCTGCCCGGCCCTATCTGGAAGCGGACATCGACGAGATGGCGGCGGATATCGCTGAAAAGAGAAAGCTGCTGTCCCGGATGGAGGAAAGCTCCGCCAACGATCAGCAGCATATCCAGGATTATGAACAGGTCAAGCAGACCATCCTTTCGCTGGGCGAGCTGTTAAAGACAGCGGAGACCCAGGAAATCGTGGCGCTAATCAATACTGTAATTGAGCGGATCTATGTAACCCGAAACGGCAAAGAGGAAATTTGCCACATCTTTATCAAAGGCTGCCAGCAAGAAAACTACGAGGAGTTTTTCGCCGAAAAAACGGCGGAAAATGGCGGCGAAATCCTGTGTGATCCTTTGGGGAATCGTGAACGCCATCCACACCATGGCAGGGATACAGTTGCGCCTGGCCTGCAACGAAATCATGGAGGCTCAGGGGCATCCCGAGCCCACCGGCCAGGCCAAGATCACCCCGGGCTTCAACCTCCCCGCCAAATACGTGATCCACACCGTGGGACCCATCGTGGACGTAGGGCTGATGGCGGAGCACGAGCGCCTGCTGGCGTCCTGCTATCGCAAGTGTCTTGAGATCGCAGAGCAAAACGGCTGCCAGAGCATCGCCTTCTGCTGCATTTCCACGGGCGTTTTCATGTTCCCAAATCAAAGAGCAGCAGAGATCGCGGTGGACACCGTGCGGAAATATTATGCGGAAACCGGCAGCCGGATCAAGACAGTGTTCAATGTGTTTAAGGAGATCGATTTGAAAATATATGACACGCTTTTGAACGCATGCTAACAGCGGACAACAACAGAGGCATCTGCTTTCTCACGCAGGCATGATGAGCAAAGAGGTACTGTTTTTATGAAACCGTTTGACAAACAGATGGACTGGAAAAAGACCCTGCGGGATTACGCGCTGATCACCGCCGCGGTGGAGGTTATGGTGGTCGGCATTTACTTTTTCAAATTCCCCAACCATTTCGCCTTTGGCGGCGTCAGCGGCCTGTCCACGGTGATCAGCCAGATGACGGGGCTTTCGGCCTCCGCCTTCACCAACATCGCCAATTACGTCCTGCTGGCGGTGGGCTTCGCGTTTCTGGGCAAATCCGTGGGTCTGCGCACGGTGTTCGCCACGGTGGTGATGTCCGTCAGCCTGTCGCTGCTGGAAACGCTGGTTCCCCTTTCGGCGCCCCTGACCAGCGAGCCGCTGCTGGAGCTGATCTTCGCCATGGCCTGCCCGGCCGTCGGCTCCGCCATCCTGTTCAACATCTCCGCCTCCAGCGGCGGCACGGACATCATTGCCATGATCCTCAAAAAATACACCAGCATCCACATCGGCACGGCGCTGCTGGTGGTGGATCTGGCGTCGGTGGTCCTGTCCTTTTTTGTGTTCGGTCCCGCCACGGGCCTGTATTCTCTGCTGGGCCTCATCGGCAAATCCCTGGGCATCGACGGCATCATCGAGAGCATGAACCGCAGCAAATGCTTTACCATCGTGTGCGATCACCCCGACCCCATCTGCGATTACATCATCAACACCCTGCACCGCAGCGCCACGATCTACGAGGCCAAGGGCGCCTTTACCCACCAGCCCAAAACGGTGATCATGTCCACCATGAACCCCCACCAGGCCATCCATCTGCGAAACTTCATCCGCCAGACCGAAAAGGGCGCCTTTATCCAGATCACCAACTCCAGCGAGATCATCGGCAAGGGTTTCCTGGCCAGCTGAGACGGAGGAAAAGCCATGCGAAAGAAAATGCTGCTCGTGCTGCTGCCGTTTGTTCTGCTCTTTCTTCTCGGCTTCGGCTTCCTGATCCGTCCGCATTTTCAGGTGCAAATCGCACAAGTCACAAAGCGCTTCACCAAGCAGGAGAAAACGAGCATGCGTTCCTCCCACAGGCGCGAGGTGCATTATGCGGAGGTCCTTGTTGCAGCCGATGGCAGACAGCAGGCCGTCACCGTGCGCGATAACGCCTGGATTCCCTTGGAGGCAGGGGATCGTGTGGTGGTTGCCCGGAGCCTGGGCGGGAAGCTCGTCGAATACACGACGGACGACGCATACAGCCTGATGGCCTGCTCCGCGGTGATGGGGCCCGCCGTTTGCGGGCTGTTTGCGCTGATTGCAAGGCGAAAGAAAGCGTCGCCGGCACAACGGTGACAAGCGCAGGCGCACTGGAACGACTGTTAAGAAACTGAAAAAGGCGGTGAAAGCATTGGCTTCTCTCAAAGAGGCGTTGATCGCATATGTGCAGGAAAAATACGGCGCGCCGCCGGAAAACCTGTGGATGCGCTATCCCAACTACGCCATTTTCCGCCATGCGGACAACGGCAAGTGGTTCGCGCTGATCATGGACGTGGAAAAGCGCAAGCTGGGCCTGCCGGGCAACGGGATCGTGGACATCCTCAACGTCAAGCTGCCCGACCCCTTTCTGGCGGATCTGCTGGTGCAGCAGCCGGGATATATGCGGGGCTACCATATCGCCCGGGGAAACTGGATTTCCATTCGGATGGACGGCGCCGTGGCTTTGGAAGAATTATGCCGCTGGCTGGATGAAAGCTATCTGGCCACGGCGTCCGCCGCTCAAAAGAAGAAATTGCGCCCGCCCAAGGAATGGATCATCCCCGCTAATCCCAAGTATTACGACATTCAAAGCGCTTTTGCCGCGGCCGAGGAAATCGTCTGGAAGCAGGGCGCGGGGATCAAAAAAGGCGATACCGTATATATGTACGTGGCGGTTCCGGTCTCCGCGGTGCTGTACAAATGCCTGGTGACGGAAACCGACATTCCTTACCGTTTGAAGGACGGCCCGGTGCATATCCCCCGGCTGATGAAGATCAGGCGGCTGAAAAGCTACCCGCCGGAGCAATTCACCTTTGACATTCTGGGCAAGGAATACGGCATCTTCGCGGTGCGCGGGCCCCGAGGCATCCCGGCCAAGCTGAGCGAAGCCCTGAACGCGCCAGGAGATTCCATACAGTAAAAAGGGGCCGCTGCAAAGCCGCCAGCCATACTGATACCCGATTAAAAGGTGCACAAAAACAGAAATTGGCAAAGGGAACGTTGGAGGCCTCCGCGGCCTCCAAACCTCTGCGTCAAAGGCCCGCTTGGGCCTCTGGACTCCATTCAGGCGAACCAGCTTGAATGCACTTTCGAGCAATTTCCGCCAGACGATTGAATAGGCTTGACTTGTCA
>CACWUV010000153.1 GCA_902764185.1 uncultured Eubacteriales bacterium
TTGTCATACGCCGATATGCCGATGCACACCAGCACCACGCCGATGAAGGAGATGGTCACGCACAGCCAGGTGGTGATATTCAGAAATTCCTGGTTGAAGCTGCCGCCCAGAGCCGGCATCAGCTTGGTGTAGACCACGATGTTCAGCGCCATGGGGGTCAGGTAGTTCAGCACCGTCTGCCATACGCCCACCGTGGGCCGCTGCTTGGGATCGTTGGTCATCAGCGCCGGCAGGGTCTGGGCCGTCATGTTCACGATGGTGTAGCCGATGACGTACAGAAGATAGAACCCCAGGAAGGTCGGGATGCCGTGCCCCTTGCTGGAGAAGAAGTTGAACATGCACAGCAGACCTATTGACTGGATGGCCCAGCCGATCAGCATCAACGGGCGCACCTTGCCAAACCGCGTGTTGAAGCGGTCATAGATGAAGGCCAGCAGCGGGTCGGTGATGGCGTCAAAGATGCGGGTGAAGGTAAGCAGGCCGCCCACCACCACCGTGGCGATGCCGTAGCCGATGGAGGCGGAATAGCTGGCCAGGCCGATGAGGAAATATACAGCCATGCCGTTGAAGGCGTTGAAGGCCACCAGGATGATCTGCCACAGCTTGGCCTTGCGGTACTGCACCTCGCCCTGGGTGGGGATGGTATTCGCGTTTGTCATGTCGCTCGCTTCCTTTCAGTTTGTTCAGACGATGCCGGAAATGTGTTTCCGTATTTTCTGGTATCATTGTACACAAAAAACAACAAGACCGTAAAGTCAAAAAAACCAAAGGAATGTCAAAAATTCAGGTTAATTTGAGAAAAACGGATTGTTTCCTTTTTTCTTTTTTGCTATAATGAGAAAAACGTCTGGGAGCGGATGAACATGAACGCGGTGGTCACGCAGGCGGAACAGAATTTGGAGCTGCTGCAATCCCTGATCCCCAGCGGGGAGAGCTTTTATATTTGGTGCTATACCCATGAAGGGCAAATGCTTGGCTGCTCCTGCCACGGCGCGATCCGGCAAACGCTGCATCACGCCTTTCAAGCCTTGGGCGCATATGAAAGGATGTTGGATTACGCCGCCGGAGGGGAAAACGACAAGCCGCGCATCCTGGGCTCCTCCGTGGGCCTGCAATGGGCCGTGACCCTGGAAACGGAGCGAAAGAAAAGCCTGATCTTCGTTTTGGGTCCGGTGCTCAATACGCCCATCGACCCCAAGAGCATCCGCGCCGAACTGATCGACAGCCGCTGCGCGATGCACGACACAAGCTGGATCGATCCGCTGTGCGCCCTGCTTCCCGCGCTGCCGGTGATGTCCTACGCGGTCTTTGGACGGTATGTGATGCTGGTGCACAACGTGCTCACCGGCAGCCAGCTGGGCATGGAAGCCCTGAACCCGGGCGCAAAAACCCCGGAAAAGGAACAGGCCTATGCAATCAGCCAGCGCAACCGCCTGGACGTATATAAATCGGAGCAGGCGCTGCTGGACGTGGTCAGGCGGGGGGAGATCAATTATTACCGCGTATTGAACCGCAGCAGCAGCCTGAGCCCCGGCGTGCCGGTGCAGGGCCGGGACCCGCTGCGCCAGATGAAAACCAGCATTGTGGTGTTCACAACCCTGGTGACCCGCGCCGCCATGGAGGGCGGCTTATCCCCGGAGATCGCCTACCCGCTGGGGGACGCCTACATCCAGACGGCGGAGGACTGCCGGGATTCCGGCGAATTGAATTCCCTGGCCCACACCATGTACCACGATTTTATTTACCGGGTGCATCAGCTGCACATGGACCCAAGCCATTCCCATGCCATCCAGAAATGCTGCGATTATATCGAGCTGTCGCTGGACCGGAAAATTCACGCCAAGGATTTGGCCGCCCTGGTGGGCTATACCGAATACTATCTGACCGAAAAATTCAAAAACGAAACCGGCCTGTCCGTCAGCGATTATGTGCGGAACGCAAAAATCAGCCGCGCGAAAATGCTGCTGCAATCAACCGACCTGAGCGTCGGCGATATCGCGGAGCGGCTGGCCTTCAATTCCGCCAACTACCTGATTCGCGTATTCAAGGAGTTGGAGGGCTGCACGCCCGCCGCCTATAGAAATCAGCACCGTTCCAAAGCGCAATTGGGGGAAGGGTGACGCAGGATTTGGGCTTTTTTCAAGAAATAATGATTTGTCATTCTGCCGCAAAAGGCGAAAGCAATGTGGGCCTGGGCCCCAAAACATCTGACACCGGATACAAATGAAGGAGGAAAATATAATGATCCAGAATCCCTTTTTCCCGGAAATCCACGGTAATTTCGGCTTCGGCTGCATGCGCCTGCCCATGAAGGACGGCCAGGTGAATTACGATGAGTTTTGCCGCATGGCGGACGCCTTCATCGCCTCCGGGCTCAACTACTTCGATACCGCCCACGGCTACATCGGCGGCCAAAGCGAAACCGCCATCCGGGACTGCGTGGCCAAGCGCTTTGACCGCGGCCAATTCCTGCTCACTGACAAGCTGACCGATCCCTATTTCAAAAAGCAGGAGGACATCCGGCCTTTCTTTGAAAACCAGCTCAAATGGTGCGGGGTGGACTATTTCGATTTTTACCTGATGCATGCCCAGGATCGCAACAACTACCCCAAATACATGCGCTGCAAGGCTTATGAAACGGCAATGGAACTGAAAAAGGAAGGCAAAATCCGCCACTTCGGCATTTCCTTCCACGACAAGGCCGAGGTGCTGGATATGATTCTCACCGAGCACCCGGAGATCGAAATCGTGCAGATCCAATTCAATTATGTGGATTATGAGGACGCCTCCGTGGAAAGCCGCAAGGTGTACGAGGTCTGCGAAAAGCACGGCAAGCCCGTCATCGTCATGGAGCCCGTCAAGGGCGGCAGCCTGGTGAATCTGCCCGCCGAAGCGGATAAAATCCTGCGGGGTCTGAACGGCGGCAGCAACGCCAGCTACGCGCTGCGCTTCGCGGCGTCCTTCCCCAATATGGCCATGGTTCTCTCCGGCATGAGCAACATGGAACAGATGAAAGACAACCTGTCCGCCATGGCGGACTTTCATCCCCTGAACGATCAGGAAATGGAGGCCGTGCGCAAGGTGTGCGGCATCTTCCACAGCCTGAGCCTGATTCCCTGCACCGGCTGCCGCTATTGCATCGAGGAAAGCGCGTGCCCCAAGAACATCCTGATCCCCGACGTCTTTTCCGCGATGAACGCCCAGGAGGCGTTCCACAACTGGAATTCCGGCATGTACTACGGCGTCGCCACCCGCGGCGGCCATGGAAAGGCGTCCGAGTGTATCCGCTGCGGCAAGTGCGAAAAGGTGTGCCCGCAGCATCTGCCCATCCGGGAGCTGCTGAAAAACGTGGCCAAAACTTTTGAAAAATAAGGAAAGGGCGGAGCGAAGAAGACCGTGCTGTCCGCTTCGCTCCACCCTTATGCTTTCCTCACAAAATCCGCCATTTCCTTTTCCAATAGGCGAAACACGTTGGCGATCAGGTATCCGTCCGCGACCGCGTGATTCATCCGCACGCTCAACGGCCTCAGAAGCAGCCGCCTTGTTCGTGCTGTTTTCATGGCTCCCGGGCCGTCACCACACAAATGGGATCACTTTGTATCTGACCCGCTTCTTATATTCCGTGTATCCCGCCAGCCCGCTTTCCAGCACCTTTTCCTCGTTGCGGATGCGTTTTGCGATGATCGGGATATACGCCAGCGTGATCACAAAGGAAATGGGGGATCCCAGCACCAGCGGCATCGAAAGGAACAGCAGCAGCGTGCTCATATACATCGGGTGCCGGACAAGGCCATAAAGCCCGGTGTCGATGACCTTCTGGTTCTCCTGCACCTCAATCGTCCGGGAGAGCCAGACATTTTCCCGCAGCACCTCGGCATACAGCCCATAGGCCAGCAGAAAAACAACCGCCGCAGCCCAGGAAAACCAGCCGGGAAGCACGAGCCAGCTGAACCTGAAATTCAGCCCAGCCACAATAAACGCAGCCAGAAACATCAGGGCGCTTAAGGCAATCACAGCCTTTTGCTCGGGCTGTTCCTCTTTGGCGTCCAGCCTTTTCCGCAGAAGGTCGGGCGATTTTTTCATCATGACCAACCCCGCAATGAACATGGGGATAAAGAGAATCCCCATCAGAAGCCACCCCTGCCAATATCCGAAGCTGCCCGCCGGCAGGAACAGCAGCAGCCCGACGAGAACAAGTCCGCCCAGAAATTTCACGATCGCCTGCGAAAACAATTGTGCGTTCATTTTTACATCCTTTCCAACCTGCGCAGCGCGTCTGCGCGACTGTCCGCGGGTGCGGCAGCCTTTTCATGACCCTTCATATTTATTCAAACATCTTTATTTTACTCCGTAGGCCGCAATAAAGTGCCGGCTGAAGGCCGCGATCTTCCCGATGGCTTCCTCCGTTCTCTCCGGCTCCCGGTCGCACAGGCGAATGAGCGCGGAGATCGGCGCGGTATAGGCGAAAGCCAGCATTTCCGGATCATCCTGACGGAGCAGCCCCTTTTCCATCATTCCCTGAAAGACAGGCGTAAACATTTGCGTCAGACCCGTAAGAAAGTGCCTGGTGGCGAGCGCCTTCGCCCGTTCATCCCGGAATTGCTCTATGGCCAGCACCTTGCGCGTCATCACGATTTTTTCATCGTGTACGGTGAAATCCACCATGCGCATCGTCATTTCCACCAAGCCCTCCAGGGAATCCGGCACAGGCGGCAGATGCTCGGCGGAGCCAAAGCGCTCCCCATAATAGGCGATCATCCGATCCAGCAGCGTATTCCAGATTTCCTCTTTGCTCTCAAAATGCCGGTACATGGACGATTTTCCCATGTCCAGAGACGCCGCCAGCTCCCGGATGTTCGTTCCCGCATAGCCGTTTTGCGAAAACATTTCCAGCGCCGCCATCAGGATTCGTTCCTTTGTATCCTTCGCCATGCGAGCACCTCCCCAAACGCGACCGATCATTCGCATTTCAATTATAGCGACCGATCGTTCTCGTGTCAATGGCCCAGCGGACAAATTGTTTTGTGTCCTGTGATAATGCATAAAAAGCGGGATTCACTGATCTGCTAAAATCAGTGAATCCCCATTTTCAGCATAATGGATTTTGTTTCCAAACTGTTGCCACTCGGGATCTTAGCCGCCTGGAAGCCCTTATTTCATGCAGACTTCCGGATTTCAGCCTTTATTCCCACTCGACAGGACTTAACTGATTCCGTTTAGGAATTATTATCCGTCCTGTTTATGGTTCCTTTGATTATTTGATATATCCATATTATCCAGCCTATCACCCCTCCCGTTTTCATTTTGTTATCAGCGTTGATAACAGGAAGGGGTGGTGCTATGGGCATAAATGAATATGATGCTGTTGTTTCGCAGAATTGATATCTGTTTTTGAGAGGTTAGCAAAGTCGCTTTACGAAAACCTCGTCTTCATTTTTTGCTTTA
>CACWUV010000154.1 GCA_902764185.1 uncultured Eubacteriales bacterium
ATCTTCTACCTCTTTGCGCAAAAGCACATTATCGGCGGCTTGACGGCGGGCTCTGTGAAGGGATAAAATCACGGGGAAACCAAGCGAGAAAGGAACCGATAAAGTGAAGCTGCAATATCTTGGAACCGCGGCGGCGGAGGGCTGGCCCGGGCTTTTCTGCCGCTGCCCTGCCTGCCGCGAGGCTGCCCGCCGGGGCGGCAAAAACCTGCGCACCCGCTCCCAGGCCATTCTGGATGATACGCTGCTGCTGGATTTCTGCCCGGACACGCTGATGCACATGTACTTGTACGGCGTGGATCTGCCGGAGATCAAGCATTGCCTGATCACCCATACCCACGAGGACCATTTTTACACCGACGACCTCAAAATGCGCTGCCCCTGGTTTGCCAACGACGTGGACGAGGTGCCCTTTACCCTCTACGGCAATGACGCCATGGCGGCGCGCATGGAGCAGCTGCGCCAGGCGGAGCGGGGCGAGGTGTTCACCCTGGGCATCGCTTGGCGGGAGCTGAAGGAATACGAAGCCGTGGAAATCGGCGGCTATCGCGTGACCCCTACCATCGCCAAGCACAATCCTCAGGAAAAATGCTTCAATTATATCATCGAAAAAGACGGCAAGGCGCTGTTCTACGGTCACGACTCCTCTCTGTTTGAGGAAAGCGTGTGGCCCCACTTTGCCGGGCATCGCTTTGATCTGGTAAGCCTGGACTGCACCATGCTGCAAAGAGGCCCCGCCGCGACTCACATGAACATTGGCCAGTGCGTCCAGGTGCGCCAGCGCATGCTGGAGATGGGCTGCGCAAATGAACACACCCTCTTCTGCATCAACCATTTTTCCCACAACGGCGCCATCGATGCCCAGGGTAAAGTATGGCTGCACGAGGAATTGGTCCCCTTCATGGCGGATCGCGGCTTTATGGTGTCCTATGACGGCATGGCGGTGGAATTCTGAAACAATGGACGGGAGTGTTTCTTTGTACTGAAACACCCCGTTGCACTCTTTTCCTATATCCTCCTGAAAGGAAACAGCTATGGAACAAAAATGGTGGAAGCGCTCCGTGGTGTACCAGATCTATCCCCGCTCCTTCATGGACAGCAATGGGGACGGCGTGGGCGACCTGAACGGCATCATCAGCAGGCTGACATATATTCAAAAGCTGGGGGCTGACATCATCTGGCTGTGCCCCGTTTACCGCTCGCCCAACGACGACAACGGCTACGACATCAGCGATTACCGGGACATCATGGCGGAATTTGGCGCCATGGCGGATTTTGACCGGCTGCTGGAAAAGGCCCACAGCCTGGGTCTGAAAATCATGATGGACCTGGTGGTCAACCACTCCTCCGACGAGCATGCCTGGTTTGTGGAAAGCCAGCGCAGCCGGGCGAATCCTTACCGCGATTTCTACATCTGGCGGGATGGCAAAAAGGACGGCCCGCCCAACAACTGGGGCGCCAGCTTCGGCGGCAGCGCCTGGGCCCAGGCCGGGCCCACGGGGCAGTATTACCTGCATCTGTTCTCCCCCAAGCAGCCTGACCTGAATTGGGAAAACCCGTCCCTGCGCCAGGCCGTGTACAGCCTGATGCACTTCTGGCTGGACAAGGGCGTGGACGGCTTCCGCATGGACGTGATCAACTACATATCCAAGGTCCCCGGCCTGCCGGACGGAAAAGTGCGGGATGGGAGTTATGGCGATTTCGGGCCTTATTGTCTCAACGGGCCGCGCATCCACGAATTCTTGAAGGAAATGCACCGGGAAGTGCTGGGCCATTATCCCATCGTCACCGTGGGCGAAATGCCCGGCGTATCCACCGATCAGGCCCGACTGTACACCGCGCCGGAGGAAAAGGAGCTGGATATGGTGTTCCAGTTTGAGCACATGGCGGTGGACAACGATGAAAACGGCCGCTGGACCACCAACCGCTTCCGTCTGGATGATCTGCGGCGGGTGCTGTCCCACTGGCAGACGGCCCTGCACGGCACGGGCTGGAACAGCCTGTACTGGAACAACCATGATCAGCCCCGTGTGGTCTCCCGCTTCGGCGACGACAGCACCCCGGAAAAGCGCGCCGCCTCCGCCAAAATGCTGGGCACGCTGCTGCATATGATGGAGGGCACTCCTTATGTGTATCAGGGCGAGGAACTGGGCATGACCAACATCGCCTTTGACCGCATTGAGGACTACCGGGACATCGAAACCCTGAACGTATACGACGAATACACCCGCCAGCGGGGCGTGGCTCCCCAGGATATGCTGCGGCGGCTCCATTGCCGCAGCCGGGACAACGCCCGCACGCCCATGCAATGGGACGATACCAAAAACGCAGGCTTCACCACCGGTACACCCTGGATCGGCGTCAATCCCAATTACCGCCAGATCAATGCCGCCAGCCAGATTGACGACGAAAACAGCGTGTTTTCCTATTATCGCCGCCTCATCCGCCTGCGCAAGGAAATCGACGTGATCACGGAGGGGGACTATACCCTGCTGCTGCCCGATCATCCCTGGCTGTTTGCCTATCAGCGCACCATACCGGACCAGCGGCTGACAGTGCTGTGCGGATTCAATGGAGAGGAAGCCGATTGCGCCGACGCCCTGCCTTTCTGCAAAGGCCGCCTGCTGCTGAGCAATTACGGCGAGGCCAACGGCACGATCTGGCGTCCCTATGAGGCGCGTGTCTATCTGGAAGAAGGCGATGCTCTGTGACAGCGCTGACCCAATTCCGGCTGGATCAATCCCTGGTGGACTGCGGCATGAGCTATGCCTTCACCCTGGCCGATGGCAGCTTTTTTCTGATAGACGGCGGCTATTTTACCCCCGGAGAGGATGAGCGGCTGTATCAATGGATGCTGGACCGCAGTGCAGGAAAGCCGCGGATCGCGGGCTGGTTTTTTTCCCATGCCCATCAGGATCATATCGGCGTGTTTCTGAACATGATGCTGCGCCACCGCGAGGACATCGAGCTGGAGCGGCTGATTTTCAACTTTCAGCCGCTGGCGCTGCCGCCGGTTTCCGATGGCTGGGACATCAAGTGCAACGATCTGGCGACGGTAAAAAAGTTTTATGAGGTTCTGGCGGAAGCTTATCCGAAGGTGCCCATCTTCACCCCGTGCACCGGAGACAGCCTGACATTGCGGGAGCTGACCCTGGATTTCCTCTTTACCCATGAAAGTCTGCCGGGCGAGAGTACCTTCAACGACCATTCCACCGTGCTGCGGGTCACCGTGCAGGGGCAGCGCATCCTCTTTTTGGGGGATATTTACCGTCTGGGCAGCGAACATCTGCTGCGCCGCCCGGAAGAACTGCGCTGCGACATGGTGCAGATCGCCCACCACGGCTTTCCCGGAGCCACGGCAGCCCTCTATGATGCCTGCAATGCGTCCGTGGCCCTGTGGCCCACGGCGGATTACTGCATCCCCCGTCTACGGGAGGACCCGGTGAACCGCCATGTGCTGAAACTGCCGGGTATCCGGCGGCATATTTTCAGCGGCGAAGGCACAGTGGAGCTGACCCTGCCCTACCGCCCGGATCAAGGGGAGAAAGCGCGCACATGAATGCCAAAGACCGCAGGCTGAGCCTGCAATATTCCGCCTTTCAGTTTGGCTATTGGGTGGATTACCTGATCGCCTTTTCCTTTGGCGCCGTGCTGCTGGCCGGGCGGGGCTTTCAGCCCACGGAGATCGGCTATGTGACCACCATCGGTTCTCTGCTGACCATCGCCCTGCAATCCGGCCTGTCCACCCTGGCGGACAAGTCAGAAAAGATCACCGTGTGGGACCTCCTCACCTGCCTGATCCTGGGCTGCGCCGCTGTGGCGGCCCTCCTGGCGCTGGTGCCCCATGCCTACGCCGTGTCCTTCATCTGTATGTTCACCACCCTGGGGCTGGTCAGCGCCATGCAGCCCTTCATGGTGTCTCTGTGCCTGCAAAGCAACGCCGCGGGTTTCGCCATCAATTACGGCATCGCCCGCAGCATCGGCTCCATGGGTTATGCAGCGGCGGGCTACGTGATGGGCCGGGTCACCGAAGCCCTGGGGGCGGAGGCCGTGCTGCCCATTTTCATCGTCATTCTGGCGGCGCTGCTCCTCCTGCTGCGCCTGATGAAGCTCCCTACCGCCTTGCCTGCCGTGAAGCCAGCCGCGAAAAGCGCTAAAAAGCCCAGCGGCTTTCTGGAATTTTTTCGGAAATACAAGCGTTATGACCTGTTTCTGATCAGCGTGATCCTGATTTTCTTTGCCCAGACCATTCTCAATACCTACCTGATTTATTTTGTAACCTATTACGGCGGTGGCAAGGCTGAAATGGGCTTAGTGCTCTCGGTGTGCGCTTTTTCCGAAATGCCCGCGGTGTTCCTGGGCGTCCCCCTGCTGAAAAAACTCTCCGCGGCACGGATACTGCGCATCTCCGCCCTCTCGGGCCTCCTCAAATTTGCCCTCATGCTGATCATCCCCAACGTTGCCTGGCTCATCGCACTGGGCGCGCTCCATTTCTTCTATACCGGCTTCTATTCGGTTTCCTCCATCTTCTATGCCAATTCCATCGTGGACGAAAAGGATGCCGTCAAGGCACAGGGCTTCCTGTCCGTGAGCGTCACCGGCCTGGTGGGCATCCTGGCCAACCTTGCGGGCGGCTATCTGCTGGAGCATACCACCATCCGGGTCATCCTGGTGGTGGGCGTCGGCGTGGAAGCAGTGTGCACCGTGCTGATGTTCCTGGCCACCGGCAAGCGTTGGTTCAGAAAATAACCCCTTGCAAGCGTCTACGGCGAAAGCTGCGGCTTCCCAAATCATTCAACGCTGAACGTCGCTACGCCGCTAAACAAAAAAACGAATCCTCAGCTAACAAGCTGAAGATTCGGCAGACCATCTTCAAACCCCTGTTTTCAGACGAAAGCAGGGGTTTCCCATATCCACAACTCGAAACAAACAAAAAAAATAAAGCCTTTACCAGGCGTTTCATGTTTTGTACGGCGGCGGTCAGAAAGCACTGCTCCCGCATGTTCTGGATACCGAGCATGCGGGCATAGCGGAGGCCATGGTTTTCTTTCGCCTCCGCAAAGGATCGTTCAATTGTCTGCTTTCTCCAGCTGTAAATGCGTTTTCCCTTATGCGTCTTCGTAAACTGTATAATATCGTCCAGGGAATCCTGCCATACATGCCTTTCCACCATCCTTCTGCCTGTACTTGTTCCAAAGCATTTGTTTCTTCGCGGACAATTCCGGCATTTCTTGCTGTCGCTGAAGTATTGCCGGTATCCGTCCCGGGTGGTGGTTCACCAGTACAGGTATTGTTTTTCCGGACAGATATAAACGTCATGTTCAAAGTCGTAATGGAATCGGTACTTTCCGTAATGCTCCTGGGCGTGCGTATGTCTTCTGTATCCAATTACGCCTTGTATCTTGTTCTTTTCCAGCAGATGCGCCGTTGCCGCGTTGTGGTATCCCGGCATTGGCGTCACATCATTTATGTTAGCGGGTTCTACATGTACATTGACAATCACATTGTTTTTGCTGTCTACGGTGCGGTGTTCGCTGTAGTGGAATCCATCCGGCTTTCCATCCCGGCTCTGCTGCCCGCTGTCCGGGTCCGTCAGGCTTTGCGCCTTTTGCTTCCCGCCTCCTGGCGGTGGATCATCGTCATCATCGTGGTTGAAGGGCTTTTTTCCAAGAACCTTTCTGTCCAGATCAATTTGCTCGTTCAATTCCGCCATATATTCCTTGGGTGTTTCTTCCACAGTTACGAATGTTTTCCGGTGTTTGTTGGCCTTCGCTTTTATATGGGTGGAATCCGTATAAAGGATTTTTCCGCCAACCAGTCCTTTTGCTATACACTGCCGAAGTATCTCGTTGAATATCTGCTCGGCAATGTTATTGTCCCGGAACCGCCACACGCGATTGGAGCTAATGGTGGCATGATTCGGCCCCTTCTCTGTCAGCTTCAAGCCCAGAAACCATTTGAACGCGATGTTTTCATTCACGGCTTGTGCCAGCTTTACTTCTGACTTGATTCCATACAGATAGCCTAAAAACAGCATCCGAAACAGCAGCCCCGGCTCAATGGCGGGACGGCCATTGTCAGGGCAGTATAAATCCTTACACAAATCATGGATGAAGTTGAAGTCCACCACTTTATCTATCTTCCGCAGCAGATGATCTTCCGGCACCAGGTCTTCCAGCAAAACAACCTCGTATTCCCCTTGCCGGCTCGTTGGCTTTTCTCGCAGCATGTAATCCACCCCTTTATGTATATATTCGTCATCCATCTCCTTTTTCCTTTTGGTTTTTTTCACTTTATAACAAAAATCCCGCCATTTAGGCGGGACTTTGCCGATGGTCTGACGAATCCTCAGCTAACAAGCTGAAGATTCGGTTTTTTTGTAGTATGCCCACCACGGGCAATAGCTTGGCAGCAGGTAATATTTTCCGAGCAGCACGGCAGGCAAAGATCTGATCTAACAGACAGAAACTGCATCATAAGACAGGCAAAGGGGACGATGCTGAGATGCAAGTTAAAGTCTCACATTATACTGAGGTACAACAGATCGTAACCATAGTGTATAGAGAAACAGAGAGTCAAGTGAAAGTAAAATCGCTACTCTCCACCAGCATAGAAAGAATCTTAGCGATGGAGCAGTTCTTTCACAGGATCAGATAGTCGCCTTTAAGTATAGTAAGTAATGTTCACCCTTCCATCTCTCTCAAGCTGAAATCTCTTGTGGATGCTTGAAGTTTTCAAGTTTAAACACTACGGTTGTCGGCTTTGATTGAAGATTTTTCAGAAGGGTTCTTTATCACTATGAACCCGTGGATCATTTTCAGCGAGGGCGGGCCGGAAGGCCACGGTCGGTACTACCTCCCTGGCGAGGAGTTTGAGGGCTTGGAGCGCCCGGAAAGGCTGCCTATGGCAGGCTTTCAGCGGAAAGTGGGCCGGAAGGCCCCGGATCGAGTAGCCCTCATCGTAACCTTGTCAAATTTTTCTGCATCTTGTTTTAATCAAAAAGCAGATCAATACGCCTTGCTCCCATTGGTCAAGCCCCGGATCACCCCGGGAATCACCGCGCCTTTGGCGCTCTGATACGCCTTGCCCGCCAGGATCAGCCGTTCCACCTGCAATTTCCCAATATCCTCCGCCGGGATGTCGTAGGGATTCTGGCTGAGGATAACCATATCGGCGAGCTTGCCCGTCTCCAGGCTGCCGCGCTCCTTTTCGTCAAAGGTGGCGTAGCAGCCGTTATAGGTGCACATGCGCAGGGCGTCCCGCACGGTCACGGCCTGATCGCGGTTGGGATTGTTGACAGCGCGATCCATCCACAGGATGGGATCGGGGCTGGTGCAGGGAGCGTCGGAGCCGAAGGACACCTCGATGCCGTTGTCCCGGAAGGTTTTGAGGGGATTGAGCTGGCTCAGGCGCTCCGGGCCCATGATGGATTCCAGATACTCGTCCGGCTCCTGTTTCCAGTTGATGAAGGCGCTCTGCACGGGCATTTGGATGTGATAATCCCGGCAGATGGCAATGCCCTCCGCCGTGGGCAGGCAATCGTGAATGATGCCGTGGCGGTGGTCCTGCCGGGGATAATCGTCCAAGGCGGCCTTGAGCGCGCGGGTAGCCTGGTCAAAGGCCTGATCGCCGATGGCGTGCATCTCGATCTGCAATCCCGCCCGGTTGGCGGCCTTGCAGAAATCAGCGACCTTTTCATCGGTGTAATACAACACGCCCTGACCGCCCTCCGCGTCGATATAGGGGGCGTTCATGGCGGCGTCATGGGAGCCAAAGCAGCCGTCCAGCGCGCAGGCAAAGCATCCGCCGATGCGGGGAATGCGGCGGCTGGCGGCCACCCGGACGTTCAGCGATTGCGGGAACACCCGCAGCTGAAAGCCGTTTTGCAGGGATTTGGCAAAAATCTTTTCAAAGGTGATGTCCAGGTTGGCGATGAAGCCCACGCCACTCACCGTATGCACCATGCCGATGCCGTGGGAAGCCTCAAAATCCACCGCGGCCTGCATGTTGCTGAACAGGTCGATGAGCGACAGGGAATTGGTGATGTAATCGGAGAACTTGAAAAAAGCCTCCTGGTTCATTTCGCCGGTGTCGGGGTGATAGCCGCGCAGGTTCTTGACCTTCGCGTCCAGCCTGCGCAGCAGCTTGCTGTTGACGATGCAGGCGTGGCCGTCGTATTTGACCACCATGATCTCCTGATCCGGGCACACGCTGTCCAGCTCCTCCCTGCTGATCAAGCGGCGCTCCTTCACAGAATAGGGCGACGCGCCAAAGGCGATCAGCGTCTTTTTGCCCGCCGACCGGCGCACAAAATCCCGCACCATGTCCTTGATTTCCTCATTGGAGGCCGCGTCCATCACGTTCAGCCCCGCCTGGAAGGTGGAAAAGGAGGCAAAATGCTGGTGCGTGTCCACAAAGGCCGGGATCAGCGCCCGCTGGCCCAGCTCCACGCGCTCTGCCGCTGCATACTGCTCCGGCAGCGTATCCCCCACGTATGCGATCCTGCCGCCGTCCTCCACCAGATATTGACAAACCGCGTCCCGCTGATCCACCGTCAGGATATTGCCATGATAGCACTTCATACCCTCGCCCCCTGTTATGCTTCTTTTGTTGGGTTTATTATACAACATCCGGGGAGAAGGGGCAACAGGAATTAGACAAACAGAAATTTGACGGGGAGAGGTTCCGTTGGGGCTTTGCCCCAAACCCCACCAGGGAGGGAAGACCCTCCCTGGACCCGGCAACGGCGGATGATGCGGAACTTCGATAGCAAGCAGCTTCCCGCAGCTATTTGAGTATCGCAGTCCATTGCTTCCGGGCAGCCAGCTTCGCTGGCGTGCTGTGCGCAAAGCGCACAGCGAAAACCGGCATCAGGCCGGAGAAAATGAGTAAACTCATTTTTCCGGAC
>CACWUV010000155.1 GCA_902764185.1 uncultured Eubacteriales bacterium
CGGCGGCCTTGATGGCGGGCGCGAAGCGCTTGGCGATGTCGTTTTCCGCCGCGCCCAGCACGATGTCCAGGCCCGCAAAGGCATCGTCCGCCGCCTCGCGGATGATGAGCTCCTGGCCCTTGAAATCCAGCTTTTTTCCTGCGCTGCGGGCGCTGGCCAGCAGCCGCAATTCGGTCAGCGGAAAATCACGCTCCGCCAGCACCTTCATCATTTCGCGGCCCACCGCGCCGGTGGCTCCCAGAATGCCTACACGATAGCTTTTCATGGCTCATTTCTCCTTCATAAAGGTGTTATACAGCACGCGGATGGCCTGTGCAAAGTCCTTTTCCTCCACGCCCACGATGATGTTGATCTCCTCGGGTCCCTGGGTAATCATGCGGATGTTGACGCCGTTTTCGCCCAGGGTGGCGAAGATGCGGCCGGATACGCCGGGGCTGGACACCATGCGGCGGCCGACGGCGGCCACGATGGCCATGTGCTCGGTCACCTTGATGCTGTCCGGGGCGATCTCCTTCTGGATCTCCCCCAGCATGGCGTACAGGCAGCTTTGCGCCTTGTCCTCCGCCATCACCAGGGATAGGATGTCTATTCCGCTGGGGATGTATTCCACGTTGACGCCGTGGCTTTCGATGATTTCCAAAATCCGGCGCAGCACCCCCGCCTCGGAGGACATGCCGGTTTTGCCCACGGTGATGACGCAGTAACCCTTTTTGCCCGCGATGCCGGTGATGGGGCTGCCGCCGGCCTCGTCCTGGATGCTTTCCATGATCAGGGTACCGGGATGATCGGGCTCGTTGGTGTTGCGGATGTTCAACGGGATGTTCTTTTCCCGCACCGGGAACACCGTACCCTCGTGAAGGACCTTCGCGCCGATATAGCTCAGCTCCCGCAATTCGCTGTAGGTGATATGGCGGATGGGCGTGGGATGCTCCACGATCTTGGGATCGGCCATCAGAATGCCCGATACGTCCGTCCAGTTTTCATAAAGATCGGCATCCAGGGCTGCCGCCGCCAGCGCGCCGGTGATGTCGCTGCCGCCGCGGGTCAGGGTGCGGATGCGGCCGTCGGGCATGGCGCCATAGAAGCCCGGAATCACCACGTTGCGGCCTTCCGCCGCACGGCGCAGGGCGGTATAGGAGGCATCCTTATCCACGGTGCCGTCGAAGCGGAATTTGAGCCATAGAGCAGCGTCCAGAAAGTCATAGCCCAAGTAATCTGCCATCAGCCGGGCGGAGAGATATTCGCCCCGGGACGCCAGCTCCTCCCGGGCCATGCCGTGCTGCATGTGCACCCAGATCTGGTCAAAATCCCGGCTCAGGTCAGTCTTGAGGCCGCAGTCCTTTTTGATCTCCTCGTAGCGATCCCGGATCATCTGGAAGATGTTTTCGCAGGATACGCCGTATTCGATATGGGCGGCGCAAAGATACAGCAGATCGGTGATCTTGTGATCGTCGCTGCTGCGCTTGCCCGGCGCGGACACCACCACCACCCTGCGCGCGGGATCGCTGCGCACGATATTGCGCACCTTTTCAAACTGATGGGCATCCGCCAGAGAAGAACCGCCAAATTTCGCTACCTTCAGCATGCTTATTTTTCCTCCGCCACAGCCGCCATAAAGAAGGGCTGCTGATTGTTTTTATATTCCGCCGCCAGCGCATGGGCTTCCCGCACCGTCATCAGGCGGCTGTCCGCGCCCGCATCCGTGCGCACATAATAGCGCTGCCGCAGGCCGTCATTGCCCACGGATAGAGGCCGCCGCTCCGCGATATAGAAGGGCGCGCAGCCGGCCGCGATCTCCAGGCAGTCCGCCAGCACATTGCTGGCCGTGGGAAAGCCGCCCGCGCCCGCCCCGGCAAAGCTCTGCGCGCCCACGCGCTCCGCCCGCAGGGAAATCAGATTATCCGGGCCGTTGATGTGCGCCATCTGGCCGGAAACCGGGAACAGCATGGGCTCCACGCAGGCCGCCACGCCATTTTCCGTCAGCTCCGCATGGGCGATCAGCTTGCACACCAGCCCCAGGCGCTTGAAGGCGGCGATGTCCGCAGCGGCGATGCCTGAAATGCCAAAACAGGGCACCTCAGCCTCCGGAATGGAAACGCCAAAGGCAATATTGACCGAGAGCACCAGCTTGCGGCAGGCGTCATAGCCCTCCACGTCCGCCGTGGGATCGGCCTCCGCATAGCCCAGACGCTGAGCCTCCCGCAGGTTGTCGGCGTATTCCGTGCCCTGATCCGTCATGGCGCTGAGAATATAATTGGTGGTGCCGTTCATGATGCCGGATACCGCGGTAACGCGGTCGCAGGCCGTCAGGCGGGCCAGGCTGTGCAGCCAGGGAATGCCGCCGCCCGCCGCCGCGGTGCAGCGCAGTGCCACCCCCTGCTTTTCCGCCAGGGTGACCAGCTCGTCATAGCAGGCGCAGACCAATTGTTTGTTGGCCGTCACCACGTTTTTGCCCGCTTTCATGGCAGCAGTCACGAATTCATAGGCCGGATGCAGGCCGCCGATGAGCTCCACCACCGTATCAATGGCGGGATCGTTCACAATATCCGCAAAGTCCGTGGTCTGCGCGCAATCCGCTTGGGGCAGCTTTTCCAGCACCAGGAGCCGGGCGATTTCCGTCCCCGGGCACTCCCGCGCCAGGGTGTAAAAGGCGCTGCCCACCGTGCCAAAACCCAACAAACCGATTTTCATCCGATCCGCACCTCCGGACTGCAAAAATGAAAAAGAAAAAGCTTGACATTCTAATGAAAGCAAAATATCATAATCTATGAAAAAACGCAATATTTTGCGTAAAAAAAATTGATGATTTGTGGGAAATGTGACGATGAGCACCAGAAAAATCTATCAGAGCACCCGCTCGGCACTTTTGACCGCATCCCCCGCCCAGGCCGTCCTGGAGGGTATCGCCCCGGACGGCGGATTATATACCCTGCCTTCCTTTGCGGACGCCGCCTTTGATTATCAGGCGGCGCTGGCTCTGGATACCCTGGACATGGGCGCCATAATCCTGGCCGCTCTGCTGCCGGATTTCAGCCTGGAGGAAATGAAAGGTCTGGTCCATGCCGCCTATCTGCACAAATTTGAAACCGACGACCTGACCCCCACCGTCCTGGTGGGCGAGGACGCCGTGCTGGAGCTTTTTCGCGGACCTACCAGCGCATTTAAGGACGTAGCCCTGAGCGTGCTGCCCCATCTGATGCGTGCCAGCACGAAGAAATGCGGCTGCGACGATGAAATATTGATTCTCACCGCCACCAGCGGCGACACCGGCAAGGCTGCCTTGACCGGCTTTTGCAATGTGCCCGGCACGCGAATCATCGTATTTTATCCCGAAAACGGCGTCAGCGCCGTACAAAAGGCCCAGATGGCGACCCAAGAAGGCGGCAACGTATGCGTGTGCGCCATCCGAGGCAATTTCGACGACGCCCAGACCGGCGTCAAGCGCATCTTCCAGCAGGTGCAGGACCAAAACCTGCTGGCCGGGCAGGGCATCCGCCTGTCCTCCGCCAATTCCATCAACATCGGCCGTCTGGCGCCCCAGGTGGTCTATTATTTCACCGCCTACAAGGAAATGCTGGCTGCCGGCAAGATCCGGATGGGTGACAAAGTGGATTATGTGGTGCCCACCGGTAACTTTGGCGACATTCTGGCGGGCTATATCGCAAAGCAGTTGGGCCTGCCCGTGGGCACGCTGGTGTGCGCCTCCAACGCCAACAACGTGCTGACCGACTTTTTGCGGACCGGCTGCTATGACCGCCGCCGCCCCTTCCACCTCACCCTGTCGCCCTCCATGGACATCCTGGTGTCCAGCAACCTGGAGCGGCTTTTGTACCTGCTCACCGGGGACGCGGCCACCGTGGGCGGCTTGATGAAGCAGCTGCAGGAAAACGGCCATTATCAGGTATCCGATGAACTGGTACGTCGGCTGCAAAGCGAATTCTGGGCCGGGTTCTGCGATGACGAAGGCACCCGGCAAACCATCGGCCAGCTGTGGCGGGAGCGGCATTACCTGTGCGACACCCACACGGCGGTGGCCTGGAACGTGGCCCAACAGTATAAGGCAGCCCGTCCCAACCATCATCCGCTGGTGGTGCTCTCCACCGCCTCTCCCTACAAATTCCCCGAGGCCGTGCTGCGCTCCCTGGGGGGTGCCCAGGAAGGCGACGGCTTTGCGGCCATCGATCAGCTGGAAAAGCTGACCGGCGTGCCGGTGCCGGAAAACCTGCGCGGGCTGGCCCAGCGCCCGGTGCTCCATCGGGACGTCATTGACCAGCAGGATATGCTGGTCTACGTGCTGAAAAAGGCGGAAGAAAAACAATGGAACAAATAACGGTTCGCGTGCCCGCCACCACGGCCAATCTGGCCGCGGGCTTCGACGTGCTGGGCTGCGCGCTGACGCTGTATAACACGCTGGATTTCCGTCTGCAGGAGGGACTGTCCTTCTCCGGCTGTGACGAAGCCTATCAGAACCCGGACAACCTGGCCTACCAGGGCTTTGCCTGCGTGTATGAACACGTGGGACAGGCCGTACCCGGCGTGCATATCCATATCCGTGCGGAAATCCCCGTCAGCCGCGGCCTGGGCTCTTCCGCAGCCCTGCTGGCGGCGGGCGCGTATGCCGCCAACGCCCTCAGCGGAGCGCAGCTGTCCACCGATACGCTGATCGCGCTGACCACCCGCATCGAAGGCCACCCGGACAACCTGGCTCCGGCCTTTTACGGCGGGCTCACCGCCTCCATGGCGGAGGATGACCAGGTGCATACCGTGCGATATACGCCCCACGCCGCCCTGCGCTTTGTGGCCCTGTCCCCCGATTTTCCCCTGAGCACCCACGCCGCCCGCGCCGTGCTGCCCGCCGCCGTTCCCTTCCGGGATGCGGTGTATAACGGTGCGCACCTGGCGGTGCTGCTGCGCGCCCTGGAAAACGGCGACATGCGGCAAATCTCCGCCGCTCTGCGAGACCGGCTGCATCAGCCCTATCGCATCCCCCTGATCGACGAATATGAGGACATCCGGCGCATCGCCCATGAAAATGGCTGCGACGCCGTGTGCATCAGCGGCGCCGGGCCCACCATTTTGTGCCTGACCCGGAACGCCGCCTTTGCCCAGGCCATGGATGCCTCCGTAAAAGATCTCCGACACCGTTGGCAGGTGCGGGATCTGGCGGTGGATGCCCAGGGCGCGCTGGGTCTATCCTGCAAATAATACGAGGTGACTTCCCATGTACGTTCACTTCTTCAAGCGATTGATCGACATCGTGCTCTCCTTGCTGGGCATTCTGGCGCTGTCGCCGGTGCTGCTGATCGTACTGACCAGCCTTCAGGAATCGTCCATCCTGTCGCTGTCAGAAACCGCCGCAGCCGGGATTGGCCTGACGGTATTATTTGTTCTTGTTGGAGCAGCTGTAGCTATTTTTATCGCAGTAAGCCTTGAGGGGGAGCGTT
>CACWUV010000156.1 GCA_902764185.1 uncultured Eubacteriales bacterium
TTTGCAGCAAATTAAGCTACTAAACAAGAAATAGTCCACCTTCCAATGTCATCCTGAGCGAAGCGCAGCGCAGTCGAAGGATCTATTATCAACTGACTTACCAATTTCCAATCTATCCTCATCAGGTATCGCCATGACCAAGCTTTTCCAAACCCATACCTCCGTCCACGATCCCGCCTCCAGCCTGGCCCAGCGGCAGGCGGCCCGCATGCAGTCCTACCAGCTGATGCTGGGGCTGGTGTTCACCGGGCAGCTGATGAGCTTCGGGGCGCTGTATTTGCTGCCGGCGGCGGCCACGTCGGCCTGGATCGCGCTGCTGCTGCAATGGGCGCCCTTCCTGCTTATGCGGCTGCTGGGCCGGTGGCTTTCCGCCACCGCGCCGGAGAACGCGGCGGACACCCTGCGCTACCGGGTGGCCGCGGGCGGCATGGCGCTGCTGTTTTTCAGCAATATGAACGTGAGCCTGCTGTCCCTGGTGGAATTGACCCACGTGTTTTTCTTTCCCGGCGCGGCCCGATGGCTGCTGGCCCTGCCCGCCGCTTTGGCGCTGGGGATCGGCATCCCCGCCTCCCCCAACGCCGTGCCCAACACCGCAAGGCTTTTGCGCTGGTTTCTGGCGGCGGCCTTTCTGTTCTGCGCCGCCACGGTAATTCCCACGGGCGAGGTGGGCTTTCTCTTTCCCATCTGGGGCTACGGCGCGCGGCACACCCTGCGCTGCGCCCTGCGCACGGCGGGCAGTGTGTGGGCGGCGGGCGCGCTGGCCGTGGTGATGCCCCGGGAGCCGGATCCGCACCCGATAAAAAGCACCTTCCCCAGCCTGATCTGCATCGGCCTGACGGCGCTGTTCTTCCTGTGCTGCGCCTTTGTGCTGCCGGGCAGCGAGCTCAGCGCCCGGTGGGGCTACGCCCCGCGCTTGCAGCTGCTGATGGAAATGAGCCCCAACACCCTGTCCTGGTCGCTGATGCTGATGGCGGAAATGCTGCTGTTTCTGACGGCCTTTTCCGTCTGCGCCGATCTGATGCGCCGCAGCCTGTGCCTGGCCTTCCGGACGCAGGGACTGCCGCTGCTGCCCTTCACCCTGCTCTGCGTGCCCCTGGCCCTGCGGGGCATGGGCGAAAGCGAGCAGCTGCTCCAGCGCCTCTTGCCCTGGCGGCTGCCCATGGCGGCGGCGCTGATGGGGATTTGCCTGGCGGGCAATCTGCGCCGGAAAGGAAAAAAGCCTTGAAAAAGCTGTTGATTTTACTGCTGATCCTGCCGCTGACAGGCTGCGTGGGGCGCATCGAAATGAGCACCATGGCCATCTGCCTGGGCATTGACGGCGACGAAAGCGGCCTCACCCTGACGGTGAAGTTTCCCGATTACAGCAACGGCGAAGACGGGTACAAGCTGGTCTCCGCCCAGGGCGGCGCCTGGCCGGAGGCCGTCTCCAACCTGTATGCGGCGGCTCCCGCCAGCCTGCATTTCGGCCAGCTGCGGGAGGTGGTGATCGGCAAAGGGGCCTTTGATTTTTACGCGCCGATGGATTTGCTTTCCTGGGCGGATCAACTGCCGGGCATCCGCTCCCACGCGCTGACGGCGGTGTGCCCCGACACGGCTCAGGCGCACATAGCAGGCATGCAGCCCGCCATCGGCAAGCGGCTGAGCAAGTATCTGGACATCGCCCTCAGCCACATCGAGGCCGAGGGCCGCATCCCCGCCACCGCCCTTAGCTGCGCCGTGCGCGATCTGTCCGGCCCCTGGCGGTCTCCCCTGCTGGCCTGGACGGAGGGTGGCGCCTACGCCCTGGGCAGCCGGCAGAACGGGCTGCTGACGGCGGAGCAGGTGCAGCTTTTTCGCCTGATCACGGGGGAAAGCCAGCAGTACCGGCTGCAGGGCATGGGCTGCTCCCTGCGGGGGCGGGCACACCTTGCTGTGGAGACGGAAAACGGGCAGGATACGCTGCTGCTGCGCCTGCCCGTCACCCTGACCTATTCCGTATATGAAAACCCGCCCGCGCCCGGCGCGGAAGATCTATTGCAGCAGCAGGTCGCCGCTCTGCTGGACCGCCTGCAAGCCCTGGGCTGCGACGCCCTGGGCTTTGGCTGCATGGCCGTGCGCCGCTATGGCACCCTGGCCGCCTGGCTGCAAAGCGGCTGGCCGGAGCGCTTTTGTCAGGCCCGGGTGAGCGTGACACTGGAAGCCAAATATCGGCAGGAGGCGGAGCGGTAAACAGAAATTGGCAAGGGGGGGACGTTAGGGCCTCCGCGTCCGGGGCCTTCCGGCCCGCTCTCGCTGAAAATGATCCACAGGATCATTTTCCGGGCGCTGCGAGCCCCTAAAACCCGCGCNNAAACCCGCGCCAGGGCCCGCTTGGGCCCTGGACCCATCCCGGCGAACCAGCTTGAAAACAACTACAAGCAGTCTGCGCCTGTAACTTGAAAGTCGCTAACGGAGCTTCCGGGCATAAGGAAAACCGATGGCCAGCCAGAAAATGAATGCATTCATTTTCTGGTCTGTCCAGCGGTTTTTCGCTGTGCGCTATGCGCACAGCACGCCAGCAAAGCTGGCTGCCCGGAAGCGATGGGCTGCGTTATCCAATCAACAGCGGGAAACTGCCTGTTGTCGAAGTCGTGCAACATCCGCCATTGGCGGGGGTCCGGGGTGCAACTTGCACCCCGGTGGGGTATGGGGCAAAGCCCCATCGTTCCCCCTTGCCAATTTCTGTTTTTCTCTCACTCAACGTCCATCCCATCCGCCGGCGCGCCGCCTGTATAAAGCGCTTCCGGCCGTCCTTCCCGCAGGGGGACGCGCAGCAGCCTGCCTTCCAGGGGGTCGGCGCACAGGACGCTCTGGCGGCACAAGCGCAGGCGGGCGGGCAGGCCGCAGGGAAAGCGCCGCAGCAGGCGGCCGTCATGCCGCAGGATCAGCAGCGTCCCCAGCGCGCCCACCAGCAATTCGCCCCCGGGCAGGGGCAGCAGCGCCCCGGGCAGGCCGGGCAGCCGCCTTAGCTCCGTCACCACGCCGCGGATGGAAATCTGATAGAGGCCGGTGCTGATGTCCCCATGCTCGATGGCGCACAGGGCCAGCAGCTCCGCGCCCCGGAAGCACACGGCGTCCACCACGCCGGGCAGGGCAATATCCCGCAGGGGGCGCAGGGTGGCGCTGTCATAGAGCAGCAGCTTGCCCGCCGCGCCGCCGGCGGCGGCCAGCAGGCGGCAATCGGGGCTCAGGGCCAGATCCCGGGGATCGCAGCCCGCCCGGACGCACAGCCGCAGCTGCCCCGTCATGGGGCACAGCAGGCTCAGGCTGTCCCCATCGCCGCTGAGGCAATACAGGGCGCCCGGCAGGGCGCACATGCGCCGGGTGCAGGGCGGCAGCGGATAGGCCGCCAGCTCCCGGGCCGTATCCAGGGCAAACACGCGGGCCTCCCGCATGCAGGCGCACACCAGCGCGCTGCCGCAGGCGCACAGGCACAGCGGCGCGGCGCACAGCGGCTCCTCCGCGCCCGGCCCCAGCAGTCCCCGCTCCTCGTCCGCGATCCACAGGCCCATGGGCATCCCCCCTTTGGTTCACACTATGCAGAAAAGGGAGTACATGACAAAAAAGGGTGCACGCTCTGTCAAAAAAGCGCGCACCCATTTTGTGTCTGCCTTACTCCGCCAGCAGTCCCTGCAGGGCCGTCAGGTGGTTGAGCAGCAGCGCCCGGATTTCCAGCACGGAGACGGTGTTGGTCTGGATGATGCTAAAATAGGCGTCAACGTCTTCATAGAGGGCGGTCAGGGCTTCCTGAGGCACCAGGCGGCCTCCCTCGCCCAGCAGGTTGATGGCGGCGATGTTCAGTTGATCCATGGCATATACGCCTTGCCGGATATTGGCCAGCTGGCTGGCAGTGTTGGACTGGACGGAGGTGGACAGCTTTTCGGCCAATGTTTTGGCGTCGGCGCAGCAGGAACGCACCCGGGCCAAAAGCTGCTGCTGGGTGCGGTCGGGAAAATGGGCCACCCGCGCGTAGGACACGCCCAAATAGCCGCAGCCGAGCAGCGTCACGATCAGCAGCACGGCCAAAAGCCGGGTCCTCGCTTTCAAATTTGTGGTATTTTGACGCATTTGCTGGGAATAGCGGTACATTTTTGCCTCCTTTTCGCATTCCAAAATGGGAACGCATGCTCAGTATATCACATTTTGCCCATTTCGTAAAGCAACGGGCGGTCTCGCTCCGAGGAGGAAGCCCGGCGCTGACCGCATTCGTCAAAACACGAACATTAGTCCTGACAAACCGGAATCTTTTCTCCCATATAATCCAGCGTAAGCAAGAAATATTCAAAAGTCTCCTTCAGGCTCTTGACAAACTGAGGCGAACATTATAGACTGTCAAAGTTCCTAATGTTCACTTTTTTCTTTAGGAGGAGGGAATCACACATGAAACGGTTCTTTGACCTGAAAGCAAGCGGCACCAACGTGCGCACCGAGCTGCTGGCCGGCATTACCACCTTCGCCACCATGGCGTACATCCTGGTGGTGCAGGCCAGCTTCATGACCGCGGCGGGCATGAACGGCACCGGCGTTATGCTGGCCACCGCCCTGATCTCCGGCCTGTCCACCCTGGCTATGGGCCTGTACGCCAAGTCCCCCTTCGCGCTGGCTCCCGGCATGGGCACCAACGCCATCCTGGCCTACACCCTGGTGGCCCAGGGCATCTGCACCTGGCAGCAGGGTCTGGGCATCGTGTTCATCTCTGGCTGTGTGTTCGTCCTTCTGTCCATTTTCAAGATCCGCGAAAAAGTGGTGGAAGTCATTCCCAAGGTGCTGAAAATCGGCGTGGGCGCCTCCGTGGGCGCGTTTCTGATCCGCCTGTCCCTGGCCAACGCGGGCATGATCTCCATCAATGGCTCCTCCTTCTCCCTGGTGCTGGATTTCAGCAATCCCGCCGTGCTGCTCAGCTGGATCGGCCTGGCTATCACCCTGATTCTCTACTTTCTGCGCATCCGCATCAACGGCCGCACCTATCACATCCGCGGCTCGCTGCTGATCTCCATCATCCTCATCACCATCATCGGCATCCTGATGGGTCAGGTGTCCCTGCCCGAATCCCTGATCACCACCAACGCCTTCTCCAACCTGGGCGACGTGGTGTTCAAGCTGGACATCCTGGGCGCGCTGAAGCCCAGCCTCTTCACCTTCATGCTCATGTTCTTCATGTCCGACTTCTTCTCCACCCTGGGTACGGCGCTGGGCGTGGCGGGCAAGGCCGGCATGCTGGATAAGGACGGCAACCTGCCCACCATCGGCCGCATCTTCCTGGTGGACAGCTGCGCCACCGTGGTGGGCGCCCTGTGCGGCCTGACCACCGTGACCACCTATGTGGAGTCCGCCTCCGGCGTGGAAGCCGGCGGCCGCACCGGCCTGACCGCCGTGGTCACCGCCTGCTGCTTCTTCCTGAGCATGCTGTTCGCGCCCCTGTTCCTGATGGTGCCCACCGCCGCCACCGCGCCCGCCCTGATCGTCATCGGCATCTCCATGATGCAGACCCTCAAGGACGTGGATTTCAAGAGCGTGGAATGGTTCCCCGTGGGCTTCATGGTCATCGTGTCCATCTTCGGCGGCATCGCCAACGGCATCGCCCTGGGCCTGGTGGCCTACTGCGTGACCCACTACGCCCGCTACCTGTTCACCGACAGCCGCAGCAAGGCGCCCAACCTGTTCACCCTGATCATCACCGTGCTGTGCTGCCTGCAGTTCATCAGCTGACGGCGGCATAGGAAGGAAGGGTCATCATGAAACTGATCAAAAACAAGGATCGTTCCCGCCTCACCCGCGCCGCCCTGGGCAAGATCCCCTGCGATCTGTCCATCGACAACGTGCAGCTGGTGAACGTGCTGACCGGCGAAATTTATCCCGCGGGCGTGGATATTCTGGACGGCGTGGTGGTGCGCGTGCGCATGCACGGCGAAAGCTGCCAGCCCGCCGCCCGGGAATCCGTGGACGGCCAGGGCAACTATCTGCTGCCCGGCTTCATCGACGTGCACATGCACGTGGAATCCACCATGATGGTGCCTGAAAACTTCGGCAAGGCCGCCGTGGTGTGGGGCACCACCACCGCCGTCACCGATCCCCACGAGATCGCCAACGTCATGGGCATCCCCGGCGTGGAATACATGCTGGACAGCGCCCGGCGCTCTCCCCTGCGCATCTTCACCCTGGCCCCCAGCTGCGTGCCCGCCGTGCCCCATCTGGAGGGTGCGGGCGCGGCCTTCTTCAAGGAAGAGGTGGCCGAGCTTCTGCGCAAGGACGGCGTCATCGGCGTGGCCGAGGTGATGGACTACATCGGCGTCATCAACGACGATCCCCGCATGCACGACATTGTGGCCGCCGGCGAGGAAGCGGACGGCTTCATCCAGGGCCACGCACCCTACGTGATGGGCCAGGATCTGTGCGCTTACCTGTGCGGCGGTCCCGTCAGCGACCATGAGGTGCGCATGGCGGGCGAGCTGGTGGAAAAGCTGCGTCTGGGCATGCACGTAAACATCAAGTCCTCCTCTCTGTCCGACACCGTGCAGGAGTTCATGCGGGGCGTGCAGGGCGTGCCCGTGCGGGATCAGGTGTCCCTGTGCACCGACGACGTGCACGCCGCGGACCTGCTGACCACCGGCCATATCAGCCATGTGGTCAACGAGTGCGTCAAGGGCGGCATCGACCCCATGGACGCCGTGCGCTTTGGCACCTGCAACGCCGCCCGGGAGCTGCATTTTGAGGATGGCGGCGCCATCGCCCCCGGCTATGCCGCGGATATGCAGCTGGTCAGCGACCTGCGGTTTGACAAGCGTCCGCTGGCCGTGTACGTGGCGGGCAAGCTGGTGGCCAAGGACGGCCAGCTGGTGGGCGAGGAAGCCCGCGAAGCGGCCATGCCCGGCGTGAACACCGTCAACATCCCCCAGATCACCGGCCCCGAGGTCTTTGGCCTGCGGTCCGACAAGCCCCAGGAAAAGCTGCTGGTGTTCAGCGCTTCCCGGGACAGCATGAAGCCCGGCCAGGAGCTGGTGTATAAATCCTTCCCGGTGGAGAACGGCCGGGTGGTGATCCCCGATCTCAGCGAAAACCAGTATATCAGCGTGGTCAACCGCCATGGCTCCGGAGACATGACCACCGTGATCTGCAGCGATTTCTATCTGATGCACGGCTGCGTGGCCAGCACCATCAGCCATGACAGCCACAACATGACCATCGCCTACCGCGACATCAACGACGCCTATGTGGCAGCCAAAGAGCTGGAGCGCATCGGCGGCGGCATGTGCTTCGTGGAAAACGGCAAGGTGGTCTATTCCCTGCCTCTGCCGGTGGCCGGTCTCATGAGCCCCCTGCCCGTGGATCAGCTGGCCCCCGCCATCCGGAAGATGGACGAGGCCGTGGAATACGCCTCCGACCACCGCAGCCCCATGCTGCTGGCCATCGCCATCCTGGCCCTGCCCGTGCGCCCCGGCATCATCATCACCGACCGCGGCATGGTGCGCGGCGAAACGCTGCAGTTCATTCCCCAGCGGATAGAGGAATAAGGGGAGTACCCGGGTTCAAAAATAGAGTCTGTTTCTAAAATGAGGAATGTGCAGTTTCAAGCATATCAGCTTGCAATTCAAGGCGCTTTGACGATGGTTTACTGTCGGTAAATCGAGGAAAAGCAACGCGGAAGTGCAGGCTGATATGCCGAAAATGC
>CACWUV010000157.1 GCA_902764185.1 uncultured Eubacteriales bacterium
GGTACCCCAGAGCGTGGTATTGGTCACGGTGATGCCGTCCAGGGTCTTGGCGGCCTCGGCCAGCAGGTCTTCCTCGGCCCAATAGCTTTCCGCGCTGTCGGTGACGGGGCTGACGGAAACCAGGATGCAGGTATCCTTGTAATTGGCGGGGGTGTAGAGCACCAGGGACTGATGATAGGTGGTGGCGCCGGCATCGTCCGCGTATTCCATGGTGTAGGTGAAATACTTGGCGTCCTGATAGTCCTTCACTTCCGAGATGGAGCCGTTCTCGGCGGTCATGGAGGAGAAGGAGGCGTAGATGCCGGAGATCATATCGGACACGCTGCTGCTGACGGGGGCCACATAGATGGACGCCTCGCCCTTATCCGTGGTGGCGGTATAGGTGAAGTCCGTGCGGGGGTCGCTGCTGCCGTTCAGGTTGGTGCTGGTCAGCTCGTAGCCTTCGGGGGCGGTCACGTCGGCCAGATGATAATAATGGCTGTTCTTGCCGCCGGAGCGCTGGCCGATCAGCCAATTCTCCTGCGCGCCCACCGCGGCGTTGTCCTTGACCTTCAGGGAGCCGTCATTGTAGATGCCGAAATACCAGATCAGAATCAAGGCGATCACCGCCACAATGGCGATGCAGATATACATGATCTTCTTTTTGGTGGCTTCGGTCTGATCCTGCCACCATTCCTTCAAGGTACGATCCTTGGGCTTCTTGTACTGCTGGGGACGCTTGATCTTCTTCTTGCTCATGGTTGATTCCTGTCTTTCCTTTTAATAATGAACGTCTTGCGATGCCTGTCTATTATAGCATCATGCGTATAAAAAGACAAGATCAAACGTTTTCGCCGCTATGGGGTTTTCTTCGCGCTCCCGGGACATAAACCGCGCGCTCTGCGCGAACGAAAGTCAAAAGGACGCATAAATCGACCTTTTTCGAGGCAGGATAGGGGGGAGGGGGCACGGAATATACCCCTGAATACACGATGGAGGGAACTTTGTATGCTGTCACATGTACGCAAAAAGGACGTGCTGCTGGTGCGCCTGGCGGGCGAATTGGATCAGTGCAGCGCCTCCGGCATCCGGCGGGATCTGGATCAGCTGCTGCGGGATCTGCGGGTGCGGCACCTGGTGATCGACCTGAAGGACATGCCCTTTATGGATTCCTCGGGCTTGGGGGTCATCCTGGGCCGCTACCGCATGATGCAAGAGCGCGGCGGCACCGTCAGCCTGATGCACCTGTCGCCCCAGGTCAAGCGGGTATATGATTTGTCCGGCATGGCGCGGATCATTCCGGTCGTGGAGGAAAAGGAGGCCGCAGAATGAAAACGCTCAACCATATGCGCCTGGAGTTTGACGCCAGGCCCGAAAATGAAAGCTTTGCCCGCATCGCCGCGGCGGCCTTCACTGTGCCCTTCAACCCCACCATGGACGTGCTCAGCGACATCCGCACCGCCGTCAGCGAGGCTGTCACCAACGCCATCGTCCACGCCTACCGGGAACAGGGCGGAACCATTACCCTGGACGCCAGGCTGCTGGAGAGCGGCGTGCTGCGCCTGGAAATCAGCGACCGGGGCTGCGGCATTCCCGATATTTCCCAGGCCATGCAGCCCTTCTTTACCACCCAACCCGAAAAGGAGCGCAGCGGTATGGGTTTTTCCGTCATGCAGAGCTTTATGGACGACGTGCAGGTGGAAAGCGAGGTGGGCCGGGGCACCACCGTGCGAATGGAAAAAAGGGTGTTCGAGGAGGCGGTAAAGAACTGAAAAGAGAAATTGGCAGAGGAAATTAATAATTAATAATGAATTATTAATAATTTTATATGGTAAAAAAGCTGCCCAGCAAAAGGAAAAAGCATCCTTTTGACGGGCAGCTTTTATCTAATTATTCAATGTTCATTCGCTGATAAGTTCCTTTTTCTCCTTCCATGCCGCCCCCTATAATTGCCGGTTGCGTATCGGTGTAAAATACGGTATGATATAGCAAACCGAAAGGAGATTGCTGATGAAACGAATTTTTTTGACGCTTTTGCTGATTTGCCTGCTGATGGCGGGGTGCGCCCAGGCGGAAGGCCCGCTGGGGCAGCCGGTGCCGGATTTCACGGTGCAGACCATCGACGGCGGCAGCTTCACCCTGTCCGAGGCGCTCAAAACCCATGACGCCGTGCTGATCAATCTGTTTGCCACCTGGTGCGGCCCCTGCCGGGCAGAATTTCCCTACATGCAGCAGGCCTACGACGAATACAAGGATCGGGTGGCGGTCATCGCGCTGTCCGTGGATCCCAAGGACAGCCCCGAAGTGCTGCGGGATTACGCCGCGGGCCTGGACCTCACCCTGCCCATGGGCCTGGACGTGGATCAAAAGCTGGCCGCCTTCGCCCAAAGCCCCTACATCCCCACCAGCATCCTGGTGGATCGCTTCGGCAACGCGGGCTTCGTGGCGTCGAGCTCCCAGCCCTCCAAGGACGCCTTCATCCGGCTGTTTGACTTTTTCCTGGATGACGGCTACACCGAAACCGCCATGCTGACCGCCATTCCCGCGCCCCGCATCCAGGCGTCCCTGGAAGGCGCGGCGGGCGGCGCCTTGACCTTCCGGCCCGCGGACGATCCCACGGTCTGGACCATGATCGTCCAGGACGGCGTGCTGAGCGCCTCCAACAGCGGCCAGGCGGACTCCGACGCTGTCATCGAGGCCACCGTTACCGCCCAGGATGGCGACGGCCTGGCCTTCTCCTTCCGCACGGATACCTTCCCGGCCATGGATCACCTGTTTGTCTCCGTGGACGGCCAGATCGTCAAGCGGTTCAGCGGCCGGCACGACTGGACGGACTGGGTCATTCCCCTGACCCCCGGCGAGCACGTGATCGGCTTTGGCTACCATAAAGACAGCTACGGCAGCGCGGGCGAGGACAACGTGTGGATCGACAGCGCGCGGCTGGTTTCCGGCGTGGAGGTCCCCGCCCTGCCCACGGCGGATGCCTTTGTCGCCCGCATCACCGATCCCGAGGCCCGGCAGATCGTCTTTGATGATCCCGATGGCTTCATGGCCTATTATTTCGGCAGCGAGACCGCCTGGATCGTCAACTCCGACACCGCCCACGTCCGCCTGTCCCTGACCGCGGACAACGACCCCGAGACGGTTTTCGCCTATTTGCCCGCCGCGGACATCACTGCGGATAGCTTCCTGCTGCCGCAGGCCGACGAATCCCGTCATCCTGGCGCTCTATCCCAATGAGGACGCCGTGGAAATGATTCTGGATCAGGCCAAGACCCTGTATGGCTTGGACATCACCTGGGAATACGTCCAGGCCGCCTATACCGTGCGCTTCGTGGACGCCCAGGGCGTGCCCGTGCCCGGCTGCATCGTCAATTTCTGCACCGACGAAATGTGCCTGCCCGTGGTGGCCGACGCCGACGGCGTGGCCGCCTATACCGGCGAGCCCTACGCCTATCACCTGCAGGTCATCCGCGTACCGGATGGCTATGCCTTTGATACCGCCCGGGAGTTTTACACCGAGACGACGGGCGGAGAAATGACCGTAACGGTAGAGAAAAAGTAAGACGGCTCTTTGCTTGGGTATCGCCAAACATTGCTTCGCTCACGCCCGTCTTGACAGTTTTTTCATCACAAGAAAGGAAGCGCCAGCGCCATGTGTACGCCCACCTGATTTTCGGTTCCGCTCCATCCGCTTTATTTGCCGCGTCCGAAAATCGAAGGGGGTTTATTTTGCATGCACAAACGAAATTTATATTTGCTCTGCGCCATCACGTGTCTGCAGGGCATGGTGTTTTACGCCGCTGTGGCCACGCTGTATCGGCAGGCCGCGGGGCTGAGCGTTTTTGAAATCACGGCCATCGAAGGCGTCAGCGTGGCGCTGTCCATGGCGCTGGAGATCCCTTGGGGCTGGGCGGCGGACCGCCTGGGCTACCGGCGGGTGATGATCCTGTGCAACGCCCTGTTTCTGGTGACCAAGGTGATCTTCTGGCAGGCGGAAAGCTTTGGGGGCTTCCTGGTTGAACGGCTGCTGCTGGCGGTGGTCATCAGCGGTCTCAGCGGTGTGGATGCCAGCATGCTGTATCTCTCCGCTCCGCCCGAGGACGCTCAGCGCAATGCCGGCTGGTATTTCGCCGCCGGGGAGGCGGGCGTGCTGCTGTCCGGCCTGCTCTACACGGCCTTTTTAAGCGGTCAATACAGACAAACAGCGCTGTGGACGGTGGTTTCCTATGCCGCGGCCGCGGTGCTGACCCTGTTTTTGCAGGAAGTCCGTCCGGAGGAAGCGCGCAAGCAGCGGGAGCCCCTGCTCAAGCTGGCTGGTAGTCATTTTCGCGTACCGGGGATGCTGGCGCTGGTGGTATGCGCCGCCCTGTTTTCCGAGACCGTTCATTGCGTGACGATTTACTTTAACCAATTGCAGTACCTGCGCTGCGGCCTGAGCGACCGCGCCATCGGCACAGCCTTTCTCATCGCTTCCCTGGCCGGGCTCTGCGGTCCGCTGTCTGCCCGGCTCACCCGGCGATTGGGTCAACAGCCCATGGGAAGGTGCCTGCTGCTGTCCTCCGCCCTGTGCATGGGCCTGCTGACCGTGACTCGCTCCGGTTGGCTGTCCATCCTGCTCATCACCCTGCTCACCGCCCTTGCCGCCCTCTTTGCGCCTCTGGCGGGAACGCTGGAAAACGCCCTCGTTGCCACCAACGACCGTGCCACCGCCCTGAGCCTCAACGCCATGGTCAGCGACAGCCTGATCGTGCTGCTGGATATGGGCCTGGGCCGGGCCGCCGACGCCTCGCTGCCGCTGGCACTGGGGCTCTGCGGAGCGGCCTGCCTGGTAAGCGCGGGTATATTCAACACAATTCGCGCCGCGTCAGGGCAGCATTGACAAGCAGAAATTGGCAAGGGGGAGACGATAAGGGCCTCCGCGTCCGGGGCCTGCCGGCCCGCTCTACGCTGAAAACCGGCCCAAGGGCAGGTTTTCCGGGCGCTTCGAGCCCCTTATGATCCCGCGCCAGGAGATTTCATCTCCTGGACCTCAGCGGGCGAACAGGCTTGAAAACAATAACAAACAATCTGCGCCTGTAACTTGAAGGACGCCAAGAGAGCTTCCGGGCAGAAGAAAACCGGCGGCAGTCCGAAAAAATGAGTTTACTCATTTTTTCTCGGTCTGACGCCGGTTTTCGCTGTGCGCTTTGCGCACAGCATGGCCAGCTTTGCTGGCTGCCCGGAAGCGGTGGGCTGTGGTTTTGTTTCTCGCTCTGTCAGCAGCTTTTACGGCGACAAACGCAGCCCTTTCTGCTTCTCTTTCAGGATCTGAAAGAGAAGGCCCCCGTTCGTTTTCCCTTCCCCATCAAATCTGTTTGTGTATGTTTTCAATTAGGTTTCAGTATAACTATGGAAAAGCGTCACTTCTTGATCCGCTTATCCAGCTTGGCCGCCAGTCTTGTTCCGATGCTCTGGAACACCTGCACCAGCAGCACCAGCACGATGACGGCCAGGTAAAGCACCGCGTATTTATAGCGGCTGTAGCCGTAGTTGATGGCGATCTTGCCCAGACCGCCGCCGCCCATGGCGCCGCTCATGGCGGTATAGCCCAGGATGGTGGTGATGGCCAGGGTGAAGTTGGTCACCAGGGAGGGCACGGATTCGGGCAACATGACCCGGAACACAATCTCCCAGGTGCTGGCGCCCATGCTCTGGGCCATTTCGATGATGTTAGGGTCCAATTCCCGCAGACTGCTTTCCACCAGGCGGGCCACAAAGGGGAAGGCCGCCACCACCAGGGGCACGATGGAGGCCACCGAGCCGATGGAGGTGCCGATGATGGCGCGGGTCAGGGGGATGACCATGACGATGAGGATCAGGAAGGGCACGGAGCGCAGGAAGTTGATCAGCACGTTGATCACCTTCATGAGGAGCTTGGGCATGGGCCGGATGCCCTTTTCGTCCCCCGTCACCAGCAATATGCCCAACGGCAGCCCCAGCACGATGGCAAACAGGGTGGCCAGCAATGTCACATACACCGTTTCCCACAGGCCCATGGGGAATTCCGTCAGGAAAACATGCCAGGCTTCTTCCAATTTATCCGGCGTAAAGGCCTTTGCAAACTGATTCATTTTTCCGCCTCCTTCGCCGGGTATTCAACCTCCACCTGTACGGTGACGTCCGGGGTGCCGGACAGATATTTGACGGCGGTGGCCATTTCGTCGGGCCCGCCGGGAATGTCCAGCAGCATGTATCCATATACGCGCCCGCCCACCGTGCGGGTGGAGGCGTTGAGGATGCTGGCAGCGATGCCGCAATCGATGGCCATGCTGGCGATCAGGGGATGCTGGGTGGTCTCCGCCCCGTCAAAGATCAGGCGGATAAACTGACCCTGCCGGTCGGGGATCAGGCTTTCGCCGTCGGACATCTCCGGGAACACCAGGGCGCGGGTGGCCGCGGCCTTGGGATGGCTGAACACCTGGCTCACGTCGCCCTCCTCCACCACAGCGCCGTTTTCCAATATGGCCACGCGGTTGCAGATCTCCTGCACCACGCTCATCTGGTGGGTGATGACGATGACGGTGATGCCCGTATCCCGATTGATCTGGCGGATCAATTGCAGGATGGCGTGGGTGGTTTTGGGGTCCAGGGCGCTGGTGGCCTCGTCGCACAGCAGCACCCGGGGATTGGTGGCCAGGGCGCGGGCGATGGCGATGCGCTGCTGCTGGCCGCCGCTGAGCTGGGCCGGATAGGCGTTGGCCTTGTCCGGCAGGCCCACGGTCTCAAGCAGCTGCCGGGCGCGGGCCTCCGCCTCCGCATGCGGCACATGGGCCAGCTTTAGCGGAAACAGGATATTCTGCAGGCAGGTGCGCTGCATCAGCAGGTTAAAGGACTGGAAGATCATGGTCACCTGGCGGCGCACTTCCTGCATTTCCTTTTTGCTGAGCATGCCCAGGTCGCGGCCGTCCAGCAGCACGCTGCCCTCGGTGGGCCGCTCCAGCATATTGATGCAGCGCACCAGGGTGCTCTTGCCCGCGCCGCTCATGCCGATGATGCCGTAGATATCCCCGTCGTTCACAGTCAGGTTGATGCGGCGCAGGGCCTCCACCGGCCCGTCGGCGGTGGTGAAGCTCTTGGAAAGGTTGCGAAGTTCGATCATGAAGGGTCCTCCGATCCTGAGTTGCAATCAGCAAAGGACACACCGGGGTTCCGGTGTGTCCGAAAGTCCATTTCCATTATACGGGAGATGTGCCCGTATGGCAAGGGTCAATTACTTGCCCAGCGCGCCCAGGTCCGCCTGACGGCCGCCGTAGAGGCCCATGGGCTCGGTGTGGATGATGGCCACGCTGACCACGTTGCCGCCGGTCTCGGCCACATAATCATCCAGGTAAGGCTGATGCTGGAAGTAGTTGGCATAGGCGTCGCCGGCGTCCACGGCGGGGTTCTCCTCGGTATAACCGGTGAACACCTCGATCTTCAGCGTGATGTCCTTGGCGGCCAGGATCTCCTTCACCACTTCCAGAATCTGGGCGTGGGGAGCGGGGGTGGCGGCGATGATGATCTCGCTGCCGGCCAGAGCGGTGTAATCCACGTCGGGGTCATAGCCGTCGGTGGGGTTCTCCACCACGGACAGCACGGCGCCGGAATAGGTAGCCTCGATGTAATCCTTCACCTGCTGGCTGGTGCAGGCGGCAATCAGCGCCTTGGTGAGCGGCGCGTCCACGTTGTCGCCGTTGACGGCGATCACGTTGGCGCGGGGCAGATACTTGTCCGCCGCTTCCACCAGCAGCGCGTCGTTGATTTCAAAGCCGGCGTCCAGGGCGTCCAGCACAAAGTTGCTGTTGATGATGGCATAGTCCAGGTCGGGCAGCTGGTTGACCAGCAGGTCGGCCTGCACCTCCACGATCTCGATGCCCTCGGCGATCACGTCCGCCTTGGTGGCGGTCTCGCCGGCGCCTTCCTTCAGCTGGATCACGCCGTTATCGGCCAGCAGCTGCAGGGCGCGGGCTTCGTTGGTGGTGTCGTCGGGCACGCCGATTTTGATGGTGTCGGCAAAAGCAGCGGTCAAAGAAAGGGTCAGCGCGAGGGTCAGCGCAAGGGCGATCAGCTTTTTCATGGGGTTTCTCCTTTCAAATTCAAAGCAAAATAATAGAGGGAGCGATTGCGGCTTCCTCCCATGGACGCGCAATAAAAAACGGCGTCACATTCGGAAGACGGCATCGCAAAGAAAAGCGCGCATTCGCAGGAAGCACATTCGCTTTTCCTTCATGGCGTCTTCCTCCTTCGCTTTGATGGTTTGTATTATACACAAGGGACAGGGTATTGTCCAATACTTTGAGAATATAATGAGATATAGGTAAAAGCTATATGTCGGGTGTAATCCTGTTGGATTGCGCTACATTTTAATAGGGCTCGACAAACAGAAATTTGACGGGGAGACGTTCGAGGCCTCCGCGGCCTCGAGCTCTGCGCCAGGGCCCGCTTGGGCCCTGGACCCATCCCGGCGAACTGGCTTG
>CACWUV010000158.1 GCA_902764185.1 uncultured Eubacteriales bacterium
ATTGCCCATCTGCAAGGGAACCTGACGGAAAATGGCCGTACCGTTCCGCACAGCTGCCGAAGCAAAATATTTTCCGTTCAGCAGCAGCTGCACGCTGGGTTGGTTAGTGTAGCATTTGACGTCGATGGCCGCCTGGGCGCGCTTTTCAAAGCGCTTGGCGCACAGGTGCACAAAGGGATCGGCGGACCAGCGGGCTTTATAATAATAGAAAGCGTCCTTGCGAATCCGCCGGTCATGGCTCACCAGGCCTTTGGCGTTCAGATGCTTTTGCCCGCCTTCATTGCGCCGGGCGCTGCAAAAATCAAACATGTTCCACACAAAGCTGCCCCAAAGGTATTCCTTGCTTTCAATCTGCGGATACACCGTTTCATGCCACAGCGCCTGATATTCCTCGGAATAGTCCTTTACCTTCGGCTCCTCAGCGTGCAAAGCCAGGTTGGCATCCACGCCGTATTCGCTGATGCCAAAGGGCAGCCCGGGACGGGCGGCGTGCATTTGATCCAGATAGGGGCCAAAATCCTGCATGTCGCCGTAATACCAGCCGAAGTAGATGTTGTAGCCCACCATGTCGGTGATCTCGTTGAGATGGCTGGAAGCCTTGAGCGGATAGAGGTTGGCCGCCGTCGAGCAGCGGTTCGGATCCAGGGCCTTCACCAAGTCATGCAGCTTGTGGCAATTTTCGTGCATATAGGGCGCGTCCCGGAACATGGCGATCTCGTTTTGAATGCCCCAGCAGAAAATGGACGGATGATGGATGTTTTGCAGAATCAATTCCGTCAATTGCTGCTGGGTGTTTTCCATCAAGGCCGGGCTTTCCGTCATTTTCAGCATAGGGATCTCCGCCCAGGCTAGCAAGCCCATTTCGTCGCAGCGATCATAGGCTGTTTGCGGGTGCTGATAATGGGACAGCCGCACCGCGTTGGCGCCGATCTCTCCAATGATATTGAAATCCTCCCGGATATGGGCTTCGCTGACAGCGCAATAGCATCCCGCCCGATCCTGATGCTTGGCCACGCCGTGCAGCGGCGTCTTTTTGCCGTTGAGGAGAAGCCCCCTGTCCGGCGTCACCTGAATGGCGCGGAAGCCTGTGCGGATGGATACTTCGTCGGCCGCATGTCCCTGAACCTGGAGTACAGCCCGAAGGGTGTACAGCGGCGCATGACCCAAGCCATTCCACAAGAGCGGATGATCCACAGTGAGCGTTATGGGCGCATGAATCGACCCCTCCGCGCTTCGCGCCAGAGCACCGGTTTCATCATATAGATTATATTCGATTTTTGCGTTTTCATCGCCGCAGATCACGTGGGGCTCGGCAGCCAGGATGCCGCGTCCCTGGTCGTCCACGGAAGCGCGGAGGATCAGACCGTCGGTGCCATAATAGCAGCGGTCAAAATGGCTTTCTTCGCAGATCAGCAGATCCACGCCGCGATAGAGGCCGCCATATACTGTAAAATCACCGAAGGAGGGCGCAATGTCCTCGTTCTGGCTGTTTTCCACATAGACCCGGATATTCCAAACGTCGTCACCCAGCGCTGCTTCTGGAATGGGCAGGCGAAAGCGGGAGTAGCCGCCCTGATGGCTTCCGGCGGGATGACCGTTGACAAACACACGACAGCTTTGATCGGCTGCTTCAAAGGAGAGAAAGGCCTTTTTCCAGCCGTTTTCCCGGGTCACGGCCTTTTCATAGACGGCCAATCCCTGATAGGCGTCGGCTTCGCTGTACCAGGTATGGGGCAGCGAAAGGGCCTCCCAGGGGCCGTCGGGCAGGCTGTCCGGCAGCTGATCCAGCGTCTTTCCCGGCAGTTTTTGAAATTTCCATCCGGCATTCAGTGAAATGGTCTGCATGTTTTTTTCCTCCAGTTATGGATTGGATAGGGGAGGGGGATTCAGGGATTTGCGGTATGCGTTGGGGGAGATGCCGTTGATCTTTTTGAAGATGCGGGTAAAATAATTGGCGTCGGAAAAGCCGCATTGCTCGGCGATGCGCTGCATGGACAGGGTCTTTTTGCCCAGCAGCTCCTCCGACCGCTGCACCCGGGTTTTGTTGATGTAATCGGTCACCGTCATGCCCACCTCCTTGTGGAAGCGGGAAGACAGATAGTTTTTGTTGATGACGAACCGGGCGGCCAGGCTTTCCAGACTCAGGGGTTCCATATAATGAAAGTCGATATAGTTCAGGCAGTCCCGGACGGGTCCGGAATAGCGCTCCAGCGAGTGCTTCTGCACCAGCAGGCAATAATGCCGGATCATCTTGGGGATCAGCGCCAGCAGCTGATCCGTGGTTTCGGCGTTTTCGATCTCCATCACAAACCGTCCGCTGATGGCGTCGATATACAGCGGATGCACGGCGGCCTGCTCGATGGCCTTGCGATAGGCGGTGTTGACGGCGATGACCATATATTTGGCGTCCTGCAGCGGATCAGCCACCCGCTGATCCAAGGTGAAACCCATGAACAGGTTTTGCTGATAGATGGCCTCGGATATATCCCCCCGGCGGATGGCCTCCAGCATGGCGGCCTCCACGGCATAGCGGGCCTCCACGGAGGCATAGGGGATGGCGGACAGCGCAAGAACGGGCTTTTGCCGCAGGGTTTCGGGGTGATCGTAGGTGACGGATTTGATTTTCAGATCGGGATTGGCCAGATACCGAGACAGCAGCGTGGTAAACATATGCTGCCAGCTCAGGTAATCCTGGATCACCGGGATGCGCTTGAAATACCAGCGGATGGCCTCGATGGCGTCCGCTTGCAGGCCATGGCTGCGGATCAGCCGCTCATAGTCCGTCTCACCATAGGCGCGATAGGTGAAGGGCCCGAAAAAAGCATAGGCGTCTTTTTCCGTGTTCCGTCCCCGGAACACCAGATAATGCAGGCCAAAATCGTCCTTGTAATCAATGACGTTGTCCTCGGGCACCAGCGCAATGATGTTCCTGGCAAAGCCGGGATAATCAAAGAATTCATATAGCTGATCACGAAACGAAAAATCCAGCGCGGAAGCCTCGGGCGCGGTGCATTGCCGGGGCAACAGCAAAAACTGCACCCGGTAGGAACCCAGAATATCCCGCAGGATATCCCGCAGGTCCATCATGACCATGTTTTTTCACCTCCTGCCAAAAGGGGGTTGATCTTTATCCTAAAAATACCACAATATCGCTGTAAAATCAACTGGATGTGAAAATCGTGCTAAAAACAGTGAAAACTGTATGTGTAATCGGGGATATATTTGTGATATATTGTACATGAAAAATATCGATCACGCCTATAGAACCGATGCGGAAACCGCTATTACAAGAAAAGCGAGAGGATGCAGATGGAAAAGGAAATCATTTTTGAAGCGAAGCACATGCGCAAGGAATTCGGACCCACCATCGCCCTGAAGGACGTTGATTTCACCCTGCGCAGGGGTGAGATCCGCGGCCTGGTGGGGGAAAACGGCTCCGGCAAATCCACGATCATGTCCATCGCTTCCGGCATGCAGCCCGCCACCCGCGGCGAAATGTTCTACAAGGGACAGCCCTGGAAGCCCGGCAGCATGGTGGAGGCCCAGGACGCGGGTATCTCCATGATCCTGCAGGAGGCCAACACCATTCCCGGAGTCACCGTGGCGCAGAATATCTTTTCCGGCCATGAGGCGGAATTTTCCAAATTCGGCGTCATCAGCATGCCGAAAATGAAAAAGGAAGCCCAGAAGGTGCTGGAAAGCTTCGGCATCGGCCACATCAAGGCAGGCGATCTGATCGACCAATATACCTTTGAGGACCGCAAGCTTGTGGAGCTGGTGCGCTGCGTCACCGACAAGACCGAGATCCTGGTGGTGGACGAGACCACCACAGCGCTGTCCCTGGAAGGCCGCGAGATCCTCTATAAGCTGATCCACAAAATGGCGGATCAGGGCAAGGCCATCGTGTTTGTCTCCCATGACATGGACGAGATCCTGGAGCAGTGCACCGATCTGACGGTGCTGCGGGACGGCGACATCATCGGCCATCTGAACCGCGCCGAAATGGACGCTCCCGATTCCGTCAAGACCATCCGCTATATGATGGTGGGCCGCGAGATCGGCGACAAGTATTACCGCGAGGACTACGACACCAGCCACGGCAGCGACGTGGCGCTGGAGCTGCAGGATGTGTCCTTTGGCAAAATCCAGCACTTCAATTTGAAGCTGCATAAAGGGGAGATCATCGGCATGGGTGGTCTGTCCGGCTGCGGCATGCACGATATCGGCCGCATCGCCTACGGACTGGAAAAACTGCAAAGCGGCAAGGTGCTCCGAAACGGCAAGGAGATCAAAACGCCGCTCCAGGCCATCAACAGCGGCATCGGCTATATCAGCAAAAACCGCGATTCCGAAGCCCTGATCCTCAACGGTCCCATTCAGGATAACATCGTATTGCCGTCCATCCCCGCCCTGGAGCGTAAGACCTTCATCAGCCCCCGGGCGGAAAAGAAGCTCAGCGACATCGAGATCGGCAACTACCGCATCAAGTGCCACGGCGGCAAGCAGTACGTCAACACCCTGTCCGGCGGCAACAAGCAGAAGGTTTCCTTCGGCAAATGGACGGCCAAGGGCAGTGAGGTCATCATCATGGATTGCCCCACCCGCGGCGTGGACATCGGCGTCAAGCAGGCCATGTACACCCTGATCGAGGACATGAAAAAACAGGGTAAGGCCATCCTGATGATCTCCGAGGAACTCAGCGAGCTCATCGGCATGGCGGACAGGCTCATCATCATGAAGGACTTTGAAGTGACCCATCAGGTGGAGCGCAATCCCGATCTCAAGCAGACCGACCTGATCGAGTACATGATTTAAGGAGGGCCTTATGACTGCGATTGCACAAGAAAGAGAAAAGCAAACCCTGCAGCAGTGGCTGAAAAAGCACGGCTCCTCCGTGGCCTCCATCGGCGGATTGCTGTTCTGCGTCGTCTTCTTCACTATCACCACCGGCATCAAGGGCGAAAGCATCTGGAGCGCCAGCAAGCTTTCCACCCTTATCGGCGACGTCATCGTCACCGCGCTGATGGCCGTGGGCGCCGTGTTCATCTACTCCCTGGGCAACATGGACGTCAGCATCGGCAAGCAGGTGGGCTTGTACAGCACCCTGTTGGTGCTCATCGGCAACGCCACGGGCAGCCTGCTCATCGCCATCCTGGCCTGCCTGGCCATCGCCGTGATCATCGGCATCGTCAACGGCTCCGCGGGCGAACTGCTGCACATGTATTCCGTCATCTCCTCCGTGGTGTTCATGATGGTGCTTTCCGGCGTTTCCACCATCATTTATTCCAACATCGGCACTCGCAACATCAGCATGAATCCCG
>CACWUV010000159.1:0-5836 GCA_902764185.1 uncultured Eubacteriales bacterium
CGCCGGTGGAGCTGTTCAAGGCCTTTGGCGGCGCGGGGAGCTTTGAGGACAACTTTGGCGACCTGGCACCCCTCTATCCCGAGATCGACAAGCTGTACGGCCAGCTGATGGACAAGGCGGAGGGCGTATATGCCGAAGCGGGCGTCAAGACCGTGATTTTAGGCGGCATGATGGGCGGCATGCTGGCCCATGAAGCCGTGGGCCATACCGTGGAAGCCGACCTGGTGCTGGGCGGCAGCGTGGCCGGTCCCAACCTGCGCAAGCGGGTGGCCTCGGACCTGGTGACGCTGATCGACTATGCCAACACCGCCTTTGGCGAGACCGTGCCCCTGCCCGTCTATCTGGACGACGAAGGCACCCTGGCAAAGGATATGCCGCTGATCGAAAACGGCATCCTGACCGGCTACATGAACAACCGCGAGACGGCCCAGCACTTTGGCATGGCTCCCGCGGGCAACGCCCGTGCCTGGGAATTCAGCGACGAGCCCCTGATCCGCATGCGCAACACCGCCATTCAGCCCGGCAAGGATACATTGGAGGACATGATCGCCTCCATCGACGACGGCTATTATCTCATCGACAGCAGCAACGGCCAGGCCGACCTGACCGGCGAATTCATGTTCGGCGTGTCCCTGGGCTATGAAATCAAACACTGAAAACTTGGCAAGGCATTGCTGGATACCACGGTGTCGGGCATCGCCTTTGAGATGCTCAAGACCGTGGACATGGTTTCCAGCAACATTACCTGGTCCTCCAGCGGCTTCTGCGGCAAGAAGCAGCCCATGCCCGTGGGCATGGCCGGGCCGGAGATGCGCTGCAAGATCACCATAGGAGGTCGATAGTGTGAAAACAAAGTTTGCAGACAGCATAGGCGCACCAATCCAAAGGAAGGCAAAGCAAACAAGCCTCAAAGAGGCGGGAGGTTGAAAAAGCAGCTAGCAACGACGCCCAAGGAGACAAGAAGCTTCAAGGCATCCTTTGCGGAAGCAAGCGTCATATTCTTCTTGAGTTCATCGGGCATATCGTACTTGAGAAGATCAGAAGGATTGAAGACCTCGCCGGAAGAAAGCATAGCGTAAATTGAAGTCAGGATCATGCGTGCAATGGCAATGATAGCGCGTTTCTTGCCGCGGCGCTTCATGATGCGTTCGTATTTGATTCTGAAATAGGGTTGCTTCTCTATAGACTTAACAGCTGCATGAGCAGCTTCCACGAGAGCAGGTTTCAGGTAAACACCGGCGCGGGTGATCTTGACGGACTTCTTTTTCCCAGCGGATTGGTTGCTGCCAGGAGCAAGACCGGCCCAGGCGCAGAGCTTGCGGGAGGAACCGAATTCTGACATATCCGTGCCGATTTCGGAAAGGATCGTGATGGCAAGACGGCGGTCGATGCCGGGGACTGTACACAGAAGCGAGATCTGGCATTCGTATTCAGCCACAAGATGTCTGATAATATCATCAATCTGGCCGATACGCTTGTCAATATCCGCGAAGTGCCCTTGGATGATACGAACTCTTTCCTTCTGTTCAAGGGTCATGTTGAAGCCTTCTACTGCCTCGACAACAGCATCGGCCTTCTTCTTCAGGCTCCCCTGTAAGAGCGAAACGCAGTGCGCCGGATCAACAGAATCCGTCTCCAGCAGGTAGTTTTCGATATCCGTCGCGGACTTGCCGAACATATCGGAAACGACGGCATCCAGCGTCAGGTTGCACACAGTGAAAGCGTTCTGGAAACGGCACTTTTCACTGGAACGCATGGATACCAGCTTGCTCCGATAGCGGGTGAACTCCCGAAGGATACGGATATCCTTGCCAGGAATATAGCTTGCGGGAACAAGGCCCATCCGAAACAGGTTCCCAATCCACTTGGAATCCTTCTTGTCGTCCTTGTTACCCTTGACAGCGGAAACCCATTTCGGGTTCGCGATGACAACGCGGACGAAACCCTCAAGGACATTCCAAACGGGAACCCAATATTTGCCGGTACTTTCCATACAGACATCCTTGCAGTCATTCTCAAGGAGCCACTGCCTGAAAGCAAGCAGGTTTCTGTAGGAAGTGCCAAAGTGCTTCTGTTTACACTGGGGAATCAGGTAATCCCCCGTGAGGATTGTGGCAACGAGAAATTTCTTGTGAACATCGACGCCACAACAGATTGGAATGGTTTTACCCATACTGCTCCTCCTTCCATATCGGAACAGAGAGGCAGTGACTGAGCCGCCACACATAAACTAAGATCAGTTTAACAATTCTTAGTGTGCGGATTGGATCATCTCACTTATTTGTGCTTGAAAGGCGGCCCTTACACTGATTAACATACTGCCTTTGCAGCTGACGAGTTGCATGCAACTCCTCCTACCGTGCTTTGTAGTTTGCCTCTCTTAAGCACATTGTACCACATGAAGACGGAAAATTCTGCGGCTTCCGTTTTCATTCCTATTTGTGCCGGTGCCGCACCGGCATGGGGATTAATATGAGTGAACTGAAAAACATCGCCGCCGCGCTGAAAGAAAAGCTGGCCGCCGCGGGCATCACGAAGTATTCCCTGACCCTGTCCGAGGGTGAAAAGCAGGAGCTGAACACGGAACATGACAAATTCTCCCTGTTCCGCACGATTTTCAGCCACGGCGCCACCGTGACCGCCTATCTGGACAGCCGCAAAGGCTCCGCCTCCGGCAACGACCTGTCCGAAGAAGGATTGCAAAAGCTGGTGGACGACGCCAAGGCCGGCGCGGAATCCGCCATGCCGGACGAGGCCAACGACATCGCAGAATTCCAGCAGCCGGAGGAATTCCATACCGGCTCCTACGAGGCGGACATGGCCCGCTTCTATGACCGGCTGCAGGAAGTGCTGGACACCGTGCGGCAGGATTTCCCCAAGATCATGCTGATGCAGATCATCGGCAGCCATGACAAGACCCATTCCCTGCTGGTCAACTCCAACGGCACCGAATTTGAATGGTTTGACGGCTCCTACAGCGCCTCGCTGGAATTTGCCGGAAACGATGGGGAGAAGACCACCGGCCTGGGCTACGGCGGCGTGACCATGCACGATCTCAGCCAGCCCATTCTGAGCCTCGGCTCCCTGCGCAGGCAATTGGAGGACACCGAAAAGAGCTTGAACACCATCGCTATCGCAGACAAATTTGAAGGCACCGTGATCTTTACTCCCGACGCCCTGGGCTATTTCACCTATATGCTGGTGGACAACTTCATCAGCGCGGGCGTGGTGCTGGCGGGCACCAGCCAATGGCTGGACAAGGTGGGCCAACAGGTGGCCAGCGACAAAATCACCCTGCGGCTGCAGGCCCGGGACGACCGGCTGGTGGTCAGCTCGGCCTTTACCGGCGACGGCTATAAAGCCGAAAACGTGACCCTGATCGAAAAAGGCGTGCTCAATTGCCACCTGCTGAATCTGTATGCCGCGAAAAAGACCGGACGCCCGGTGGTGAAAAACAGCGGCAGCGGTTTTGTGGTGGAGCCCGGCGACACCCCCGTGGCGGATATGATCCGGGGCGTCAAGCGCGGCCTGATTGTGGGCGGTTTCAGCGGCGGCGAGCCCGGGGCCAACGGCGAATTCTCCGGCGTGGCCAAGAACAGCTTCTATGTGGAAAACGGCGAAATCAAAGGCGCCGTGATGGAAACCATGATCAACGGCAATTTGCAGGATGTGTTCCGCAACGTCACCGCCGTATCCAAAGAGCTGGTTTCCGATGGCAACATGGCCTTCCCCTATCTGGCGGCGGAGGGCGTCACCATTTCGGGCAACTGAGGACATGAAAAGCAAATATGACGCCATCCTGCTGCTGGGCCTCAAGCTGAACGCGGACGGCACCCCCAAGCATGAACTGACCCTGCGCATCGAAACGGCGGCGGCCTGCTATCAAGAAGGGCTGGCGAAGCTTGTGATCCCCTGCGGCGGACAGACGCCGGATACCCCCGTTTCCGAGGCGGCGGTGATGCGGGACGCGCTGATGGCCCGGGGCGTGCCGGAAAGGGCCATCCATATGGAGGACCGATCCCAGATCACGGTGGAAAACCTGCTGAACGCCCGGGACATGCTGGGCAAAAAACATCCCCGGGTGCTGATCGTCACCAGCGATTATCACATGCTCAGGGCTCAATTGATCTGCCGGTTCTCCGCCCATATGCGGCCCAGCGGCCGCAAAGCGAGGATTCCCCGGGAGGAAGTGCGCCGCCAGCGGCGGATGGAGCCCCTGCACACCCTGGACTATGTGCTGGGCTATCAGACCGGCAAATTCCGGCGTCCCAAATGGTACCGCAAACTGATGTACGAAAAATTCGGCATTGAGGACAAGGTGGCTTATCATGCAAACCACGGGAAATGAGCGCGGCTACCTGCACGAGCGCTTTCGGCTGTTCCACACGGTGGATCAAAACGAGCTAAAGGTGGACTGGCATTTTCACACCTTCAACAAGCTGGTTTTCTTTCTGTCCGGCCACGTGGAATACACGGTGGAGAGCGAAAGCGCCGTGCTGGCCCCCGGCGATCTGCTGACCATCGCCCACGGCCAACTGCACCGGATGCACGCCTGGGCCGATCAGCCCTATGAACGCTACATCCTCTATCTGGACAGCGAATATCTGCGCTCCCTGGCTCCGGAGGCCGGCGGGCTGAACGAGAGCTTCAAGCGGGCGCGCGCCTCCGGCCGCAGCCTGATCAAGCTGGGCGACAGCCAGCGGGCCGCCGTTCACAGCCTGCTGATGCGGCTGGAGCAGGCCACCCGCGATCCCTCGCCCTATGCCCCCGCCCTGAGCCAAGCGCTGCTGACGGAGCTGTTGATTTTCCTGTGCCAGCTGCCGGACAGCCGCGCCGCCGATCATCCGGAAGCCAAATCCGACAGCCGCATTGCCGAAGCGCTGCACTACATTCAGGGCCACCTGGGGGAAGATCTCTCCTGCGACGCCATGGCAAAGCGGCTGCACATGAGCCGATCCTCCTTTCAGCACCGGTTCAAGGCCGCCACAGGCCGATCCCCCCACGCCTATATCCGGCTCAAACGGCTGCTCTACGCCAGCGAGCTGCTGGCCGCCGGCGCGGGCGCCATGGAAGCGGGCGTCAAATGCGGCTACAAGGATCATTCCGCCTTCTGCCACGCCTTTTACGAGCAGTTTGGCTCAACGCCCTCCGCCTTTGATCCCATGGATGGATTTGCCGGGCCGAAGGAATAAAAAGTGAACGTCAAAAGAACCGATCGGCCGCGGATCCCCCAGCCGATCGGTTCATTTTATTTTAATGTTTGCATCTTACAATATATGGGAGGCTTTTTTGCCGCAAAGGAGGGTGCCATGCGTATTTTATTGGCGGAAGACGAAAACGATCTGCGGAACATCCTGACCAAGAAGCTGACCGAGGAGGGCTATGGCGTTGACGCCTGCGGCGACGGCATCACCGCCCTTAGCTATATGGAGGCGACGGCGTACGACGCCATGATCCTGGACGTGATGATGCCGGGGATGGACGGCTTTTCGGTGTTGAAACAGGCCCGCGCCCAGGGCATCGGCATTCCCGCCCTGTTTCTCACCGCCCGCGACGCCTTGGCGGATCGGGTCCATGGTCTGGACCTGGGCGCCAGCGATTATCTGGTCAAGCCCTTTTATATGGAAGAGCTGCTGGCCCGGGTGCGGGCTCTTTTGCGCCAGGCGCCCACGGTGGAAAGCAGCGTGCTGACCGCGGGAGATATTACCCTGGACCTGGCCCAGCATACCGTGCGGCGCGGGGACGCGCAGGTGGAGCTTTCCGCCCGGGAATTCGCCCTTTTATCCTACATGATGCGCAACAAGAACAAGGTGCTTTCCCGGGAGATGATCGAGGA
>CACWUV010000159.1:5863-11141 GCA_902764185.1 uncultured Eubacteriales bacterium
CCTGCTGCGCAAGAAGCTGGGCGACGGACCCGAAAACCGCATGATCCGCACGCTGCGGGGCAGCGGCTACATGCTGGCCTGCAAGGAGTGAAGAGCATGCGCAATCGCAGTATCCGCTTTAAAATGACCTGCTGGTTATCCCTGGTGCTGGCCGTCATGGTGTGCGCCGTTTTCCTGATCCTGTATCTGACCAGCCGGCTGATCCTCAATCGCACGGCGCGCAATTATCTGAGCGGCATGGTGATGGAAAACACCAACAAAATTTCTTTCGTATCCACCCTGGGGCGCGACGGAGACAGCCTTTATCTGCCCTATCAGGATGGGTATCTGGAAATCGACCTGGACTTTCTGGACGTGGTGGGCGACGTTCACGCCGGCCTGTACACCGGCGATGGCGCGATGCTCTACGGCGAAAACCCGCTCTACCGCTATCAGGCCCCGGGATTCACGGCGGAAAAGCTGTGGTATTTTCACGTGGACGGCCAGCGCTACGCGCTCTACGATCTGCCGCTGACCGTATCCCCGGAGCTGGAGCCGCTGTGGATTCGCGGCATTGTGCAAGAAACCCAGGGGGCAGCCCTCCTGCGCCAGACGACGGGGACCGCCTTGACCATCCTGCCTTTTCTGCTGGCCATATGCGTGCTGTCCGGATACATGCTGTCCGGCAAGCTGCTCTCCCCCATCCGCAGGATCGAAAGCACGGCGGAGCGCATATCGAAAGGCGGCGATCTGAAGCAGCGCATCGACATGGGTGAAAGCCGCGATGAGATCGGGCGGCTGGCCAGCGTTTTCAACTCCATGCTGAACCGGCTGGAGCTGGTCTTTGAGGCCGAAAGGCAGTTTACCGCAGACGCCTCCCATGAGCTGCGCACGCCCACCTCGGTCATCCTGGCCCAGGCGGATTATTCGCTGGAAAAGGAGCGCACCGTGGACGAATATCAGGATGCCCTGCGCGTGATCCGCCGTCAAGGCCGCAGGATGGAGGCGCTGATACGCGACATGCTGGATCTGAGCCGCATTGATCAGGGCAAGGACGCCTTTCCGATGGAGGCTGTGGATCTGAGCCAGCTCGTTTCCGAGGCCAGCGAGCCCGTCTGGCCGGAGGACGAGGCCAGCATCCGCATATCCGCCGATATCCAGCCGGGCGTCATGATGCAGGGCAACTGCCTGCTGCTGTCCCGCATGATCCAGAACCTGATCAGCAACGCTTACAAATATGGCAAGCCCGGCGGACATATCGCCGTAAGCCTGCAAAAAACATCAAGTGAAATCCGCCTGCAGGTGCGCGACGACGGCATCGGCATCGCGCACCAGGATCAGGAAAAGATCTTTCAGCGGTTTTATCGCTGCGATCCCTCCCGTTCCGTCCAAAGCACCGGTCTGGGCCTGCCCATGGTGAAGGAAATTGCCGAATTGCACGGCGGCCGCGTGTCCGTGGACAGCGCTCCCGGGCAAGGCAGCGCCTTTTCCGTTATTTTTTCTCAAAATAATCCTTCGCTTTCATGATGCTTTAATCCTGGCGTGTTAAAATGGATCCAGGATCGGGAAAGATCCGAAAGGAGGCTATGAAATGAACAAGAAATTATGGACGATGATCGTGCTGGCTGCCATCCTTTTGGCAACCATGTGCGCATCCGCAGCCGCCGCGGGCATTGACCAGGAGGCCGCTTGGCAGGCCGCCTTGCAGGACGCAGGCGCGTCTGCCCAGACCGTGACGAACCAATATTGCAAGCTGGACACCGAAAACGGCCAGGAAGTCTATGAATTGTCCTTTGTGCTTGAAGGCGCGGAATATGAATATACCCTGCGCGCTGCCGACGGGGCGATCGTAGAAAAGGAAAAAGAGGTGCTAAGCAGCGCCGCGGGCAATGACGGCGACACGCTGATCACCGAGGATCAGGCCAGCGGGATCGCCCTGCAGAGCGCCGGGAAAGCCGCCAGCGACGTGACTTTCAGCAAGCTCAAGCTGGAGCGGGAACGCGGCCTGTGGGTGTATGAGATCACCTTCCGCTCCACCGACGGCGTGGAGTACGAATATGAGATCAACGCCAGCTCCGGGCAGATCCTAAAGGAAAGCTATGACGCATGGGACAGGACCGCCGCCCAGCAGCCGGAAGCCGAGAAAAAGGAGAATAAAAAACAATCCTCCGGCAGCTCCGCCTCCTCCAAGAAGAGCAGCAAATCCACCGGCGACAGCAAGGCTACCCTTTCCCTGAGCGATGCCAAATCCATCGCCCTGAAAAACGCCGGGGTATCCGGCAGCAAGGTGAAATTCAGCAAGGCGAAGCTGACCCGGGACGACGGGCGGATGATCTATGACATCGAATTCTATATCAAGGGCAAGGCCGAATACGAATATGAGATCGACGCCAATACCGGCAAAATACTGGACAAGGACATTGAAGCCTGGGATGACGACTGATTTTGTTGGTTGGGACGGGCAGGAATTGATAAAGGTAATTAAGAATTTATAATGAATAGTTTTATATAGTCAAAAAAGCTGTCAAGCAAAGGACGTTCCTGCCTGGCAGCTTTTATTGAATGCTAACCTAACTGATAAGTTTCTGATTGTCCAACTCCCTATAACGAGCGCCGTCAGCTTCCGAACAGCCCGTCGCTGAGGCCGCTGACGATCAGCGTGACCAGCATCATGGGCAGCAGGATCTGCCAATCCTGAGGATTATATTGCAGCAGCATGATCAGCGCCGTCAGGAAGGCGAAGAGCAGGGTGCGCACCAGCGTGCCGATGATGGGCAGGATCATTTTGCTCATTACCACGTGGGCCGCCAGCAAGGCGACCCCTATTTTAATGGTCACAGCGCCCACCAGCAGCGCGGAAAAGAACTGGGTGGCATAATTGGCGGCCTGCTGGAGCACCGTATCGGTGATGTTCTTCTGGATCAGACCCTCGATGAGCAGGCGGAAATAGATCTGCCGGTAGATGATCCAGGCGATCATGACGCTGCAAAGATTGAGGGAAAGATAGAGCACGCCCTTGACCAGCGCGCCTTGATACAGGGGCTTATAGAGCAGGAAGCCCAGGATCATGGAGACGGGGATGGTGAGCATGGACACCATGAGCAGGGACACAAGCTCATCCAAAAAATGGGGGCCGATGGCCTTGGTGACGATGTCCACCGTCATCTGCTGATTGCCGCGGATGGCCTCCAATATCTGCCGGGCGATCCAGCCGCAGCTGTTGAGCAGCGGAAATTCATCCATATTGGCGGCCGTGATGACCTCATCAGGCAGGATGCCCTGCAGCATGCTTGGCGCGCAAATGGCCAGCACCACCGCCGCCGTCAGCACCGCAATGATGATCCACCGGATGCCCTTCATCCCGTTCACCGCCCTTCTTTCTGTATGTATTTATTATAGTTTTTTCCACCGCTGTTGTCAAATGGGGCCTTTTATTGTTTACAGATGTCTGCGCCCAGACCCCGCAGCTTTTCATCCAGATGCTCGTAGCCCCGGTCGATATGCCCGGCCTCGTCCAGCAGCCGGGTTTCCCCCTGGGCCATGAGTCCGGCCAGCATCAGGGCGGCGCCCGCCCGCAGATCGGTGGCCTCCACAGCGGCGCCGTGCAGGGTTTGCCCGCCCTGCACCACCGCCATGCGCCCTTCGGTGCGGATGTCCGCGCCCATGCGGCTCAGGGCCACGGCGTGCATATAGCGGTTTTCAAAGATGGTTTCCAGGAACACGCTTTGACCCTTGGCCTTGCAGCACACGGTCATCATGGGCGCCTGCAGATCGGTGGGAAAGCCCGGATAGGACAGGGTGCGCACGTCCACCCCCCGCTTGGCCCGTCCCCGCAGGCACAGGCCCCGGCTGTCCTCCTGCACCAGCATGCCCGTTTCCCGGAGCTTGAAAAGCAAAGCCCGCAGATGATCGCTGCGCGCCCCCCGCAGCAGGATGCTGCCCTCGGTGATGGCCGCGGCGCAGGCCAGGGTGCCCGCCTCGATGCGGTCCGGAATGGGCGTGTACTCGGTGCCCCGCAGCTGCCGCACGCCGTCGATGACCAGGGTGCCCGTGCCCGCGCCCAATATGCGCGCCCCGCAGGCGGTGAGGAAATCCGCCAGATCCACGATTTCCGGCTCTTTGGCGGCGTTTTCGATGCGGGTGACGCCCCGCGCCAGCACCGCCGCCATCAGCAGGTTTTCCGTGGCTCCCACGCTGGGAAAATCCAGATAGATGCTGCCGCCGGCAAGGCTTCCTTTGGCGGAGGCCACGCTTCCCTCCTGGCTCACCTCCGCGCCCAGGGTTTTGAGCCCCCGCAAATGGATGTCGATGGGCCGCTGGCCTATGGCGCAGCCGCCGGGCAAGGCCACCCGGCCTTCCCCCAGCCGGGCGCACAGCGGGCCCAGCACCAGGATGGAGGCCCGCAGGCGCTGCACGGCCTGGGCGTCCTCCGGCTGGCGCAGATCGCCTGCGGTGATGCGCATGTCCCGACCCCTGCGCTCCACCCGTGCTCCGCAGGCCGTCAGCACCTCCGCCATGCTGTCCACGTCGGTGAGCGCCGGCGTGTCATGCAGCACCACCGGCGACTGGCACAGCAGCGCCCCCGCCATGATGGGCAGCACGGCGTTCTTGGACGTATTGATCTGCGCCTCCCCATGCAGCACAGGCGAAGGATGAATCAAATAGGTGGACATGGCCGAAACACCTCCAAAGCATCATCGGCCAAAGCCGACAGCCTCAGTGTGCTCCGTCTTTTTTTCCGCATTCCGCGAAAAAACGCCCCTTTTCGCGCTGCCAGCCGGATTAAGGCAGCATAATATCGGGAAACCTGCCGCTTGCCGATGGGTGGATGGCACCTTTTTACGCTTGCCAAATACAGGCGGCTATGCTACAATGAAACGCGAATAAACATTCTCATTTGAGGAGTTTTTATGGGACATTTTGTGTTGAAAGCGCCCTATCAGGCCAGCGGTGATCAGCCCCAAGCCATCGAGGCATTGGCAAAGGGTTTCCAGGACGGCCTCAAGGCCCAGACGCTGCTGGGCGTGACGGGCTCGGGCAAAACCTTCACCATGGCCTCGGTGATCGAAAAGGTGCAGCGGCCCACCCTGGTCATCGCCCACAACAAGACCCTGGCGGCCCAGCTGTGCTCGGAATTCAAGGCGTTCTTTCCCGACAGCGCGGTGGAGTATTTCGTCTCCTACTATGATTACTACCAGCCGGAGGCCTATATCGCCGCCAGCGACACCTATATTGAAAAGGATTCCTCGGTGAACGACGAGATCGACCGCCTGCGCCACAGCGCCACGGCGGCGCTGCA